>JANNVN010000132.1:0-7325 GCA_031414435.1 Gemmatimonadaceae bacterium
GATTGGGCGCAATGTGAATCAGGGCCATACCGGATAACTGGATCCGAACGCCCACCCGCGCCGCTGCGGAGGATTCCATGAGTCGTCGTACCGTCACCCGGCTGAAGCCACTCCTGATGCCGGGTATCAGCGCCATTCTCGCGCTGCTCTCACTCACCACCGCGCCGCTGAGTGGCCGCGCGATGGCCCATACCATCGCCCGCTGGAGCGCCGAGTTGGCACCGCCGAACGGTGCCATCGGTCCACACGGGACGGTGGTGCTCGAACGTGGCAGGCGACCGAATCAGACCCGGGTGCGCGTCGTCATCAGTGGCGATACTCCGGGGGCGGTCAGAGCATGGCATCTGCACGCCGGCATCTGTGGCGAGGAAGCTCCGATAGTCGGCCCGGGGCAGGCAGACGCCACGATTCGCATCAATGCGCGCGGCAATGGCGTTGCAGTGATTGACCTTCCCATTCCGTTTCCCGAGGCGGGCGCGCTGTTTGTGAACGTGCACGAGTCGCCAAAGAACATGGACCGGATTGTCACGTGCGGTCAGTTGGTGCGCTGAGTCGCGATGCGGGAGTCGTAGCCTCTGGCGTCACCGGGTGACTCGTGGACTGGAAACGAAGTTCGGGATGCAGTCGGCCGCCGCAGCATCCCGCCCGCCAGCGTTGGAAATCCTCGCCATACCGCTGGTAGTACTGCGGTTTCCGCCTCGTCGGACGGGCGCCCCGACGACCTTTGTGCTACCCCAAGTTCATTTCCAATCCACTAGCTTCGTATGACCGCCAGCTGGCGTGTGGCCGCCGTCACCCAACACCGTCTGCGTGCGTTCGCCGTCCCGTTTCGTTTTCCTGGTCAATGCCGCCGCGGGTACGGGCAAGGCTCCACGCCGACTCGATGCTCTGCTGAAGCGCCACCCTGAGTTGGCGCAGCGGTCGCGTATCGTCCGGTCATCGTCAGCGTCCGAGCTTGATGCCGCACTCCGGCTGCGCGACGACGAAGTGCCGACCGCGGTTGGCGGTGATGGGTCGCTGAATGCGCTGGTCACACTCCTGCACCGACGGGGCGAGTTGCAGCGTACCCTCGCGCTGGTCCCGTTCGGGACGGGGAACGCCACCGCACATACTCTCGGCCTCCGCTCCGCGCAGGTGGCGATGGCGGCGCTGGAACGAGGCGTCACGGCCTCGATTGACATCATGCGCACGTCACTCGCACAAACGCCGATTGCCCTGGTCAGCTGCAGCACTGGCTTCGAGTCGAACTTTCTGCGACGGTACGCCGCCCTTCGCTACGCCTCCAGGCAATGGGCGGGATGGAGTGCGCTCCTGCTCAACCTGTCGAAGCAACTGCGCGGCGTGTCGCTAATCATCGACGGCACTGAGTGGGTGGCGGCCACGGAACTCGTGCACAACGTTGGTCTCTACAACATTCCTCACTATGCCTTTGGCAAGGTGATGTGGCGCGGCATGCAGCCCGACGACGGCCTCGCCATTGCTGCCGCAGTCCGCTCACCGCTCGGCTACTGGAACCTCATGGCTCGGGGTGTGGCTGCGCCACTCCAACGCGACTCGTCGGAGTATCGTTTGCCCGGTGTGCGGACCGTTCGATGGCAGACGGCGGAAATCCGCTCGCCGCTCCCGCTGCAGATCGACGGTGAGGCGATCGACGCCACGGAAGCATCACTGACAGTCGACCCTCAGGCCATCACGATCATCTGCGCGTCGCCAGGCGACCCGATCGTCTGAGACGTGCGACTCATCGCAATCCGTCGAAGGTGAACCCGGTCCCGACCACGACCACCCAGCCAGCTGGCTGACGGTCGGTCGCGAAGCGGCGCACCAGATCAAAACGACCAGCCCCGACGTTCGATGCCGATCGGAGTGGCGCGTACCGCAATCCAACGCCGGCATCACTGCCACTGCGTTGCGGCGAACCACGGTACCACGCTCCTCCCGTCTCGGCGAACACTGCGACACCGGCGGCGAACGCGCCAAGAATATTCGGCAACGCGGTATAGCGATACTCGAGCACGGAGACCTGCTGCCGATCACCGGTGAACGCATGCAGCGGGAACGCGCGCGGCCCGCGGAACAGTCCGAGATCGAACTCTTCGCCTGGGAAGGGATTCTTGTCCCACCCACGCATGGTGAAACCCACCAGCATGTGCTGGCGGTGCGGCTGGAAGACGACTGTGGCGGAGACCTGCGCGGTGCCACTGTCCACTGCGCCGGCGCTGGCCAGGCCCGAGGCGCGACCGGTCACAGTGGCAAAGCCATGTGGCAGACGTGTGCCTGTCTGGGCGAAGATCACGGGGCCGACGCCTGAACGATCGTATCCCAGCGCTGCAGGTGCCACCGCCACCCCGAGGCGGATCGTCGAACTCAAGTCCACGTCTTCGGGTTGGCCAAGTTGCCGATAGTTCCGCGTGACGACAAACCGCGCCGCACTCATGTCGACGTAGCTGATCAGCGCGCCCGTCACCGTCCGGGAAATTGCCGCCGGCACATCGCGACGTGGCGCAAAGTCATCGCGACGAACCTGCAACTCGCCCCCGATCCGCAGGTACCCTCGCGGCGACGCACGCAGTGCGCGCGCCGCGGTGAGAGCGCCGAGCGTGAAACGCCGGCCCAGTGAATCGCGCGCACGCAGCACGCCATCGCGGAAGCGCAACACACGACCATCGAAACTGACGAAGCTTGCACGGAGTGCATTCCGGCCCGAGAGCGAGAAGTACGGCTTTTCGATCACCGCGCCGTAGCTGCTACCGTCGGAAAACCGGTTGTAGAACGCGCCCGTGCTGACGCGATTCGAGATCAGTCGCGGCGCGCCGAACGCCAGACGCACCAGCGAACGATCGGGATCCTGCACGTAGCGGACATCGAGCGTCGTCGCGAGGCCGAGGAAGTTCGTTTCGAGCAGTCCGGCGCTGATGAGCGTTTGTCCACCCGTGCTGCGAAATGTGGCGTAGGGTCGCGTGGACCAGCCATCGTAGGTGTGGATGTTGAGCGTCCGGCCATCGGCGCTCGTGTCCACCCGCACATCACGGAAGACCTGCAGCCGCCGAAGATTCCGGCCCGTCTCGGCCGTGCGCGCGGAGTCGAGGGGATCACCAGCGCGGAACAGGAGCTCACGCTCCACCACCCGTTGCCGCGTGCGAACGTGCAGCTGGTTCACGATCCGTCGGACCCACGGCGCAGCTTCGGTGGAATCGAAGATGTCGTGCCGCGTGAGCACGATCTGCTCCACCCGGCGGGTGCTGTCAGGCAGTTGCTGCGCGCGGAGCACTGCTGGCAGCAGACAAACCGCTACGGCAAATGAAGGGGCGAGTGTCAGGAGGCCGCGGCAGCAAGGCTGGGACGACAGCGGGCAGACTCGACGACGCAGCGGCAATGGGCGCGGGACGTGGTGAAGAACTCGAGGGACACGACTTTCGGGCACCCGCCGACCGGCGCCGCCAGATCAAATCGAACGCCCGGAGGGCCGTCCAACAACCCGAGCTGGTTGATACGTGCGAAACAGAATGGAAACCGTCGGGCAACCCTCGCGTATGACGGGGGTGTCCCACGGCACATCGGAGATACCGCGCAGCAGTCGTACCGTGCCACCCCCCACTGGAGTTCCCATGCCGACGTTCCTTCGCACCGCCGCCCTCCTCGCCCTCGCGGCAGCCAGTGCCAGCGCCCAGACCGTTGTTGGTCGCGCGGACGACAGCTGGAGCATGCGCGAACGAATGGACAGCGGTGATCGGTTGCGACTCTCGTCACCGAACGGCACGATCACGATTCGACAGGGTTCAGGATCCGACGTCGACATCCGCGCCGAAAAGACCGCCGATCGCGGTGCGTCGATGAGCGAGATCGGCTTCATCGTGAAGAGGCAGGACGGCGGCCTGGTCGTCTGCGCCGTCTACAACGACGACGATGAATGCGACATGGATCGCGGCTATCGCCAGCGTCGAAACCGGTCGCGCGACGGCTGGAATCGGCAGCGCACTCGTGCCAGTTTCGTGGTGACGATCCCTGCCGGCGTGCTGGTGAACGCTGGTACGGGCAATGGCGACGTCAGCATCAACGGTGCCGGCAGCGAGGTGGTGGCTGCCACGGGCAACGGGCGCGTGCTGGTCTCCGGCACGACGGGCCGCGTCACTGCGAGCACAGGCAACGGGCGCGTGACGGTTGAAGGGGCACGGGGACCCGTGGAAGCCAGTACCGGCAATGGTGACGTGAGCGTGACCACCTCCAACGGCCCGGTCACGGCGAGCAGCGGCAACGGCAACATCGATGTCGCGATGGAGCGGATTGATCGAGCGGCGCCAATGTCATTCTCCACCGGCAGCGGTCGCATCGTACTCTCCGTGCCCGGCAACTTCAGCGCCGACATGGAAGCGACGTCTGGCAACGGCGACGTGACGACGGACCTGCCGATCCGCCTGCAGGGCCGCATCGAGCGGAACCGGCTGCGTGGTCAGCTCGGGGAGGGCGGGGAACGCCTCTCGCTCAGCACGGGTAACGGCGACATCGAGATTCGCCGGGCGCGCTGACATCGCTGACGTCAGAGCAGTGCGAGTCAAGGGCAACTGCAACTGCGATTAACGCAAAGGAAATTGAAAGGCGCCAAGGCGCAAAGAACTGCAACTGCGTTGGTGGGAACTGCAACTGCAAGGGCAACTGCAAAGGCAACTGCGATCAACGCAAAGGAAACTGAGAGGCGCCAAGGCGCAAAGAACTGCAACTGCGTTGGTGGGAACTGCAACTGCAAGGGCAACTGCAGCTGCAAAGGCAACTGCGATCAACCCAAAAGAACCTGGAGGGCGCCAAGGCGCAAAGAACTGCCGTGCGCTGGAGGAATGGGAACGGCCTTCAAATCCGGGTTCAGCCCCAACACACCTGCTGTTCTTCGCGTCTCTGCGTCATTCAGTTGTCTTTGCGTTAACGCTGTTGCCGTTCAGAAGTGTCGACCCTCGATGAAGCGACGCTCAATGGGTAAAGCCATGAGCGCCACAAGCGAGGTGTACTACTTGATCAGGATGATCCGTGGATTCACCGGATACACCCATTCCACTCCGCGAGCCGTGATGGTGGCATCGTCCTCGAGCGGGATACGCAGTTTCTTGCCGCCCCACTCGGGAATCGGCGTGTAGGCGAACAGCTCGATCGAGAACAGATTCGACGGGCGCATCTCGTACGTCAGCCGCCCGGGATTGAAGAACGCCATCGATGGGCCGATGCCGTGCCCCCAGTCGCCCACCGAGTGACAGCCGATGATGAACTCCACGCTGTTGTCAGGGCGGGTCTGATTGAAGCCGCGCATCTGCAGAATGCCGGCCTTCACGATGGCGGCGTTCACGTCGTCCATCATCGCCTGAGCCGTCTTGCCGGGACGCGCGGTGCGATGAATCACGTCACGCACCCGCACCGCGTTGTCGAATGCCTTCTGATAACTCTCCGGCAGCTTCGTCTCGCCTGGCTTCAGCACATAGGCAATCCGCTTCTGGTCGGTCCACATCGTCAGGTACCCGACGCCAAAGTCGAGCATGATGATGTCGCCACGCTGAATGATGCGATCGTTGCTCGTCGCCTCGATGCCATTCGGGCCGGTGATGTATACCGATGGCACCGTGAACGATGAACCGAGCCGCCGCTCGAACTGCTGCTGCTCGATCCACCACGCCACATCGGCCAGCGTCGTCACACCCGGCGTGATCACTTCGTTCGACAGCGCACGCTCGGCAATCTGGCGACCGATTTCTCCCGCTTCGCCGAACGCGACGATTTCCGAGGCGGTACGGCGCGACGAGAAGTCCGACACCATCTTTTCGGCGCTCACCAGCCGCAAAGCGAACTGCTGGCCGAGTGCCTTCACCATCTGGTCGTACACGGACTTGGTCAACCCGTCGGCCAGCCCCATCTCCGCCGACATGTTGATCCCGATGCGCTTCGGATTCCGCGCCTGCACGAACTTGAGCAGATCGCCCTCGGCATCGGGAATGTCGTAGGCGCCACACAACGCGCGGTGATGATCAGTGATGCCAAGCACCGCCCGTTCGATTCGATCGCCGCCCTTGTCGGTGAAGATGAAATAGCCGACACTGCCCGTGTATCCCCCGCCGAGCACCGGCGCGAGTGGATCATCGTGCCCTTCCTTCTGCGCGACGATCCACATGTCGATGCCGTTCTCGCGCATCGCTTCGGGCAGGATGTGATCGAACTTCTCCTGACGGATCTGGCACATGCGGTCCCATCGGATTTTCACTTCCGGGAGCGTGTTGCGCTGCGCCTGCGCGAGTGACGGCGTCGCGATGCCGACGAGTGTGATGGCGGCGATGATGCAAACGGCGGGCAGAAGTCGGGTCATGACGTCGCGCGAAAGAGTGGTGGGCGCGGGAGGGCACTGCCGCCCAGCCGCGCGGCGAAAGGTCGCTCCGGAATCACCAATCAGCCACAGATTCGCCCGGCAAGAACTGCCGAGATGTCGCAGTGGAGTTGCAACACCCTGTCGGTACCGGTCGCCACCCACGCAGCGACCGAAAAAAAGTTCTCACACCGCCAGACAGCCGCAGGAATCGACTCGTAAGCCGATGTTCAGCAACGACTTACGACACATGCGCGGCTCGATCGCGCCGCAGCGGCATGTACGGCATACCCGATGCAAAGTCGTCAGACGACTCCGCGCGACCCAGGTCACCCCTTCGGGACACCACAATGAGATTGATCCGCGTTCTCCCTGCACTCATGCTCGCGGCAGCGCCGCTGGGTGCGCAGTCGGTCTTCACCGGCTTCACCCAGAATCCCGGGTGCGTGGCACTCGGTCCGAACGGGTGCGCCCAGAAGGTCCCGCCCGCCGGCGCTGCGCTTGCCGCCCGGAACTCGTTCTTCGCCAGTCTGTCGAACAGCGTCTCGACGCAGAACTTCGAGAACATCGCCGCCGGAACCACCGCGCCGCTGACCCTCGGCTTTGGCTTCGCCGGTAATGCGACGCTCACGGGGGCTGGCAACGTCGAACAGGAATCATCGAGCATCATCCCCTTCGGACGGATGGCCATCAGCGGCAGCCGTTATTTCCAGCTGTCCGTCGGCGGCAACGCCTCATTCGCGGTCCAGTTCAGCCAGCAGGTCGCCGGCTTCGGCTTCTACGGCACCGACCTGGGTGATGTGGGCGGATCGGTGCAGGTCCGACTCCTCAACGGCAACACGTTGCTCAACACGCTCACGGTTCAGCCGTCGCTGGGCCAGGGGTTCTTCCCGGAGCTCAACGGTGGCCTTCGCTTCTGGGGCGTCCTGTTCGGAACGAACGCCTTCGACCGGATCGAATTCCTGCTGACGGGCAATCCGGATGATGA
>JANNVN010000133.1:0-11414 GCA_031414435.1 Gemmatimonadaceae bacterium
ATCACACCGACTACGACTTCTCGCGCGGCTTCATGATCGCCAACGTTGCCGTCGTGGATACCATCATCGCCAACGGGGCGATGGAGGCGGCTCCGGGGACCCACAAGAAGTACTATCCGTACTGGCGCTTCGTCACTGAGAACGCCGGGCGTAACAGCCTCCGCGTCGAGATGAAGCAGGGCGATGTGATGGTGCGGACGTCGAGCATGTGGCATCGCGGCATGCCGAACGTGACGAACGTCGCTCGTCCGATGCTCGCACTGACCTGGGAAGACGGCGGCAGCAAGCTGCCCGATCCGTGGATGAAGGACGGCGGCGCAATCAAGTTCTTCCCGAACTGGTTCAAGCCAACGACCGCCGGGCGGCTCCGCGAGCGTGCGACCGTCGCGGCACCGATCATCTACTCTTCCTACCGGTTCATGAGTTCTCTGCTCGGGAGCAAGGGAAAGTGAGTGTGCTCGTCGGTCACATCCGGCGATAGCATGCATGACAGTACGACTGGCCGATGCTCCTTCGCTGCGCGCACATGATCTACGTCGGAGCGACACGGGGCGGACGAGGTCCGGCAATTACACGGCGGCGAGCGCTCTCTGATGACTGAGCGCCGTGTCATTGTGATCGGCAGTGGACCGGCTGGTGCCATGATGGCGCACCAGCTGGTGGCGCGTGGGATTCCGGTCACGATGATGGAATCCGGCCAGACCCTGCCAGCGGGTCTCCTTGTTCGTATCGCGGACCGGAATCTCGTGCGCCGGATACCGGAGGTCGAGCGCGTTGCGAGCGGCGTCGCCGACCACGGCCCGGCGCCGCTGTGGATTCGCCACATGTCGCATGGCGGCGTGTCGAATCAATGGACCGGAGCAGTCCCTCGCTTCGCTCCGGAGGATTTCGTCGAGGGGGCACGGCTGCATGAACGCTACGAGTGGCCCATCCGGTATGACGACCTCACGCCGTACTATGACATTGCCGAGCGTCTGATCGGCGTGAGTGGCCAACCGGGCGATTTTCCGATCCTGCCAGGTGGTCGCATCGCGCACGAGCGACGGCTCCCGAGCGATTGGTTGCCAGTCGCCAGAGAGGCCGCGAAACTGGGCCAGACCCTGGCACCGATCCCGATCGCTGACGGGCCGCCGACCATGCTCGTCCGCCGGGGCACCGCGTTCAACAGCTATTCCGTCATCGTCGCGCCGCTGCTCTCCTCGCCGCACTTCCGGTTGCTCGCGGGAGCTCACGCGCTGGAACTCGAGTGGTCACCACGCGACGCGCGCGTCCGCGGTGTGCTCTACCACGACCGCAGTGATGGACAGGAAAAGCGCATCGAGGCCGCCGCGGTGGTCGTCGCCTGCGGCCCGCTGCATTCGACGAAGCTCCTGCTCAACTCTACGTCGGCGGATTTCCCGAACGGGTTGGGCAATTCTGAAGGGCTGCTCGGGCGTCACCTCCACGATCACGTGCGTGACTGGTGGTCGTGCGAAGTGGAGCGCCCGATCGCGCTGCTCAATTCAGCGGCATATCTGACACGACGCCCCTTTGCAACCAGCGCGCCGTTGGTCGCGACCTCGTGGACGATCGGCGTTGCGAGCACGAAGGACCGCATCAAGAGTCGCGCAGGGATGAAGAGCACCATTGTCGGCGTTCAGGTGTTTGGAACGACGATTCCAGATCAGCGCAACTTCGTGCGAGTGTCGGGCGATCATCGCGATGCATTCGGCAGGCCGGAACTCTCGATCCGGATGCAGTTCGACGCGGGCGATGTCAAGAACGTGGTCGATGCGCGGCAGACGATGCTCAACCTCCTGAGCGCCTCGGGATACAAGGCAACGCTGAAAGAAGCCCCGACGGTGCTCACGCCGGGCGAATCGGTGCACTTCGGAGGTACGATCCGTATGCACAAGTCCCGTCAGTACGGCGTGACCGATGGTTGGAACCGATTGTACGACGCACCGAATGTTCTCGCCGTTGATGCCAGCTGCTTCACCACTGGCCCGGAGAAGAATCCGACCCTGACGGCGATGGCGATCGCGGCCCGCGCAGCCGATCGGCTGGCGCATGATCTGAAGCAACAGTCGCTGCCAGCGGTCGACGCGAGTCGATGAAGTACCGTCCGTTCGGGGCCTCCGGACTCTCAGTCTCTGAGATCGGCTTTGGTGGCTCGCGAATCGGGGGATTGATGGCCCGCGGGACCAGTGAATCGGGTACCGCCACGCTGCACGCCGCGTTTGATGCCGGGATCAATTTCTACGACACGGCCGACATGTATTCACAGGGCGAAAGCGAATCGCTCATCGGCCAGGCGTTCCGCGATCGGCGTGACCGCGTGATCATCGCCAGCAAAGGCGGCTATCTGCTGCCCACACGTCGCCATCTTCTGGCGCGGGTGAAGCCGCTGGTTCGGCCCATCGTTCGCTTCCTCGGAATCAAGCGCGAGAACCTGCCAGCCGGAGCCTCAGGCAAGCTCGCACAGGATTTTTCGCCGGCCTATCTGACAGGCGCGCTCGAGGCGAGCCTGCGACGCCTGCGCACCGATTACATCGACATTTACCATCTGCACAGCCCATCACAGGCTGACATTGCGTCGGACTCGTTTCTTGAGACCCTGCATGTGCTGCAGGGCTTTCAGAAAGCCGGGAAGATCAGGCACTACGGCGTGGCGGGGGACTGGCTCGACGACGGTGACAGCGCGTCACGCCGCGGTACGCTGCACTCGCTGCAAGGCCCTTTCGGCCTGCTCGATCCGGACCTCCACGGCTTTCTGCCCGCATGGTGCGATCAGGGGATCGGCGTGATCGCGCGCGGCTCCTTTGGCGGCGGGCTGCTCAAGGAATCGCTCACCGAGACGCAGTTGCGGCAGCAGACACCCAAGTGCGACTGGATTCTTGCACTTCGTCGCTTGGCCGCTGACTGGAACCGCCCGATGATGGAACTCGCGCTGCAGTACTGCCTGCGCACACCGGGCATCGCCGTCACGTTGCTTGGCATGCGAACGGTTGAGCATGTGCGAGACAACATCAGGTGCTACGACGCGCGACCGATGACCGACGAGGAGTTTGCAGCCATCGCGAAGCTGTCGGCAGCATTCCCACAATCGCTGCTCCCCGCCTGACGTTTCCGCTCGCTCGGTCTTGCTCCACGTGGTTCCACCGAGACAGCGAGGTTGCTCCCGATACGCCCCGGCATGAACACGGAATCCCTCCCACGGTCGCGTTTACGCTCGATTCCGGATGGCGGGAGTTTACGAGGCCACGTCCGCTGCAGCGCAAACGCGATGTGGATCCGGGACTATAGCACCGACTTCGGCACAACCCGCTTCCACCAGACCGCGAAGCGTTTCCCGAAGCGTACGCCGGCATCGGGGTTGAAGTCGTGCGTGGTGCGCCAGGCGTTCTCGGGTCGCATGTCTACGTCCATCACACGTGCCAGATCGCCCGAAATTCTCGCGTCCCGAATCACCACGATGCACTCAGTGTTCAGATTGGCGCTGCGCGGGTCGAGATTGAATGTGCCAATGACCGCGATCGCGTCATCGACCACCATCGACTTGGCATGCAGTCCGAAGATGGGCGCGTAGTTCAGCGTCGTCTGCAGCGCGCCGGTCATCACCTGGCGACGCACGGCAGCATCCGGCTTGAATTCGTAGATCTCGACACCGATCCGCAGCAGTTCATCGCGCTCGCGCTGGTAGCCGCTGAAGGCGTCGAGATTGTCAGTCGATGCGAGGCTGTTGGTGAGGATCCGGACGCGAACTCCGCGCGCGATGGCGTCGCGGAACAGCTCCTGACTCACCTGCGTCGTGACGAGGTACGGCGACTGGATCGTCACCGACTTTCTGGCATCGCTGACCAGACGGATCAACGCCTCGGTGCTGGCACCGCTGCCGCCGAGTCCATCCGTGCCGGCGTTCTTGCCCGGTGCGTCGGTCACGAACGTGACGCTGTCCGACCACGCAAACGCGCCCGATTCACGAATCCGATCGAAGGCCACCGGCACCTGTGTGATCCGTTCGCGAACCTGTGGCCAGAAGTTGTGCGGATCACAGGCGTAGTTGTGCAGGTAGCGATACATGGCGGCCGTATCCGGCGCAACGACCGAGGGCTGGAGGAGCGAGGCGACCGGCACACTGAGAGCGTTGGTCCAGAACCACTCGAACGAGCGCTGTACATCCGCCGACGCACCGCCCAGCATCAGGACGTCGCGATCGCGGAAGTTGTACTCGTGGTCGTAGTCGAAGTACTCATCGGCTATGTTGCGGCCGCCGGTGATGACGACCTGTCCGTCGACGATGAATGTCTTGTTGTGCATCCGCTGGTTGAAGCCGCGGAAGTCGGTGGCCAGGTTGACGAGCTTGGCAGGGAGCTTCTTGCCGATGTTCGTGTTCGGGTTGTAAAGCCGAATTTCGAGATTCGGGTGCGCATCGAGCGCCAGCAACGCCTTGCCATCCGCTTCGAGCATGAAATCGTCCACCAGCAGTCGTACGCGCACGCCGCGGTCAGCGGCGCGGAGGAGGTAGTCGACGGCGATCAGCCCGACATTGTCGGCCGTGAAGATGAAGTACTGTACGTCGATCGTCCGCTCCGCCGCCCCGGTCAACCAGGCGCGCGCGATCATCGACACATCGCCCTCTTCAAGCGAGTAGACGCCGGTGCTGCTGCGCATCTGTGACGCCACGGGCGCCAGATACTCGGAGAGCGTCACTCCTGTGGACTGAATCTGCGCGCAGAACGCGGGGTCAACAGTGATACGGCGCGGCGTGGGTGCGGGCTCGCCTGCGCAGGCGATGAGGAGTGTCGCGCTGGAGATGGCGGTGACAATCGCGCTCACGAGGCGCCCATTGATGGCGCTCACGATTGGCCTGGACGCGAAGTTCGGGAAGCAGTCGCAAGTCGGCGCATCCCGGCTGGCCGCGTTGCAAATCCTCGCGATACAGGCACTGAGCCGATGGGAAGTATCAATAGCATCAATGCGATTGCGAAATGAGAACCCGCGCGACTGATCGAAGATTAGCCGCGGAAGACACGGCTGACCAGAGTGACCCGCTCCTGCTGATTCCGCGTCACCCGTCGCGGGATGGTGGAGAGCAGAGAGCGACGCATGCTGCCACCGCTTGGATTCCGGCGAGCCGTCCGGCAGGTTTATCAGCGCTACCAACTATCCCTACCCAGACCTCGACCTTCATGCGCTCCCTTCCGCTCGCGCTCCTGCTCACCGTCTCCAGCGCACTGACCGCCCAACCGCGTCCCGCCGGCGTGACGACACCACCGGCGACTCCGGAAGCAGCTGGCACGGCGGGTGCCGCCGCACGGCGAGGCCCTCGACCGTATGCGCAAGTGATCACTGCCAAGGCAACCACGGACGCGGGCATGATCACGGTGCACAAGGTGGATGACAAATGGTTCTTCGAGGTTGCCGACACGATCCTCGGCCGCGATCAGCTGCTGGTCAGTCGCATCGCTGGCGTCCCCGCCGGCGTCGACGGATTCATCTCCGCCGGCACCAGTCTCAATGAGCGCCTCGTCCGCTTCGAACGGCTGGGCGAACGCGTCGTCCTGCGAGCCATCAGCACCAACGCCTACGCGGACGACTCACTCGCGATCGCAATCTCGGTGCGCGTCAACAACGTAGGCGCGGTTCTGGCCGCGTTCCCGATCCAGGCCTTCGGCAAGGACAGTGCTTCGTATGTCCTCGATGTGACTGACTTCTTTTCGGGCGACATTCCCGCACTTTCAGGCTTGTCAGCGGCCGAGCGCCGGACGTACCAGGTCCGACGGTTCGATCCGCTGCGCTCGTCGCTCGATGGAATCAAGAGCTTTCCGATGAACGTGGAAGTGTCGCACACGCAGACCTTTGACGCCGGTGCTGCTCCCTCGGACGCCGATGCGGCAACGATCACGCTCGCCATGCGGCAGTCACTGGTGCTGCTGCCGAAGGTTCCGATGCGTCCGCGCATGGCGGACAGCCGCGTGGGTTTCTTCTCGGTGGACCGCATCAACTACGGTCTCGATGAGCAGAAGGCCGCGACGGAGACCTTCATCCGCCGCTGGCGCCTCGAGCCGAAGGATCCCGCCGCGTATGCGCGCGGTGAACTCGTCGAGCCGGTGACACCGATCGTCTACTATCTCGATCCGGCCACGCCGGCCAAGTGGCGACCGTACGTTCGCGCTGGAGTGAACGCCTGGGCCAAGGTCTTCGAACGCGCCGGATTCCGGAACGCCGTGCAGGCCAAGGATGCACCGACCAAGGCACAGGATCCGGACTGGGACGCGGAGGACATCCGATATTCGGTCGTCCGCTGGACCGCATCGACCGTGCGCAATGCCGTGGGGCCAAGTACCTCCGACCCACGCACCGGGGAGATCATTGAGAGTGATATCACCTGGTACCACAATCACATGCGCTCGTATCGCAATCGGCTGCTGATCGAGACCGGCGCCTCGAATCCTGCAGCGCGGACTCTCGACATCCCGGAAGCGGTGATGGGTGAGACGATGACGCAGGTGATCACACACGAAGTCGGGCACGCACTCGGACTGCCACACAACATGATTGCATCGGCGTCGTTTCCCACCGACTCACTGAGGTCGCGCAGCTTCACGTCGCGCTACGGCGTATCGGGTACGATCATGGACTACGCGCGACAGAACTACGTTGCGCAGCCCGGTGACGGCCTGACTCCGAAGGATTTCATTCGTCGCCTCGGACCGTTCGATGATTTCGTCATCGAGTGGGGCTACCGTGTACTGCCCGATGCAGCCACGTCAGAGGCGGAGCGGCCGACGCTGGAGCGGATGCTGCGGAACTCAACCGGCATGTTCGCTTACCGATACCTGCCACAGGGGCTGGTCGGGATCGATCCACGAGCGCAGACCGAGGATCTCGGTGACGATCCGGTGAACGCCACAACGTACGCGCTCGCCAATCTCCGCCGGGTCGTGCCCGAGCTGGTCGCGTGGACCACCCGCCCGGGCGAAGACTACTCCGATCTCGCCGAGATTCACGGCGAACTGCTCGGCATGTGGAGCACATACATGGGTCACGTGACCAACGTGGTCGGCGGCATGCGCATCGATCCCAAGGTCGCTGACCAGGCTGGGCCTGTCTGGCAGGTATTGCCGGTGGCACGTCAGCGCGCTGCGCTGCGCTTCCTGATAGCTCAGGCATTCGACACGCCTGCGTGGCTCGCGCCAGCAGATGTGATCAATCGAATCGGGCCCACCGCCACCGGGTTGGGTGCGCTGGCCACACGGCAGGCGAACATCCTCGCGGCGCTCAGTCAGCCGGCGCGACTCGATCGCATGGCGCAGGGCGCTGCACTGCAACCGGGCGTTGGATACGACATCAGCGGGTACCTCGGAGAACTCACCGCGGCGGTACTCGGCACGTCACCACCCGACGCCAACCGGCGCCTGCTGCATCGCGTCTATCTCGAGCGCATGCAGGCGTTGATCGATCCACCGGCTCCGCCAACGGCGGCCCCCGGAACGCTGAGCTTCGGACTCGGGGCGCCGGTGGTCAACGTGCGGCGCAGTGACATCTCGGCGTCAGCGCGGGTACAGGTGCGGGCCGTCGTGGCGGCAGCCCGCCGCAATGCCGCAGGGACCACGGAGAGCGTGCAGCGTGGGCACTGGCTCGATATCGCAGATCGGGCGCAGGCCATCCTCGAACCGCGCCGGTAGTCGGGTGGCGGACACGATGGTCCGGGCGACGTGCGCCTTCCCTCAACTACCGCTACACGCGAACCCCTCGCTCAGACGCCCTTCCAGACGAGTACGCGGCACGTTCCAGCTCCGCCAGTCACTACCGTCAGCAACCAGTCGGATTCGCCATGCGTCGTGCAACTCCGCCCAGAGTTTCTGACAGTCCGGCAGTGACAACCGGTGCGCCCCGCGAAACAACGCGGGCAGCGCATCGGCTGAGAGCTGCGCATGATACTTCGCATCGAACGGCAACCCGTGCGCGGCGCGACTCAGGTTTACATCGACTACACGCGCTTCGGGATTGACCAGATTCAGACTCACCACCCAGCCGATCGTGCAGTACAGGGTGACCGGCGCAAATCGTCTGGGCGATCCGCGCAACGTGGTGGCGGCGAATACAACCAGCGCCGCCAGCACCCAGACGATAGCCGCGCTGGCCAGTGCACGATCGATGCTGAGCCCGAACTCGCCGACATAGAGCCAGATGCGGACAGAGGCGGAGACGAGCAGTGTCGCCACCAGCGCCAGCAGTATCGCGCCTGCCACCCGATACTGCCGACGACCGACGGCATCATCCGTCGCGAGCAGCCACTCGGCGATCACGAGCGTTCCGAGCACGACTCCCGCCGCCAGGACGAGCTGAAAGAACCCGTCACGTGCGTAATTGGCGACCGTGAGTCCTTCGGTGATGCGGAGGAACTCGGCTCCGCCGAACAGGACGCGAGCCTGCGTTGCGACGAACAACAACAGCAGGGCAATCAATGCATAGAGCGCAACCGCCACGGTGGGAAACGGAAGCCCTGGCCGCTGGACCGTGAGCACCGACGCTCCCACGGCATCACCAAACGCCGCGCGCAACCAGCCCGCCACCATCCATCCGAGAACGATCGCGACGAGCAGATGTCGCAGACCATCTACGGCCATCGTTGAGAGAAGTCGCTCCATCATACCACTGAAGACCTGATCGGACGAGGCGAGCAAGGCCGCCACGACCGCGAACGGTGGCACGGCCAGCACGCAGCCGATCACAACGGCGCGGCGACGACTCTGTACCGTGGGTTCTGTCGAGAACTCCGGTCCACTCGCGCGCAGCAAACCTGCGGCCCCGAGCGCGGTATTGAGCGCCGCCAGAATTCCGGCGCGCGCCGCCTCGACGACTGAGAGCTCACCGATCCGTCGGCCACTTCCGTGCCAGATGGTCAGCGCACCGATGCAGAGCAGCGAGAGCATGTCGATGGTGTAGACCATTTCAGCATCGCGCCAGACGAGGCCGAACGGCGCGAGGGCCGTGCCGACGAGTAGCAGGCCGCGCTCACGCGACGGCCGCGGGCCGAGCATCGCCGCGGTGACACAGATCGTCGCGATCCAGAGTGCAAAGCCGAGCCGCCACATGCCGCCGCGCAGCAGATAGTCGCCAGCCATACCGATCACTGCTGCGCATGCGAGCACCTTCCATGGCGGCGGCTGTGTCACGCACTTACCCGCTGCGAGACGTTGCCAAACCGGCGATCACGTCGTGCGAAATCCTCGAATGCTTCATCGAGAATCGCCGCGCTGATGTCGGGCCAGAGCACGTCGTGAAAGAACAACTCGGCATACGCACATTCCCACAGCAGGAAGTCGGACAGCCGTCGTTCACCGCCCGTGCGGAGCAGCAGGTCCACCGGCGGCAGCAACTCCGATCCGTCGTGTGCATCGAGCGTCCCCTGCCCCGCCTGCGTGCGCTGGATGGCTTCGCGACTCGAGTAATCGATCGCAACGCGCAGGTGCATCGTCTGGCCTCGCGCGGTCTTCTGCTCCGCGTCGGTGATGGCGCGACGCAGCGCGAGCGGCAATCGGCCTCGCCGTCCGATGACGGAGAGTCGGATGCCATTCCGCGCCAGCTCGTCGGCTTCGGAGCGGAAGTGCGACGTGAAAAGCGAGAGCAGTGTGTTGACCTCGATCTTCGGTCGGCTCCAGTTGTCGCTCGAGAAGGCATAGAGCGTCAGCTGCTCGACGCCGGACTGGGCGCAGTGCGCGATCACCTCACGCATCGCGCGCGCACCGGCCAGGTGGCCCATCGACCGCGGCTGACCGCGGTGTTCGGCCCAGCGTCCGTTGCCGTCCATGATGACGGCCAGATGCGACGGAATACGCAGAGTGCTTTGCTTCATAAAGTCTGGCTCCAAAAGAACGACGCCCCGAGGCGCCACGTGGACAGAGACCACCATCACCAGCCGATCAGCCGCGCTCCCCCACCCGACGGATCAACGCTTCCATGTGTAACAGATACCGTTCCAGAGCCGCCCGTCCGCTGGCCGAGAGTCGATACTCGGTGCGAGGGATGCGACCGTCGTAGCCTTTCTTGCAGAGCACGTACTTCGCTTCTTCGAGCTTGCGTGCATGGACCGAGAGATTGCCGTCGGTGGTGTCCAGCAGCGCCTTCAGTTCGTTGAACGTGAGCTTGTCGTGCACGGCCAGCGCGCTGACGATCGCGAGCCTGACACGCTCGTGAATGAGACGATCGAGTGCGAGCGGCGAGCGGTCGCCGCCGGCCACGATCTCGAGTTCGGCAGAGTCGACAGGTGCCGACGCCTGTGGTCTGGCCGCTGGCTTTCGCGCGGCGGCTCCGGGGCGCTTAGCCACCGTGCCTCCGCGCAATCCAGAGGCCGAATGCGATCTGCCAGACCCCGAAGCCGAGGGCCAGCATCACGTTCGCGCGGACCCCGGGCATCACCAGCGCGACACATCCCATGGCCATCAGTCCCGCGCCCATGAGCGGCACCGCGCGCACGGAGAAGGTGCCCGCCGTCATGATGCTGACGCCGTAGAGCAACAGCCAGAGGCCTGGCAGCACCGGTGGGACGACGCTGGACGGGAGCCAGATGTTGGTTGGGTCGAGCAATGCGAAGGTGAGCGCGGCGCCCGCCAGCATCGCCGGCCAGAAGCCGAAGAGGAACTTGCGGGCAGGCAGGCTGAGCACTGGTGAGCCGTTGACGCGCACGCGTCGCTTCATCTTGCGCCAGGTCATCCAGCCGCCGAACAGTGCCGCCACGCACGCCTCGGCCACCCAGACGGCGATCCAGCGTCCGGCGCTGTCTTGCGCGCGCGCGACGATGGCCGCCGCGATCGCGCTGAGTCCGATCCCGACGAGTCCCCAGCCTGGGACGTCGGTAAACGACGAGGCCCCTTCCATCGTCTGACGGATGAAGGAGAGGTCCTGCATCGCCCGGTCGTGGAGGGCGGGTGGTGTGGAGGGGGTGCGGGGGTGTCGTAGCGGGGCAGCCATGGGTGGAATACTGCAGACCCACCGCGCAGTTGTCAAGTACTTTGTCTTGTAAAGTGGATCCAGCCCTCTCGCCCCGGGCTGGTCATTTCGGCATCCTGCGCAGCAAGGCCCTTCCAGTGCTGGCACGGAACTTCACGACATATGGTCAAGCACCGCATCGAGTTGACAGACTCGCCCAGCGTGTGTGATGCGACGCTTCTCCAGCGCGAGCGTGGCTCGGAAACCTGCGGATTGCGACCAACGGCGAGTGGGTGCTCTCCTGTGTATATATTCTTAGGCGGGGCGGTTCATCGCTCGCAAGCACCTCCCCTGCACGGCGCGTCGAAGGAGTGCAAGACGGGCAGTCTATCGCGCGCCGGGGACTTGCGGGTGGCTCTTTCCCTTAGGGTTCGCGAGACTTTGTCGATTGAGACCTTCCAGGGAAGGTGGCGCTATGCGGCGTACCGGGCGTTGGG
>JANNVN010000134.1:0-31276 GCA_031414435.1 Gemmatimonadaceae bacterium
GATCAGCCTCGCGCCGTACTCAGCGCACGACGCTGCGCCGCATCCAGGGCCACAATACCGCCAGAGGCGAGCTCCAGCAGCGCATCGAGCTCCGCGCGATCAAACGTTGCGTGCTCGCCCGTACCCTGCACTTCGACGAACCTCGATGCGTCGACCATGACGACGTTCATGTCCACTCCGGCACGCACGTCCTCTGGATAGTCGAGATCAAGCACGGGCAATCCGTCCACCACCCCCACGCTGACGGCGGCGACCTGGTGCACGACGGGTGACACGGTGAGCGTGCCCTGCGCCAGAAGCCAGCTGAATGCATCACTCACAGCGACGCACGCGCCCGTGATGGCCGCTGTCCTGGTGCCGCCATCGGCGAGCAACACATCGCAGTCGATTTTGATGGTCCGCTCGCCAAAATCAAAACCGCTGAGCATGGCGCGGACACTGCGACCGATGAGCCGCTGAATCTCCTGCGTCCGACCACCCACCTGGCCGCGCTCCCGCGAGGTACGCGTCCGCGTCGCGCGAGGCAGCATCGCATACTCGGCAGTCAGCCACCCCAGCTTGCTCCCCTTGCGCCACCCGGGCACGCCTTCTTCGACGGTCGCCGTACACAGCACCTTGGTCTCGCCAAAGCTGATGAGACACGAGCCTTCGGCATATGGCGCTACGCCACGCTCAATCGAGACCGGACGCATTTCATGCAATTGGCGACTATACGAACGAACAAGTTCAGACATGCGGTGGACCGGACCGGAGTTTGGCAATTGTCGCCGTAGTGGAGTGACCAGGCGTGAGCGGAATAGTGACGACGGACCCACCGCGCGCGCGCGTTTCCGACGCGCCGACGATCGTCGACTCCTGGTAGTCCCCGCCTTTGACGAGCACGTCGGGGCGGAGTAGTTCGATCAGCTCGAGAGGCGTGTCCTGCTCGAAGACCGCAACACAGTCGACGACGGCAAGCGCGGCGAGAACGTAGGCGCGGTCGGCCTCACTGCGCACCGGCCGATCAGGACCCTTGAGCCGCCGGACCGATGCGTCACTGTTCAGGCCGACAACGAGGACATCGCCACAGGCTCGTGCACCGTGAAGGACATCGATATGGCCAGGGTGCAGCAAGTCGAACACGCCATTGGTGAAGACCACCCGGCCGGTCTGCTGACCACGCCAGGCATGTGCAGCACTCCACGAGCGGATGTGATCCAGCGGTGACACAGGATTCACTCCGGCCGTTCCACGTTGAAGCGATGCGTGATCGGCTTGGGCGACATCGGGAACTTGATGGTATCTGTGTACGTCGCCGACAGGCGAATCATGCCTTCACGCCGGTCGACATTGATCTCGTAGGCGGCATCGGGAAGTCCACCGATCGAATCGGCCGACGCGCGCATTCGCGATTTCAGACCTTCGTCATTGTCCGCCTTGCCGTGGAGCAACGTCTGCCGCAGCGCATCCTCGTATTCATAAGCGCGCAGATACACCTTCGCCGCTGGCCAACCGAAGACGACCGCGGCGGCCACAAGCGCGATCCACACCAGACAGCCTCCAGATCCACTGCCGCGTCGCATCACCATTGGGACTGGGCTCCATCAAGAACGTCGTTAACCAACTTTTCGATCGCCTGTCGTCGCCCTTCCGCCTCGCCGCGCTCCGGGTACTCACCCTCGGCCGACATTCCCTTGCGGGCCCAGAGCACCCGACCGGCGGTCTGGTCGTAAATCTCGATATCAATAGTCAGCAGCAGTTTGCGGCGCGCCGCGACGGACTGCGCCCGGTCTGCTGAGAAGGCGATCGGGATGTCTGGTTCGTAACGCGTGATCGTGCCACGAACGACCGCGTTGGCCTTCGACTCGCCGGCCTCACGGACTCCAAGGCGAGCCCGCATCTCGCGCCGGAGGCGGGCCATGAACTCCTGCTGGAGCTCCGCCGACGGCGTCTGGTTGTCGAAGGGGAGGATCGCAATCGACCGCACCCCCGGGGGCAGCCCGCCACCAGCGAAGCCATAGAGGCAGCCGTTGAGCGCCAAGGCGGCGACAAACGCCAGCGCGGCGGTCCTACGGCCGCCAGATCGAAGCATCAAAAGGTGCGACAGAGTCCACCCGCGAAATCGTGAGCGTGAGCTGCCGTCGGGTCGGCGCATGGAAGTAAACTAGCGAGCCGTCCGGCCGGCGCTCGAGGCGATCGATGACGCGGTCGCCGTCGGCCCGCTCCAGGCGCATGATCCGGCCTTCCCGGATAGCCAGGCGCCAGCGAGGCATCGGGCCGATCTCGGCCGTGAGCGTGCTGTCGGTCCGGACGACCAGGGTGTCTTTCCCCGGGGGGATCGAAAACCGACCGAGCGCCGCCCAGAGGAAGGCCGGCGGCGGAAGCACTTTCATGAGTGCATCAGGGGCATCGAGACGCATCTCGTCGCCAATCACCCACGCCGCGCCACTGCCGAGACCGCCCATGACGAACAAGTCGACGCGCGCCGAGTCCGGCGCCGCGATGCGTGCGGCGCCCTCGCCGCGGACCTCGAGCTCGGACTCCTGCAGGCGCCATGTGAAGACGATTCGCTGGCCGTGCCGCGGAAGCTCGATCGTCGGCAGCGGACTGCGAGCTGGAACCTGCGTGGCGTTGACCAGTGGCGAGAGCTTCGGCGCACAGCCGATGAGCGCTGCCAGACCAGAAATGAAAACGAGCTTCGCTTGCATACTCAGGGGGAGTTCCTGTGTGGTGTCCAGCGGTGTGCGCCCAACGATGATCCTGGTACTGCGGTACCCGTGCATACACCGGACCACACTCTTCGGTGCGTGCTCGCTGCGCGATGGCGCTCGCCCGCGCGGCGCGGCATCGCCGATGAACAGGTTCCCTGACCGTGGTCACGCATCAGGAAGTCCCAGCGCATTGCGCAGTGCATTCGGAAGGCGTGCGACCTTGCCATCGCGATCGAGTCCGATGAGCGTGGTCGTTGCTGTGACGAGCGTTGCCGCCCGTTCGGCGTGAGAGATGACATACTCGAACGTCATGGCGCGCGACCGAATTGAAGTCAGTATCGTGGTGACGCGAATCGCGTCATCGTAGCGCGCGGGCGCCAGAAACCGGAGTGACGCTTCGGAGACCGCGAGGCCGACCCCCAGCTGCTCGATCTCGGCGTAGGAGCGGCCGAACTTCCGAATCAGCTCGGTGCGACCAACCTCACACCAGATCAGATAGTTCGAGTGATAGACGACCCCCATCTGATCGGTCTCCGCATAGCGGACACGAAGATCGATGGTACAGGATGGCGGCGGATCGAGAAAGGGCACGAGAGTGCTGGTTACGAGACGGTGGATTGACTGGCGAAGTTGGTCCATCGCGGTCCGTTTTGTCAAAGCGCGAGGCAGGGACTAATCTCAGTGTGTGCACCAGTTTCCCATCTATCTCCTCTCCGACGCCCACGTTGGCGCGGCGCCCCCAGCCACGACGATGGCACTGGTGCAGTTCCTGAGGCGCCTTCGTGGTCAACCGGGCACCCTCATCCTCAATGGCGACATCCTCGATTTCTGGTTCGAGTGGCGCCGCTCGATTCCGGCTTTCGCGCTCCCCGTGCTCGCCGCGCTGACCGAACTTCGCGCAGCAGGAATGAAGATTCATTGGATCGCCGGCAACCACGACTGCTGGGGAGGGTCCGTCCTGCGCGACGTGGTTGGCGTCGAGTACCAGACCACGCCGCTTCGCACGCGCGTCGGAGGCTGGGACCTCGAAGTGGAGCACGGCGACGGTCTTCGAGGTGACGCGGACCGCCGGTATCTGCTCGTGAAACCCCTGCTCCGACATCCACTTTCTGTCTGGGCGTTCAAGCTGCTGCATCCGGACCTCGGGACACGCCTCGCGCTTGGCACGTCGGAAGTCAGCCGGGTGCATAGTGCGGAAGACAACGGAACAGGCCTTCGGGCTGTGGCACTCGAACGAATCGCCAGTCCGGGTGGGCCGAATCTCGTGGTGTTCGGCCATTCGCATGTTGCGGAACTGACGCAGGCGCCGAATGGCGGTGTCTATGCGAATCCTGGAGGCTGGGGCGACGTCCCGCGGTATCTCAAGCTGACCAGCAGCCGGATCGAACTGCTCGAGCCCACGCCGTCAGGCGAAGACCGTTGTCTCGACTATGTCGAGCACCGGGCCAATGAACCTCTGCCCGACGCGACGGAACGACTCAGGAGCATCGGTGGCGACGAAACGATGCCGGTTGGAACCGACCGGCGCTGACGATTCGAGCGATCGCTCGCGCAGTACATCCCGCAGTGCGATCGCCGTTTCGGCCGCGGAGTCCACCAATCTCACCTCAGGACCCATGACGTCACCGATGACTGGTGCGAGCAACGGATAGTGCGTGCATCCGAGCACCAGGGTATCCACCATCGCCTCGCGAACCGGTGCGAGGTATGTCTCGGCAATCAGCCGGGTCGCGGGGTGATCAATCCAGCCCTCTTCCACCAGCGGGACAAAGAGCGGGCACGCCGTACCAACGACCGTGGCTTTCGCCGCCAGCGCCGCAATGGCGCGATGATAGGCGCCTGAGTTAATCGTTCCAGAGGTTCCGATCACGCCGATGCGACCATTTCGGGACGCATTCACAGCGGCTCGCGCACCCGGTTGCACAACGCCGATCACCGGGACGGCGCACTCGCCCTGCAATGTCTCGAGCGCGTGCGCGGTGGCTGTGTTGCACGCGATGACGATTGCCTTGACCCGCTGCGCGAGCAGGAACGACGCGATCTGCCGACTGTACCGCACGACCGTCTCGGGACTCTTCGGTCCGTATGGAACACGTGCCGTATCACCGAGATAGAGCACCCGCTCATTCGGCAGGTCACGCATGATGGCCGCGGCTACGGTCAGGCCACCGATACCCGAGTCGAAGACGCCGATCGCAGCGTCGTTCACCAACGGAGCTGCGCGCCGATTCCCGGCCCGACCGGCGTCTGTTGAATCGACACACGCGCCGGCAGGTCCCAGAGGTTTGCCGCCACATACGCATCCGCGCCCGCCAGCAGATGGTTGAAAATCCAGGCGGCGATCCAGTCTTCGAGATGGAGGCGCCTGGCATTGATCAATCTCGGATCCACGGATGGGACTTTGGTCACCGGCTCGCCCCGGCTCGGGTCACCCACGGTGAGCGAGTCGGCACGCTGCAAGGCCTTTGCGCTTCGCAGGTCGGCGCGGGACTTACCCACCATGTAGATCATGCCCAACTCGGCGGACGCGAAGATTGTGGCGGCGGTTGTCCGTCGGAGCGCACTCTGTCCCCAACCTGGGACCAACAGGGAGTGGAGAAAGGCGGCTTTCGGCGTGATCGGCGGCCGCAGCAGCGAATCCGGGATGCTGTTCGGAATGCGACGTGCAGGCCGTGGCACAACGGTGTCGCGCTTGACCGTGTCAGGCGGAGGCGGCAGTGGAACCCGCTGCGCCTCCACCACGCCCGCCATCGCGACGAGCGCACTGCAGCCAAGGATCGCGCGCCGCAGCATGCGGAAGGCGCAGACGGCGCGCGCGGCAGCCTGCACCGTCACTCAGGCGTTTGGCAGGCGAACGATCGCTTCGATCTCAACTCGCACATCGCGTGGCAGTCCACGCACGGCGACGGTGCTGCGCGCCGGCCGATTGTCGCCGAAGTGCCGCGCATATACTTCATTCATGGCCTGGAAGTCGATCATTTCCTGAAGAAAGACCGTCGTCTTCACGACATCCTGCAACGATGCGCCGGCCGCCGCGCACACGGCCGCCAAATTCTTCATCACCTGCTCAGTCTGTGCGGCAACGTCACCGGGCACCACCGACATCGTGGTCGGGTCCAGCGCGATCTGGCCGGCAGTGAACAACAGGTTGTCGACCGCAACGGCCTGGGAGTACGGGCCGATCGCGGCGGGGGCGCTGGGAGTGCTGATCACACGCTTGGTCACGACAAATCCTCGATGAATGGAACCCCTAGAACAGTCCAATGGCACGACCCGCGCCATCAACTCCAATCCGGGCGGCAGACGGAACCGCTGGCAGCCCCGGCATGGTCATGATATCACCGGCCTGAGCCACAACAAACCCTGCACCCGCCACCGGATACACCTCTGAAATCTGTACCCGGAAACCATGCGGCGCGCCGAGCAGCGCAGGATTGTCGCTGAACGAGGACTGCGTCTTGGCAATACACACCGGCGTCTGACCCAGCCCTTGTCGCTCCAGCTCGCGAATGGCGCGCTCCGCCTTCGGAGAAAAGTCGACGCCGTCACCACCGTATACCCGGGAGACGATCGTCCCGATCTTCTCCCGAATGCCGAGCGCGACGTCATAGAGCGGCTTGAAGGACGGCGGCTCGGTGGCCAGCACATCGAGCACCTGCGACGCCAGCGCTTCTCCACCGGCGCCACCACGCGCCCACACCTCGCACAGCGCGCCTCTCGCGCCGGCACGCTCAACCGCGCGCAGGACGGCGTCCAGTTCCGCGTCACTATCCGAGGTGAATCGGTTCAGGGACACCACGACAGGGACCCCGAACTGCCGCACGTTCGCAATGTGTCGCTCGAGGTTTGCGAGCCCGCGGATCACCGCCTCGACATCCGGCGTGGCCAACGCACTCTTCGCCGCACCACCGTGGAGCTTCAGGGCGCGCACCGTCGCGACGATCACCGCGACGGCGGGTGTCAGTCCTCCAGCGCGGGCCTTGATGTCGAAGAACTTTTCGGCGCCCAGATCCGAGCCGAACCCCGCCTCCGTCACCACGACGTCGCCGAGCGCAAGAGCCGAGCGGGTGGCGATCAGTGAGTTGCAGCCGTGCGCAATGTTGGCGAAGGGCCCGCAATGGACGAGTGCGGGCCCGCCTTCGGCGGTCTGCACGAGATTGGGCCGAAGGGCCTCGCGGAGGAGCAGTGCCATCGCGCCGGCCGCACCAAGTTCGCCGGCGGTCACGAACCGGCCGTCATACGCGCTGCCGACGACAATTCTCGTCAGTCGAAGTTGCAGATCATCGAGACCAGTGGCGAGCGCGAGGATCGCCATGATTTCGCTGGCGGGAACGATGACAAATCGTTCTTCGCGCGGAACGCCGTTCGTCGCCCCGCCAAGGCCGATGATACACTTCCGCAACGCGCGGTCGTTCATGTCGATCGTCCGCGGCCAGGTGATCCGGCGCGGATCGATGTTCAGCGCGTTCCCCTGCTGCAGATGATTGTCGAGCATGGCGGAGAGCAGCGCATGCGCGCTCGAAATCGCATGAAAGTCGCCCGTGAAGTGCAGATTGATGTCTTCCATTGGCAGCACCTGTGCGAAGCCGCCACCGGCGGCACCGCCCTTGACCCCAAACACCGGCCCGAGGCTCGGCTCGCGAAGACACAGCACCACGTTGGTCCCGAGTCGCCGCAGCGCCTGTGCCAGCCCGACGGACGTGGTGGTCTTTCCTTCACCCGCAGCGGTCGGGTGGATCGCGGTCACCAGCACCAGTTTTCCGCGCACGGGACGCTCCGCAATCGAAAGCGGTAGTTTCGCCTTGAACTTGCCGTAGAGATCGAGGTCCTCTTCATCCACACCGAGTTCGGCCGCCACATCGCGAATCGGGCGAAGAGTGACACCCTGCGCAATCTCAAGATCTGTTGGCATCGATCAGGTGCTAGAGGGAACCGGCAGTCTGAACAGTCGAACTGCGTTGGACGCTGTCAGCAGGCCAAGCTGCTGCGGAGTTGTCTCGCGCACGACTGCGATGCGCTCGATAGTGCTCTGCAGAAACGCGGGTTCGTTCCGCTTGCCGCGATGCGGCACTGGCGCGAGGTAAGGTGCGTCGGTTTCAACGAGGAGCTGCGCGTCCGGGATGATCCGTAATACGTCATCGCGCTCCCACGTGCTGAACGTGGCAATCCCGCTGATCGATATGTACCAGCCAACCTCGATCGCCGCCTGCGCAAGCGCGGGCGAACCAGTGAAGCAGTGAAGGACGCCACCGACGCCACGGCGCGCGGCGGCCCGCATCACGTTCATGGTATCGTCCTCGGCCTGCCGCGTGTGCACGACAACCGGCAACCCGGACTCGTGCGCGAGATCGATTTGCGCTTCAAACGCCCGCACCTGACCTTCGCGCGGACTGTGGTCGTAGTAGTAGTCGAGGCCACATTCGCCGACAGCAACGGCGCCGGCGGCGATGAGCTCACGCAGCCGGGGGATATCGTGATCGGCGTCGAAAGTATGCGCCTCGTGAGGATGAACGCCGGCCGTGAACGACAGCCGCTGAGGATCCTGGCGGGCCAGCTCCCGGGCCTCGGGCGTGCTTTCCCCGATGACCACGATGTGCGACACGCCGGCATCCCACGCGCGCTGCAGCATCAACGCCCGGTCAGCGTCGAACTTCGCGGCGGCGAGGTGTGCATGACTATCGATGATCACGCATCGAGGCCCGGAACGACAAAACCGCCGCGAGTGGCGGCGGTCCGTCGGAGCATCCTTCGACTTTCCAGAATCAACGCGAGGCAACCGCGCCGGGCCGCTTCGCGGCTGCATCTGCAGACCTGGCAGCACCCGCGGTCGCCTTCCGTGGGAACTTCGCTTCGATCCACAGCAGGACCGGGCCAGCCACATAGATCGAGCTGAACGTGGCCACGAAGATGCCGAAGGTCATCACCCAGGCAAACGGCCGGATCACCTCACCCGCGAACAGGAGCAGTGCCAGCGAGGCAGCAAACGTAGTCGCGTGCGTCATGATCGACCGCGGCAACGTGTCGTTGATCGAGCGATTGAGCACGTTGTACAAGGACTCCTTGCCGGCCGTCCTCAGGTTCTCGCGCACGCGATCGAAGATGATGATTGTGTCGTTCATCGAGTAGCCAAGCAGCGTCAGGATGGCGGCTACGACCGTCAGCGACACTTCCAGGTGCAGGAGCTTGATGAATGCGATGGTGATCAGCGTGTCGTGGAGTGTGCCAACGACTGCAGCCACACCGAAGCGCCACTCGAACCGGAAGGCGAGATAGATCAGGGTGGCGAGCGAGACAAGCACCATCGCCAGCACCGCGTTACGACTGAGTTCTTCCCCGACCTTCGGGCTGATCGATTCCTTGCGTGGAACCGTGAAGGCCGACTCACCGAATGCCGTGACCATGGCGGCACGAATTCGATCGGCGACCTTCTCCGCACCGGCGGCCTGCTGCGCGACCAGCGACGCTTCCTGCGCGCGAACGATGAATTCGTCCGGGCCCCCGAACTGCTGGACTTCGGCGCTCTTGATTCCAGCGCCATCGAGGGCCGCACGAATCTTCCCGGCATCACCGGCCTGCGTGAACTTCAGCTGAACGAGTGTGCCGCCGGTGAACTCGACGGAGTAGTTCACCGGGCCGGTCACCGCGAACGACGCCAGTCCGATCGCCATGAACGCGATCGTGGCAACGGCGGCGACCTTCCACCACTTGATGAAGTCGTACTTGGTTTTGTGAAAGATTCGCAGCATCAGATACTCAGGGGCTTCGTGCCGCCGGTGCGGTCGAGCCAGAGGAGGAGAAGAGTCCGCGTCACGAAGATGGCCGTGAACAGCGAGGCGGCGACACCCACCACCAGCGTCACGGCAAAGCCGCGCACTGGTCCCGTACCGTACTGATAGAGCACCGCGCCGGAGAGAATCGTGGCGACGCTTGTGTCGACGATTGCGCTCAGCGCGTGCTTGAAGCCTTCGTCGATCGAGAGGCGGGCCGACTTGCCCCGATCCATTTCCTCGCGAATGCGCTCGAAGATGAGCACGTTCGCGTCGACAGCGATACCGACACCGAGCACGAGACCGGCGAGGCCGGGCAACGTGAGCGTGGCACCGAAACCGGCCAGCGCGGCCAGCGTGAAGAAGACGTAGAGACCGAGCGCGACCACGGCGATCACACCGCTGAAGCGGTAGTAGCCGACCATGATCACGATCACCATCAGGATCGCAATGGCGAATGCCACCTTGCCCTTGTCGATGGAGTCCTGACCGAGGCTGGCACCGATGCTGCGCATGTCAGCCACCTTCAGCGGCACCGGCAGTGCACCGGCGCGCAGCACCAGCGCGAGGTCCTGCGCTGCCTGCAGCCCTGCGCCGCCGAGCGTGATCTGGCCATTCCGGCCAATCGCACTGTTGATCGTCGGCGCCGTGACAACGCGGTCATCCAGCACCACCGCCATGTTGTCGCGGACATGCTTGCCTGTCTCGCGACGGAAGATACGACCACCCTCAGAGTTGAACTCGAATTCGACGATGTAGCCGGGTTCGAGCGGATTCTGATTTGGCTTCGCGTCCGTGAGGAACTCGCCGGTGATGATTGGCTTGCTGTCGAGCATGTACAGCGCACGGTACGCACCCTGCCCCGGTGCACCAGCAGCCGTGTCGGCGTCGAAGCGCAACACCTTGCCGGGTGCGATCGCGCCGCGCACAACGGTGTCGGCGAGATACCGCGTCAACCGCGGAACGTCGGATTCCTTGACGAAGTACTGCCCGGGGAATTGCCCAGGCTGCACCAGTCGCGTGATGGGGCCATTGGCGTCCTTCGCTGCAGCGGTGTCGGTGGCAGCCGCCTTGGCCGTGTCCGCCTTCGCCTTCTTGCTGGTGTCACCGGTCAACAGTCCGCTGAGTGGTGCGGCAGCCGATGGGCCGGTCGCTGCGCCAACCGACGCCGTCGTGCCTGCGTCGAGGCGCTGACTCCGAACCGCCGCGTCCATGCGCGGCAGTGAGCGCTCGAGGGCGTTCGTCTTGTCGGTGATCTGGAACTGCAGGAAGGCCGACTTCTGCACGACGTCCTGCGCGCGCTGCTGGTCATCGATTCCGGGGAGCTCGACAATGAGCCGCTCGTCGCCAGACATCTGCACCACCGGTTCAGACACACCAAACTGGTCGATGCGATTGCGGATCGTCTTCTGGGCGCGGCTGAGCGCGTCCTTCTTGTCAGCAACGGCCCCCTTGCTCTCGTCAATCTCGAGCGCGAGGTGCATGCCACCCTGCAGGTCGAGACCGTACTTGAGCGGCCAGAGGCGCCTGGTGGTTTCGACGAATGAGCCGTCGGGCTTCTTCTCCCGCACAGCCGTAGCGCGCGGGAAAAGGGCGAAAACCGAAAGCCCGATGGCGGCGGCGATCAGCAGGAGGCGGGACCGCAGACTGTTCATGCCCTGCAGCGGAAGAAGGGAAAGTCGTTCATTGTGTGGATAGCCGTGTAAGCTAGCTGGTTCAGCCGAACCGGGTCAACGCAGCACGGGCTGTTACACGGTCTTCGGCGAGTTGGGACGTGAGTTCCGGGAGTCCACTGAAGTGCCGAATGGGCCGAATCGGCGCCACCAGATCGATCCGGACGGCGGCGCCGTACAGGTCACCGTTGAAATCGAACAGGTGGGCTTCGACCGTCAGGCGGTCGTCGCCGACGGTCGGACGCGCGCCGAGGTTGATCATGCCGCCATATGCGCCACGAGGCGTCTGGATGATCGCGGCGTACACGCCGGGAGGCGGGAGAAGCTTCCTGGGGTGCGGCCGGCCGAGATTGATCGTCGGGAAGCCGATCAGGCGCCCCCGCTGGTTGCCTCGCTGAACACGCCCACTGATCGAGAACCGGCGCCCCAGGGCGCGTCTTGCCGCCTCAAAGTCCCCCCTCGCGACCGCTTGCCGGATGGCAGAGGATGAGACGATCGTCCCGTCGGCCAGACTGCGCGGCGCGACCAGCTCGACCGCAAAGTCCTCAGCCACACCGAGCGACAGCAGCTGTTCGCGTCCGCCGGCGCGATCACGACCAAATCCATGGTCATGCCCAATCAGGAGCGCAGCCATCCGGAATCGTGGCCGCAGGATGTCACGTACGAACTCGGCCGCGGTCAGCGAGGCGAGTTGTCTCGTGAACGGCAGAATGGCGCAGTAGTCGAGACCGATGGTGGCGAGTGCCTCGAACTTCTCCATACCTGGCGTCAGGAGCCGCGGCGCAGACTCCGGTCGCAACACCTCGGTTGGATGCGGCGAGAACGTGACGAGCACGCTCGCCATCGACTGCGCTCTCGCGAGCTGCGCGAGTTGATTGAGCACCTCGTAGTGGCCCAGGTGCACACCGTCGAATGTGCCGACGGTGATTGCGCAGCGCCGCACGTCCGACGGCAACCCGGATTCGTCCATCAGCTCAGGCATCCCGCATCACCACGCGGGGCTGCCACCGATCGGCGATCCGCTCACCGAGCGCGATCAACCCCCCGTGATCCGCCGAAACGAGCGCCACGTGACTCGTCGTCTCCACCGGAGTTTCACCGATCGCGATATCGAGGCCGCGGCGGATGCGATGCACCTCTTCCTGCGATAACTGCACCTTCGGCAGGTGCGGCACCGCGTCGAGTGGCGGACGCAGCTGGGGCGTCTCTTCCCGGAGCGCATCGACGGACTGTGCCTGCTCGACACGGAACGCACCGGCCGCGACGCGTCGCAACGCACTCAGATGTGCGGCGCTCCCCACGGCGCGGCCAAGGTCGCGGGCGAGCGATCGAACGTACGTGCCGCCGCCGCAGACGATGCGGACGTCACAGGTCGAGCCATGCCACGCCAGGATTTCCCAGGAGTGCACTGTGATCGACACCGGCTTGAGTTCGAGCAGGACCCCCGCACGCGCCGCCTCATAGGCGCGCATGCCATCGACGCGTTTCGCCGAGAACGACGGCGGAACCTGACTGATGGCTCCGGTGAGCAGCGGAATAGCCATCCGAACCGAGGCTTCGTCGGGCACCGGTGCTTCACGCGTCACCACGCCGAGCAGATCCTCGGTGTCGGTCTCGCGCCCGAACTGGATCCGCGCCTCGTAGACCTTTGGCTCACCCGGGATGTACGGGAGCAAGCGCGTGGCGCGTCCGGTGAGAAGGACGAGCAACCCCGTGGCGAAGGGATCGAGGGTGCCGGCGTGTCCGATCCGTTTTTCGCTCAGCGCCCGCCGCGCCGCCAACACCGCATCGTGCGATGAGATTCCTGCGGGCTTGTCGAGCAGCAGGAGGCCGTCAGTCGCCGCGGTCGTCATGATCCCCAACGTCGGGCGTTTCGCCCGACGTGTCGGCGGTGTCTCCATCGACGGCCGGCGGCTTGATTTGCGCGAGCAGCGTCTCAATGCGTGCCGCATAGGCCACGCTCTGGTCCACCTTGAAGAAAATCTCAGGCGCGGCGCGGAGCCGGAGTGCGCGACCAATCGGCCCGCGCAACTGCGGCGCCAGATCGGTCAGGCCTTCACGCGCCAGCGCTTTCGCGTCCTCGTCACCCAGAATGCTGACGAAGACCTTCGCGGTCCGCAGATCACGCGACACTTCACAGCCTGTGACCGTGACGAAGGCGCCGCTGATCCGCGGGTCCTGCACATCGCGTGACAGCACTCGCGCCACTTCTTCCCGTATTGCCGCGGCGACCCGGTCGGGGCGGCGTTCATTCCCAGCCATCAGTCTCTCCTGTGCGCCGTTGTCCGCATCCGCGGCCCAGTGACGCAGTGGCCCCCGCAGTGCGACGCACCGAGGGGGCCACGAAAAAGATCATGCGCCTTACAACGTGCGCGCGATTTCCTCGGTACGGAAGCACTCAAGCACATCGCCGACCTTGATGTCGTTGAAGTTCTCGATCGCGATACCGCACTCGTAGCCTTCCTTGACTTCCTTGGCGTCCTCTTTGAAGCGGCGCAGCGAGGCAATGCTGCCCTCGTACACTTCCACGCCGTCGCGGATGACACGCATCTTGCCCTGCCGATTCATCATGCCGCTGCGGACCATACACCCAGCGATCGCGCCGAGCTTCGGCACCTTGAAGACTTCGCGAACTTCCGCCTCGCCGTAGATCACCTCGCGCTGTTCCGGACGCAGCATGCCCTCGAGTGCCGACTTCACGTCGGAGACCGCCTCGTAGATGATCCGGTACAGCTTGATATCGACGCCTTCGCGCTCGGCGGCCGAACGCGCCTTGTTGTCCGGGCGGACATGGAAGCCGACGATGATTGCACCGGCCGCCTTCGCAAGCAGGATGTCGCTCTCGGAAATGGCACCCACACCACGCGAGATGACTTCGACCTGCACTTCCGCATTCGAGAGCTGCTGCAATGCATCGGCCAGCGCTTCCGCCGGACCGCCCTGATCGGCCTTGATCAACATCTTCAACGTCCGCTTCTCGCCCGACGTCGCAGCCGCCATGAAGTCCGCCAACGACACGGAGGACTTGGTGGTGCGGCGACTGCGGGCTTCGCGCTCGAGTCGTTCGCGCCGCTGCGCGATCTCACGCGCCTCGGCCGCATCTTCGACCACAACAAATTGATCACCCGCCATCGGCACGCCGGTCATGCCCAGAACCTGCACCGGGATGGCCGGACCAGCCGACTTCACAACCTTGCCGCGCTCGTCCAGCAGCGCACGCACACGGCCCGAGAAGACGCCGCAGATGAAGTCATCGCCGACGCTGACCGTGCCGTTCTGGATCAGGACCGTCGCGACTGGACCCTTGCCCGGATCCAGCTGCGCTTCCACGACGGCACCCTGTGCGCGACGTGACGGATTGGCCTTCAGGTCAAGGATTTCCGCCTGCAGCAGGATCTGGTCGAGCAACTGGTCGATATTGGTGCCCTTCTTGGCGGAGATGTCGCTGGCGAGCACCGCGCCACCGAAGTCTTCGAGCACGACGTTCTGCTGCAACAGATCCTGACGCACCTTGGCCGCATCGGCCCCTGGTGCGTCGATCTTGTTGATGGCCACGACGAGCGGAACACCGGCGTTCCTGGCGTGAGAAATTGCCTCGATCGTCTGCGGCATGACCTTGTCATCCGCCGCAACCACGAGGACCACGATGTCCGTCACCTGTGCACCGCGCGCGCGCATCGCGGTGAAGGCTTCGTGGCCTGGCGTATCGAGGAACGTGATGGTCTTGCCACCCGCCAGCGTGACGTGGTAGGCACCGATGTGCTGGGTGATGCCACCCGCTTCGCCGGCGACCACGTTCGCCTTCCGGATATAATCGAGCAGGGACGTCTTGCCGTGGTCGACGTGGCCCATGATCGTGACGACGGGCGGACGTGCCACCATGTCCTCCGCTGCATCCACGATCTTTTCGCCTTCCTCCTCGACCTGATACTCCTCTTCCTTCACAGCCTGGAAGCCGAACTCGCCGGCGATCAATTCGATCTGGTCGAAATCGAGACGCTGGTTGATCGTGACCATCAGCCCGAGATGCTTGAATGCAAATCCAACGATTTCAGTCGCAGCGACCTTGAGGATCTGCGCCAACTCGGAAACGGTGATGAACTCGTTGACACGCACGGTCGTGCGCTCACGTTCCGCCGCAGCAGCACGGAACGCTTCGAGTTCTTCACGCGAGGCGGAATCGTCGAAGCGGCGGCCACGGCGAGCCGGGCCGCGCAAGGCGCTCATCGTCTTCGAAATATTTGCATCAACAGCGGCCTGATCGACCGAGCCGCGCTTGCCTTTCTTGCCACCACCGCGGCGAGGATCCCCGCCGGCGCGTGGCGCTGAACTGGCGCCCGGAGCACCACCAGCACCAGCTGGACGCGGCGCACCCCCGCCTGGCGGACGAACGCTGGGACCGCCGAAGGAAGGCGTTGCGGACGCCACCGGGCGCGGCCCACTGAAGTTTCCGCCACCTTGGCCGGGACGACCGCGGGGCGGGAGGCCGGAGCCTGCCGCGCGCGGGCGATCAGGCAACCCCGCCGAGGCAGGACGCAGGGGCGGACGTGATGAGCCGCCGCCAGAGCCTTGCTGCGAGCTCGGCGACGCACTGGCGTATGGTGGCAGCGGCTGCTGGGTGGTCGGCGAGGCGCTGGCAACCGGTGACGGACGCGCCGGCGGCAATGGATCCGCGGTCGGCGTCGGCGCGGCAGAAGCAGGCACGTCGACATCGGCCGGGGCATGTGAGGCCTCTGGCGACGCGACAACAAGAGGCGCGGGAGGCGGCGGCGCGGCGGCCGCCACGGCGGCGGCGTGCGCGGCCGAAGCCGCGGCAATCGCGTCAGCCTCGGCGGCTGCCGCTGTGTCGTGGATGGCCTGTTGCGCGGCGACGTCCGCCGCCTTCCGACGGCGAACAGTTGGCGCACCATGCTCGGCCTCAGTCGCATCCGGAGCGACGACCGGGGCGGCAACGACCGGCTCGACGGCGGGCGACGCGACGCCCTTGCGTCGGCGCGCAGCCGCGGGAGCAGGCGCTGCGGCCTTGGCCTGGCGAGCGCGCTTCTCACGCTCCCACCTGGCCCGGATTCGCGACACCTGATCATCGGTCAGCCCGCTCTGCGGGCTCAATACCGGGACGTCCATCGAGCGCAACAGCAGGATGACTTCATCCACGTTGATCTCGAACTCTCCGGCCATATCCACGACGCGCAACTTGCTCAAACCCAGCCTCCGAAAGTCACTCCGAGCGCGGGCCGTCGAGCCCGATGGCCCGCACGCCCCGCGCCAACCCTGCGTCGGTAATGCCCACCGCTGCAGTCTGCTCGCGCCCAAATGCGGCGCCCAACTCATCCGCCGACAACACCTCGATGATCTCCACCCCTTTAGCGCGAAGCAGCGGGACGATCTTTTCCCGGCTGTGCCGCGACGCATCATGGGCGACGACTGCCAACCTTACCGTCCCCTTCTTCACTTCACCGCGAACCTGCTCGACGCCCACGACCAGCAAACGCCCACGAAACCCAAGGCCAAGGAGCGCGGCCAGCTTTCGCCGTTCTGCCGAGTCCGTCAGGCAGTCGCCTCACCGGGCGTACCACCCTCTTCAGTGGCATCATCCGTCGTCAATTCATCGAGAATACCCATGATCCGGTCGGCTTCGGCAGGCGCGATGCCCGGCAGCTTGAGAAAGTCACCACGTTCCAGATCAATAATATCGTTCAGCGTGCGGTAGCCACCTGCCTCGAGCACCGCAACCGTACCCATGGAGAGCCCCTCGAGAGCAGACAGCGGGACATCTGCAACGGGCTCCGTGGGGAGCGGGGCAAAGCCAGGGCCCCCCTCGGTGCGCTCAACCCACTCGCGGCTGGAATACAGATCGATCTTCCAGCCCGTGAGTTCGGAGGCGAGCCGCACGTTCTGCCCATTCCGCCCGATCGCAAGCGAAAGCTGATCTTCGTCGACGACCGCTTGTACCGTCTTGGTTGCCGGATCGCTGAAGACGCGGGCGACCTTCGCCGGCGCGAGCGCCAGCTTGGCGAACCGCTCCGGGTCTGCCGACCATGGCACAATGTCGATCCGCTCGCCGCCCAGCTCGTTGACGACGGCCTGAACTCGTGCACCCTTCAGTCCGACGCAGGCGCCGACTGGATCGATCGCATCGTCCCGCGAGAAGACGGCGATCTTGGTCCGACTGCCAACCTCACGCGCCGCCGCACGAATCTCGACGACAGCCTGCTGAATCTCAGGCACTTCCAGTTTGAAGAGCGCCTGCACGAAGAGGGGGTCTGATCGACTGAAAACGAGCCGGGGACCCTTCGGGGTGTCCTCGACCTTTTTCAGCACGGCACGAATCGTCTCACCCTGATGGTAGTGCTCGCGATGATTCTGCTCGCGATACGGAATGATCGCTTCGGCTTCGCGATGACGGTTCAGCATGAGCACCAGCTTTCCGCGCTCGATCTGCTGGACTTCGCCGGAGAAGAGATCGCCCACGCGGCCGGAGAACTCATCCTTGATCTTCGTGCGCTCGCCCTCGCGAACACGCTGCAGAATCCGCTGCTTCGCGGCCTGCACGGCGGTCCGTCCGAACTCGGCGAACTCAATCGGCGTCTCCATCACGTCACCGACCTCGAAGCTTTCGTCGAGGAATCGTGCCTCCTCGAGCGTCACCTCGCGCACCGGATCGACGACCTCGGCCGACACCGTGCGCAATCGCACGATCCGGATCTCGCCCTTGGTCTCGTCGATTTCGACTTCCGCATCCACCGTCGGGCCGTATTTCCGACCGAGAGCGGCCAGAATTCCGTCCTGCAACAGTGCGCGCAACTCCTCGCGATCCATCTGCTTGGAGTTGGTGAGTTCCTTGATTGCGTTCAGAATATCCATCGCGATCCCCTCAGCCTTCTATCGATTCCAGGTGACAACCAGCCGCGCGCTTTTCACGTCGGCGAGTGCCACCCGATGCTCCGTGCCCTGATCATCCTGCACCACACCCGTCTCGACCTCGAGCGTCTCGTCAATTCCACGCAGCGTCCCTTCGACCCGACTGCCGACCAGCGCGCCGCTGGTGACCGCGACGCGACGTCCCACAAAGCGCCGCCAATCCGCCGCGTGTCGCAGTGGGCGGTCCATGCCCGGCGACGACACTTCCAACCGATACGTGTCCACAACCAGCGTGCTTCCATCGAGGACCGCCTCAATCGCTCGCGAAACCGCCGCGCAGTCCTCAATCGTGACCTTCGTGCCATCCGGCCGATCAATGCGCACTTCGAGCAACGGCCGGTTACGAGTGCCACCGCCGGTGACGGCAAAGAGCTCGAAGCCCGCCTGCGTCACCGCCGATTCAACGACCTGTTGGACAGCTGCTGCGATAGGTGCCGCCACGTTCCCGACCTCTCGAACCCGATCTTACAGAAACAAAAAAGTGCGGGGAGGCCCCCACACTTTGACAGTGTAGTACCGAATTACATCCGCTATAGTAACCCGTGGGGCAGGTGCGTTCAAGCGCCTGTCAGACAGTCACTTGCGGCGATCCGGCGACAGCAGCACCCCGAGCTGGCGACCAGCGTCCCCCGCGCGATGCGAGTAAAGCTGATCGTTCGAGCAGCGTGTACACCACTCGCTGATGGCGACATCCCGCAGCCCGAGAGCGCGCGCGCGGCGTGCGATCACCGCCCGGAGGTCGACGGGTGCCGGAGTATTTACTGATGAGCCTGTTAGCGCGTAGTGGACGTCAGGGCTCACCTCGTAGCAGGCGCCGCATATCGCGGGCCCGAGATGCATGCGAAGGCTCCCTGCCCCGAAGCCTCGCGCCACGAACTCGAGGATCGCCCGCTCCGTGATCCCCGCCACCGTGCCGCGCCACCCTGAGTGGAGGACCGCGCCTGCGCCCGAGGGGTGGGCCAGAAAGACCGGCACACAGTCGGCGACTGTGACCGCGGCACCGACGCCAGGTGCCGTCCAGAGGTGCCCGTCGACGGCGGGTGTGCGCAGCCACCCCCGCCAGCCGCGCCGGTGCGTTGCCAGATCCGCACCGTGCACCTGAGTGCCGCTTGCGAACTGCTCGATCCCCAACTCGGCCGCCGCGTCGACCAGCCGGTTCCAGCGGCCGAAGACATCAGCTGCTGGTTCCTCCGCCTGCGTTCCGTACGATCCTGCCGCCCGCGCCGTCGTGAACGCGCGGAATCCCCACTCGTCGAAATCGGGGATGCTCAAGCTTGGCGGCAGCATCAATCCTCGATTCGCGTGATCCGCGCGCCAAGCGCGTTGAGCCGCTCATCGATGCGCTCATACCCACGCTCGATCTGGCCAACATTCATGATGGTGCTCGTGCCCGTCGCACAGAGCGCAGCGAGGAGCATCGCCATACCCGCGCGGATATCCGGGCTTTCAACGTTGCCTGCGCGCAGCTGTGACGGTCCGGAGACGAGCGCACGGTGCGGGTCGCAAAGCACGATGCGTGCACCCATTGAAATCAACTTGTCGACGAAGAACATGCGCGACTCGAACATCTTCTCGTGCATCAGGATCAAACCCTCGCACTGCGTCGCCGTGACAATCGCAATCGACATCACGTCGGCCGGGAACGCGGGCCACGGTTGATCCTCGAGCTTCGGAACATGTCCGCCGAGGTCGTCACGAATCCGTCGCGACTGCTCAGCGGGAACGATCAGATCGTTGCCATCTATCACGCAGGAGATCCCGAGGCGTTCGAATCCCATCAGCATCGAGCGCAGGTGCTCCACGCCGGCGTCCGCGATGCGCAACTCCGAGCGCGTGACCGCTGCGAGGCCGATGAAGCTCCCAACCTCAATGTGATCCGGGCCGATCCGGTGCGTACAGCCATGCAGGCGATCTACCCCGTGCACAGTCAGCGTGTTGGTACCAATCCCCTCGATCTTCGCACCCATGCCCACAAGGAAGTGCGCCAGATCCTGCACATGCGGCTCGCTGGCCGCGTTCCGGAAAATCGTCGTCCCTTTCGCCAGCGCGGCGGCGCACATCGCGTTCTCGGTGCCTGTGACGCTCGGCTCGTCGAGGAAGATGTCCCGGCCACGAAGTTCCTTCGCCGTCAGTGTGAAGGTCTCACCGGCGGTGAAAGTGGCGCCCAACTGCTCGAAGGCAAAGAAGTGTGTATCGAGGCGCCGGCGGCCGATCACATCACCGCCAGGCGGCGGCAGGGTCACACTGCCGCATCGCGCCAGGAGCGGCCCGGCAAGAAGAATCGACGCACGAATCTTCTCGCAAAGCACCGGATCGAGCGTCGCCGGGTGGATGTCCTTGGCGTGGATCCGCAGCGCATTCGGCCCCGTCCATTCGGCCTCAGCGCCGACCGATCGGAGCAGGAGGACCAGCGTTTCGATGTCGCGAATCCTTGGGACGTTCTCGAGTGTGACCTCGTCGGCCGTCAGCAGTGCGGCGGCCACGATCGGCAGCGCCGCATTCTTGTTGCCAGCCGGCCGGATTGTCCCGGACAGCTGCCGTCCACCTTCCACCACATACCGCAGTCCGGCCATGCACACGCTCCCGATCGAGGTCAGTTAAGCGCGTGAAGGTGCCGGACTCGTGGCGACAGGTCAAGCGGAGGGGTGCGCCGCAGGACCGCCGACAGGTACTTTCCGGTATGTCGACCATCCCATTACTGGCATTGATCGCGGATACGCTGCTCGTGCGTCCGGTCGCTGTCCCAGCGCCCTGGTACAGCGTCGCGACGGGCATCCTGAGTGTCGTCGTCACCGTGCTGCTCCTCGGGATCGCAGCGGCGCTCCTCGGGATGGCTCGCGCGGTGCGCGGTGCCGAGCACAACCTCGGCAAGCGATTTCAGGGGCTTTCCGATGAGTTGATCCCGCTGGTCCGGAACCTGAATCGGGTGGCGACGCAACTGTCCGATGTGACGACGGCCGTCCACCAGGACCTCGGTCGGCTCTCGGGCACAGTTGGCGCGGTGGATGATGCCGTCCGCGACGCACTGGATGCCGGCCAGCAGCGTCTTGCGCAGCTCGCGACTCTCGTGGATGTGGTGCAGGAAGAGGCGGAAGCGACGATCGCCACGGCCACGGGGCTGATGCGCGGCGTGCGTACGGGCGCTAGCACGTTGTTCGGGAATGTCATGGATCGGAGCCGTCCGGCTCGTCGACAAACGGCAGGACGTAGCGCCCGACGCGATGGAGCGGCTCCGGCAGCGTTGGATGAGTCCGATGTCCGCGCCAGGCTCGCCGCGCTCGAGGCGGCTTTCGCGGCGAGCAGTGCCGACGAAGATGATGACGATGATGCCGACGACGATTTCGTGCCGACGGTGCGTTCACGCACGGGATCGGCTGCGAGATCCCGTCGCGAAGATGCGGCCGACTCGTGGGATGGCCACGACGATGAACTGGACGACGAAGACGATACTGAGCTCGACGACGAACACGATACTGAGCTCGACGACGAAGACGATGTTGAGCTCGACGACAAAGACGATAGTGAGCTCGACGACGACGAAGATGATGAGCTCGAGGATGACGAGAACGAGAACGACGATGTTGTCTCGGCTCCGCCGCCTGCGGCGGACGCCGGCCCCCGATCCGGTGGTCCGCGGATTCGCCGACGTCGTCCCGGGTGAGCCTCCGTCACGCGCGAATCGGTGTGCTCGCGACCCTGTGCGCCGTGGTCTGGATCGCCCTCACGCCCGGCGACCTTCTGGCGTGGACGCCTGGGACGCACATTCACCTCGGTGAAGCCGTGCTGCGGTCGCTTGCCCTGCTCCCAGCGGCGACGGCTGCTCTGCTCCGGACCTTTCCGCAGGACTTTCTCTACGGCAGCATCGCGGCCGATACCTCGATGGCGAAAAAGTATGCGCCAACCGGGCGCCACTGTCACTCGTGGGCGGTCGGCTTCGAGATCTATGAACGCGCGGGCGACGAAGCACTGCGGGCCTTCGCGCTCGGATACCTCTCCCATCTGGCGGCCGACGTGGTGGCGCACAACTTCTTCGTACCCCGCCAGCTGACGGTGACGAGCAGTACGTCTGCGCTGGGTCACAGCTATTGGGAGAGCCGCTTCGAGACGCACCTTGGTGACGCGGCAGCGCGACGTGCCCGGGATGTGATCCTGCTCGATCACTCACGTGCCGATGCACATCTCGATGACATTCTGAGCCCGACGATCTTCAGCACCCGCACGAACCGGCGGCTCTTCCGTGGTATGGTGCACGTCACGGACAGTGAGAGCTGGCAGCGCATCTACCGCATCATGGCCGACAACAGCCGCTGGGGGTTGACGCGACCAGAGGTGGAGTCGCACCTGGTGCGCTCCTTCGACTACGTGGTGGACTTACTCGAGCGGCTGGACCGTTCGGAGTCCTACCAATTCGATCCGAGTGGAGACGAGGCACTGCGCCTCGCGAAGCGACTGCGCCGGGTCGCGCTGCGCCGCGGAGGCGATCCGTTTGTCCGGGATGAGGCCGAACGCCACTTCGGCCTCCCGGTATCGCCCCTCGCGCACGCAGCCACACTCGAGACGCCGCTCTACCCCGAGGCGCGCGACGTCAGCAACTGATTGACGAGCTTCGGATCAGCGCGTCCCTGTGATTTCTTCATCACCAGACCAACGAGCAGTCCCTGCAGCTTCTTCTCCCCGGCAGCGAAGCGCGCTGCTTCTGCCGGATTCTCCGCCAGGACCTGATCGACCCACCCGGCGAGCGCATTGTCGTCGCGCACCTGGACGAGGCCTTCACGTTCGGCGATCTCGCGCGGTGTCGCATCCGACACCAAGAGCAACGCAAAGATCTTCTTTGCCGCACTGCTGCTGACGATTCCGTCGCGCACGAGATCGAGCAGGGACGCCAACCGGGACGGCGCGAGCGATACCTGCGACCACGCCGCTCCGGTCTCGTTGAGGTTCGCGCGAACTTCGCCGTTGACCCAGTTCGCCACCGCCTTCGGGTCGTCGTGCAGCCGCAACACCGACTCGAAGTATGGTCCGGTGGACGGGTCAGCCGTCAGTTCCTGCACGTCATACTCCGACAACTTCATCGCCGCGTAGCGCGCCCGACGCGCCGCAGGCAATTCCGGGAGCGTGGCACCCACGCGCGTGAGCTCGGCGTCGGAAACGACGAGCGGAGGCAGATCCGGTTCCGGGAAATACCGATAGTCGCTCGATCCCTCCTTGCTGCGTGCCGGTCTGATTTCGTTCTTGTGTCCATCCCAGAGCAGCGTTTGCTGCTGCACGGTGCCGCCGGCAACCAGCACGCCGCATTGACGGCGGAATTCCGCCGCAAGCGCCTTCTCGACACCGGAGAAGGAGTTCATGTTCTTGACCTCACACTTGGTGCCGAGCGTCGTCTGGCCAAACGGCCGCGCACTGACGTTCGCATCGACCCGAAGGCTCCCCTCTTCCATGTTGCAGTCGCTGACATCCAGGTACAACAGGATCTGCTTCAGCGTCCGGAGGTACGCGCCTGCCTCCTCCGGTGATCGCATGTCGGGTTCGCTGACGATTTCGACCAGGGGGACACCACTACGATTGAGATCGACCGCCGTCGCTCCCTCGTACCGGTCGTGAATCGATTTCCCCGCGTCTTCCTCCATGTGTGCACGGGTGACCCCGATCACGCGTGGCACGCCATCAACACTGATGCCGATGTCGAGCGATCCGTGCTCGGCAATCGGCCGATCATGCTGGGAGATCTGGTACCCCTTCGGCAGATCGGGGTAGAAGTAGTTCTTCCGCGCGAAGACGGACGTACGGTTGATCGTGAAGCCGAGGCCAAGCCCGACCCGCAATGCGAGCTCCACGGCGGTGGCATTCAGCACCGGCAGTGCGCCGGGCAGCGCGAGGCAGATTGGACACGTGTTCTGATTGGGCGGCGCACCGAAATTGGTCGAGCAGCCGCAAAACGCCTTGCTGCGTGTCTTGAGCTGCACATGCACCTCGAGCCCGACGACCATCTCGAAGCCAGCCGTCACGTCCGCTGCGGTTTCCGTGCTCATGAGAGTGCCTCCGATCCGAGCGCCTGCTCCAGTGCATACGCCGCGCGGAACATATCGGACTCACGAAAGTGGGCGGCGAGAAACTGTCCCCCGACCGGCAACCCGTCGACCAGCCCAATGGGCTGCGACATGGCAGGAACGCCAGCGAGATTTGCGGTCGCGGTAAAGATGTCGCTCAGATACATCTCCAGCGGATCGCTCTTCGATCCAAAGGGAAACGCCGTTGTCGGCGTGGTTGGTGTGAAGAGCACATGCACGCCACTGGCGAAGACCGCGGCGAAATCCTGTGTGATCTTTTCGCGCACGAGCATCGCCTTTCGGTAGTACGCGTCGTAGTGGCCCTGCGAGAGCACGTATGTGCCAAGAATGATGCGACGCGTGACTTCAGGACCGAATCCGTCGGATCGCGTGCGTTCGTACATGCCGCGCAAGTCGTCTGACGGCGCGCGCGGCCCGTACCGAACACCGTCAAACCTCGCGAGGTTCGACGACGCTTCCGCCGGAGCCAGGATGTAGTAGACCGGAATCGCGAGATCGGTGTGCGGGAGTGAGACAGCGCGCACCTCCGCGCCCAGCTCGCGCAAGACACCAATGGCGCGATGACACCGCTGCCGGATGCGTTCGTCGAGCGTGACCGGGAAGTACTCGGCTGGGACACCGACGACGAGCCCGGCCAGCGGGCGGCCACGCTCCGCGCAGTAGTCGTCGACAGGAGCGTCAACAGAGGTCGCGTCGTGGGCATCATGCCCGGCGATGACGCGCAGCCCGAGCGCGGCGTCATCGACCGTGCGTCCGAACACGCCGATGTGATCGAGCGACGACGCGAATGCCACCAGCCCGAGGCGACTGACGCGTCCATAGGTCGGCTTGACACCCACGATACCGCAGAACGCGGCCGGCTGCCGCACGGAACCGCCGGTCTCAGAGCCGAAGGCGATGCGGCAGTGCCCTGCCGCAACGGCGGCCGCTGAGCCACCACTCGAGCCACCAGGCACGCGCGAGTGATCGAGGGGATTCACCGTCGGACCGAACGCCGAGTTCTCGGTCGACGACCCCATCGCGAACTCGTCCATGTTCGTCTTGCCAATGATCACAGCACCAGCGGCGCGCAGTCGGGAGATCGCGGTCGCTTCGTACGGGCTGACCCAGCCTGCGAGGATTCGTGAGCCACAGCTCGTGCTGAGCGATGTCGTGGCGATGTTGTCCTTGACCGCGACCGGCACGCCGCGCAGCGGTCCCTCCGGGGCCGCGGCGGCCGCATCGCGCACGTCAGCCTCGGATGCCAGCGTCACGTACGCATTCAGGCTGCGGTTGGCATGAGCGCGCGCGAGCGAGGCGGCGGCAACGTCCGTCGCCACCGCACTCCCGTTCGCGATCGCCGACGCCGTGGCCGCAGCGCTCGAGTCCAGCGTTTCCGACGACGTCATTCGTCACCCTCCGACGCACCGAGCTGACTGTGCGTACTGAGGCGGGGGACCAGCAGGAAGCCATCGCGCGGCGCGGGCGCGAACTCAGCCAGCGGCCGCAACAGGGGAATCGGCGCGACGACGTCAGTGCGACGCGGCATCGGCGTCCGGGCATCAGCTCCCACCGATGACACGTCGACCGTCTCGAGCACGGCCATGTGATCGAGAATCCCGTTCAGTTCGCGCACCAGACCTGGGACACGCTCAACGGGCATCGCGAGTCGCGCAAGCGCCGCCACGTGAAGAACATCTGCATCTGAGACAGCCATCTACTCGTGCTCCGGTTCGAGATTCGCCTGGGCAACCACCAGCGTCTTGCGTCCCACTTCTTCATCATCGAAGTCGATGCGTACCTTCAGGTCACGGCCACCGCCGGTGACCTCGGCGACGGTACCGACACCGAACTTCCGGTGCCTGACCCTGGCGCCCGGCAACACCTGCACCGCCTCTGACTGATCGTCGACCGCGGCCGTCGGGCGTGCGCTGTAGCCGCGAGTCACGCTGCCAAAGGCGTTGTCGCTGATCGGTGCCGGTTTCGACTCACGCGGTGCCCAGCGGCCAGCGCTGGCGGCACCCCGTCCCCATCCACCGGCGGCATCGCCGTCACCGTAGCTGCCCCGCCCCTGACTCCGCGCCCGCGGTGTGCTCGTCACTTCGAGAAGTTCCGGCGGCAATGCCTCGAGAAAACTCGACGGTCGCGACATCTGCGTCTCACCATTGCGACGGCGCATTTCTGCGTGTGACAGTACCAGCACCGATTCCGCGCGCGTGATGCCGACATAGAACAATCGTCGTTCCTCTTCCAGCATGGCGGGATCATCGTACGCCCGTGCCAGCGGGAACAGTCCGTCTTCGAGCCCGGTCAGATACACGAGCGGGTACTCGAGCCCCTTCGCATTGTGCAGCGTCATCATCGTGACGGCATCGGCGGTGGGGTCGAGCGCGTCGGCGCCGGCCACGAGCATCGCCTTCTGGAGGAATCGATCCAGTGGCGTGAGGCCGACTTCCCCATCGTCATCAGCAAGGGCCTCCGCGGCGCCACTGACGAGCTCTCGCACGTTCTCGATGCGATCGAGGCCTTCCGGCCCTTCGGCTCGCAGCAGATCGATGTAGCCGATGCGCGCGATAAGCGCCTCGAGCAGTTCATTGACCCCAGCGTCGGCGGCCATCGTACGGAGTGCGCCGACGACAACAGCAAAATCCGCGAGCGCGGCGCGCGCGGCCACGCGCAGCTCGGTGAGCAGGTGTGGAGCACCCGCCGCCTGCAGCAACGAAATTCGCGCGGTCGCAGCCACCTTCGCGAGTAATTCGATGGTCGTATCACCAAGGCCGCGCCGCGGCACACTGATCGCGCGACGGAACGCCTCGTCATCGGCGGGGTTGGCGATCAACTTCAGATACGCCATCAGATCGCGGATTTCCCGTCGATCGTAGAAGCGCACCGCGCCGATCAGACGATAGGGCCATCCGCGCTTCCGCATCGCATCTTCAAAGGCGCGGCTCTGCGCATTCGTACGATAGAGGATCGCGACCTGTCGCAGCTCGATCGACCGATGGCCGCGACGATCGGCGATGTCATCCGCGATGTACTCCGCTTCATCCCGTTCGTCCAGCGCGCGCACCCGTCGTGGCTTCACGCCCGTCGGCCGAGTGGCGCGCAAGGTCTTGCCGCGGCGCTCCTTGTTAGGCGCGATCGCGGCATTCGCGAGCGCCAGGATCTCCGGTGTCGACCGATAGTTCTCTTCAAGCCTGACGACAGTCGCGGTGGGAAACTCACGCTCGAAGTCGAGGATGTTGCGGATATCCGCGCCGCGCCAGCCGTAAATGGACTGATCGTCGTCACCCACAACCATCACGTTGCCGGCGCTGCCCGCGAGAAGCGAGACGAGCTGGTACTGTGCCTTGTTCGTGTCCTGGTACTCGTCCACCAGAATGAACCCGAAACGCTGCCGATAGCTGTCGAGGACGGCCGGATTCTCCTGCAGCAGCTGGACCGGCAGCGTCAGCAGATCATCAAACCCCACGGCGTTCTGCGCCCGCAGCGTGGCATCGTACAGCGGGTAGATCTTCGCCACGACCTGCGACAGGGGATCTTTCGCCAGCCGAGCATACTCCACCGGCGGCACCAGCGCGTTCTTGGCATCGGAGATCTGTCCGAGGACCAGCTTCGGCGCCCACTCTTTCGGCGAGATACGCTGCCCTTCCAGCAGTCGCTTCACGACGCCAAGCGCGTCGTCCTCGTCGTAGATGGTGAACTGTGACGTCCGACCGACGCGCTCCGCATCGCGGCGAAGCAGCCGCGCTCCAATCGCGTGAAAGGTGCCGACCCACATTCCCTGCGGGGCGCCGCCGATGAGTCGTCCGATCCGGTCGCGCATTTCACCGGCGGCCTTGTTCGTGAACGTCACAGCAAGAATCCGGTGCGGCGGAACGCGCTCCGCCTCGATCAGGCGCGCGATACGCGTCGTCAGCACCCGCGTCTTGCCGGACCCGGCACCGGCCAGCACCAGCAGCGGGCCATGCGTGTGCATGACAGCGTCGTATTGAGCGCGGTTCAGTCCGGCGAGTGGCGAGATGATCGAGTCGGTCATCGCTCCAACATAATCTCGAAGGCCGCGCCTCGATCACTCGGCAGCAGTGTGATCCGGCCGCCGTGATTGTCTGCGATGATACGCCGCGTCAGCGCGAGCCCGATGCCCCAGCCGCGCGGCTTGGTCGTGAAGCCTGCCTTGAAGATCTCCTTCCGGAGCTCCCGCGGGACGCCAGGACCGTCGTCGGCCACCACCACGCGCGCGCCCCCTTCGGGCAGCGGTTGCACCGTCAGATCGACGGTACCGCCGCGACCGGCAAGGGCGTCGATGCCATTCCGCACCAGCGACTCGAGTGCCCACTCGAGCAGCACCGCGTCGCCCTCGACCCGGAGCGGATCGTCAGGGAGTGACGTGGTGATCGTCACCTTGTGTGCCTTCGTCGGCACGCGTGCGCGGAAGTAGGCAGCCACGCGGAACACGATTTCGCGCACATCAACCGCGTCCTTCTGTGCCGGGCGGCCGATCCGTTCAAAGCGGTGGGCCACCCGCTCGAGGCGATCGAGGTCGCCCCGCATATGACCGACTGCGGTCTGCGTGGTACTCTCGGTGTCGCCTTCACGCTCGGCCAGGAGCTCCACCCATCCCGCCAGCGCCGTGAGCGGTGTCCCCAGCTGATGCGCCGCCTCGCGAGCCATACCGGCGAAGACTCGCTCTCGCTCGGCACGGCCGCGCGTCACCAGACCATACACGCCGGCCAGAAGAAACAGACCGAGCGTCACGACGGTGATGATCGGCACCACCCGCAAGCCATTGACCAGTGGTGTATCGCCGTAGTGCACGTTGCCGACGCCGGGCTGACTGATCGGCACGTTGGCGCGATCGAGCACCTTGACGTACGCCCGAACCTGCGGCGAGTCGATCTGTGAATCAGCAACCGCGAATGGAAGATTCACGAATGCGGTCGGAGTTCCCTGTGCATTCGTGACCACAATCGGGACGCCGGCCTGGCCGATGTAGCGCGAAAGATCGAGCAACGCCGCCGTGCCATCGTCGCCCTCCTGACTCAGCGCCTGATACACGCGCGCATACATCTGGCTCGAGCGCGCCGCCTCGAGACGCAGGTCAGCAACGACGCGTTGCGTGTATACGAGCCACCAGACGAGCAGCGCAACAACTCCGCTCGCGAGAAAGATGACCGGCGCGAAGCGCCGTGCGCCCATCAACCCAGCCGGGCCGTGCCCAGATACGGCTGCAGCGCTGCCGGAATCGTGATACTGCCGTCTGCCTGCTGGCCATGTTCGAGCAGCGCGGCGATGATTCTCGGCAATGCGAGTCCTGATCCATTCAGCGTATGCACGAATCTGGGCTTCTCACCCGCCGCCGGGCGGTACCGGATATTCATGCGTCGCGCCTGAAAGTCACCAAAATTCGAGCAGCTCGACACCTCGAGCCACTTGCCGACCCCTGGTGCCCAGACTTCAAGGTCGTAGGTCTGGCTGCTCGCGAAACCGGTGTCACCTGCCGCGAGCAGCAGCACGCGGTACGGCAACTCGAGCTTGCGCAGGATGGCTTCCGCGTGGCACGTGAGCAGCTCGAGCTCGGCGTCCGAATGCTCAGGCCGCGCGTACCGCACCATCTCCACCTTGTCGAACTCGTGGACGCGAAGCAGGCCACGGGTATCCTTGCCAGCTGCACCCGCTTCCTTGCGGAAACAGGCGCTGTACGCCGTCAGTGCCTTCGGCAACTCAGCCACGTCCAGGATTTCGTCACGGTAGAGATTCGTGACCGGTACTTCGGCGGTCGGGATCAGAAACGCGTCTTCGCCGTGCACCGCATACATGTCATCCTCGAACTTCGGCAGCTGTCCGGTGCCGGTCATCGAGGCCCGATTGACGACGAGAGGCACCCAGGTCTCTTCGTAGCCATGCTCGGTGGTGTGTGTGTCGAGCATCAGGTTGATGAGTGCGCGTACCAGCTTGGCGCCGTACCCTCGATAGACGATGAAGCCGGACCCGCTGATCTTCGCACCACGCGCCAGATCGAGCATGCCCATGTCACCGGCAACCTCCCAGTGCGGCCGGACGCCGGTGACATCGCGAGCCACGCCCCAGCTCCGCACGACGGCGTTGTGGCTTTCGTCCCCTGCCGGCACGATATCGCGGGTGATGTTCGGTAACTCGAGCATGAGGCCGCCCATCGCCAGCTCGGTGGCAGAGAGGTCCGCCTCGAGCCGTGCGATTTCCTCCCCGACGCTGCGACTCTCGGCAACGAGTTCGGTTGCGTCTTCACCCGCCCTCTTTTTCTGCGCGACATCCTGTGTCATCACATTCCGCCGAGCCTTCCGGTCCTCGGTCGCCGTGATGAGCGCACGTCGCTCCTTCTCGAGCGCCTCGATCCGATCGAGGATCGGGCCGAGCGTGTCGAGCTTGCCACGACGCGCGAAACCATCGCGCAGAAGATGCATCTGCTCGCGTACGAGCCTCAGATCGTGCATGACTCAGAACGTTGGAATTCCGGGCGCGAACGACCGGAAGTTGCAGCTGGGCTGGACCGTGCTGCGGACGATCAGCTCCCGCGTGACACGATCGATGCTGTCGACGACGAATTTCGCGTACAGCTGTGTGCCGCCGGTCTGCTGCTGTTGTGCCAGGCAGACATCCGACGTGGTCCGAATGAACACCGTCTGGCCTCGATTGATGACGATAGCCGTATCAACGGTGTAGCCGGCTTCGGGCGCCCGGTCAGCGCTGGCATACGCCTGCGTGGAGGCCAGGAATGCCACGGAGGGGGGCGCCGCAATCGTGCCGGGCGGTGAGACCGTGATGTTGCGCGCCGGATAGACCAGCAACCGGCCCGTGGCATCAAGGTCGAATCCGACGTCAAACTGGCTCCCGATCGAATCGAGTCGATAGCGCCGGAACTCACCGACTCTCCACAGCGCGCGCGCATTGCCTGGGGTGCCGGTGAGGGCCCGGATCGAGAAGCTGTCAGTCGCGGCCGTGAACGGCGCCCGTATCGCGAAGGGGTCGTCGCCGCAGGCACTGGCGACAAGGGCGCAAAGCGTCAGCGCCAGAAAGGACGTCGCGCGGAAGACACGGGGCATGCAGCAGTGGATGCGGGGTGACACGGCTAAGTGCAAAGGGTAGAATACCGGACCGAGCGCGGCTCTTCAAGCGATTGCGCCACCGATAGTTGGGCC
>JANNVN010000135.1:0-2909 GCA_031414435.1 Gemmatimonadaceae bacterium
TGACCTCCCGTAACCGGTCAAGCCGTGCATGCGCATTCATGCACACCTCAATCACTACATCGCGATCGACACGTCGCCGTGCCCAGTCAACGATGGGATTCACTTCCCACGATCTCCACACTCTTTCCATTGTCAAACAGCGTCCGCTGCGTCACTGGCTTTCGCCAGACTCGGCAACGTCCCGGGTCATTGTCCCGGGGAGTCTGAAGAAAGTAGTCGAGTCAAATCGTGGGTCAACCCCCATCGCCATGTATCGAACATCCGACCCTCACCGCCACCGTGAACACTTGACCGCAGGCACATTTGTATAACAATGTAGTACTTAACCATGCTCGGCGCCTTCGAATACCTCATCCTCACCGCAGCCTCACAGCTCGGCGACCACGCCTACGGCGCGGCCATCCGTGAGCGTGTCGAATCCGTGGCCGCGCACCCCTGCACCCCAGGAGCACTCTACACCACGCTCGATCGCCTCGAACAGAAGGGCTTCATCGAGACATGGCTCGGTGACGCAACACCCGAACGCGGCGGACGCGCCAAGCGCATGGTGCGCGTCACCAGCGCCGGAGTCGCCGCGGCTCGCGCGTTCTACAGCACGATCACGCGCGCCAGTGTCGGAACCAAGTGGGCGCGACCCGCCTGAACACCGCCACGGTGCGCCGAGGGGCGCGCGGTGGTAGCGTAGGCTCCACATGACCAAACACCTGGCACTTCCAATCGCGACGCTGGCGACCCGCGGCGCTGAACGACTTCTGCGCGGCCACCCCTGGATCTTCCGGAGCGACATCGCCACGGCACCACGCGTGGATGCGGGTCTGGTCGACGTGCGTGGCCCAGGCGGCCGGAAACTCGGCACGGCCCTCTACAGCCCGAAGTCCGAGATCACGCTGCGCCGACTCGAGGCTGACCCCGACGTTGTCATCGACGCCGAATGGTGGCGGCGGAAGCTGGGACAGGCCATCGCGCGACGCGCACCACTGCGTGATCTGACGTCTGCTTGCAGGCTGGTCCATGGTGAGGGTGATGGCCTGCCGAGTCTCGTGGTGGACCAGTACGCCAACGTGCTCGTCGTGCAGCTGTTGAGCGCAGGACTCGAGACGCAGCGCGCGCACATCGTTGCAGCGCTGCAGTCCTTGCTCAGCCCCGCGGGCATTCTGGCGCGAAACGATCCGTCGGTGCGCACGCGCGAGGGGCTCGAACGGATGGTGGAAGTGCTCGCCGGAATGGTGCCGGATACGATTCAGGTATCGGAGCACGGGATTCACTACCTCGCGGCGCTGCGTACTGGCCAGAAGACCGGGGCGTTTCTCGATCAGCGGGACAACCGCGTGCTCATCGGATCGCTGGCACGCGGTCGCGCGTTGGATCTCTTCAGCTATCACGGCTCGTTCGCACTGCATCTGGCGCGGCGCGCGGACCATGTGACCGCCGTCGACGTCTCGGAAGCCGCGTTGGGGCGTGCCGCGGAGAATGCGGCGCTGAATGGATTCACCAACGTCACGCCGGTGGTCGCCGACGTCTTCGAGTACCTGCGGGAAGCGAAGGCGGCGGGCGATCGGTTCGACACCATCGTGGTCGATCCGCCGGCCTTTGCGAAGAATCGCTCGTCAGTGACGCACGCCATGCGCGGCTACGCGGACATCAACCGCCTCGCGATGCAGCTGCTGACGCCGGGCGGCACCATGTTCACCGCCAGTTGCAGTCACCATGTGCACGTGCCGGAGTTTCTCGAGATCCTCGAGCACGCCGCGGCGGAGTCCGGCCGGGCCATCTCCATTCGCTCGATCACGTTGCAGCCGCTCGATCACCCGGTGTTGCTGACCGTACCGGAGACGGGGTACCTGAAAGGGGCGGTGCTCGACGCGCGTGACTGACGGTCAGGCGTCTGCTGGAGGACTGCCATGTATTGCTTCGGGGCCTTCGCGACTGGGCTGCCCGCTGCCTGCGGTGCGACCGCACGGTCAGTCGCACGCGACTATCGCTGACACCGCCGGCAGAGGTACGTCGAGCGCTGCCCCTGCGTGATCCGGGTGATCGCCGTGCCGCAGCGCGCGCACGCTTCGCCCTCGCGATCGTAGACGACGAATCGATCTGTGGCCTCACCATACTGATGGCGCCCCATCTGCTCGAACGCGAGTCCCATCGTCCAGCGGATGCCAGAAATGAGCCGATCGACTCGAACCAGCGACAGCCGCTGCGCGGGGGTTTCCGGATTGATCCGCGCGTGCCAGAGTGCCTCAGCGGCATAGATGTTCCCCACTCCGGCGATCACCGACTGATCGAGCAGGATCTGCTTGATGGGAGCCCGGCGTGGCGCAAACCGCGCCCGGAGCTGGCGCGCATCAAGCAACGGATCGAGCGCATCGGGGCCGATGCGGGCGTCGCCCGGCGGATCCCCGACATCGCGCAGCGTGACCCGCGCCAGGACACGGGGATCGATCAACCAGACGTGGCAGCCACCGCTGAAGGCGAAGTGCGCACGCGCCAACGGGGGAGCAACCGGCGTCGACGTCACAGCCCAGTCACCAGTCATCCTGAAGTGCACGATGAGCGCGGCGCCATCGGCAAAACGCACTTCCTGCCATTTCGCGACCCGCGTGACCGCCACTACGCGCCGCCCGACACAGGCAGCGATTCGGTAATCCGCGCGGCGCGCAAGCGACGGATGGAGCCACGTCACCCCTCGCAGGATCCGACCGCTGATCCGGGTGTGCAGGAATCGCGCAGCGCCCTCGACTTCCGGAAGTTCAGGCATGATGGAATGAATAGCACGTGAGGCCAGTGCACCCGAGCATGCGATCTGGCGCACCGGCCTTGCATTCGTGCACGGGTCGAGACACCTTGCCGCGCACGCTGACGCTGGAGATGCCTATGCTGCTGTCGACGCCGACACGCTCGCTCAAGCACGA
>JANNVN010000136.1:0-5117 GCA_031414435.1 Gemmatimonadaceae bacterium
GCGCACCGAGCCACCTGGCCGCCGCGACCACATCGCCATACTCGCTGCCGCCCGTCGCACCCTGCCGCAGCGCCTCGCGGAATTCCATGCCGTAGCCGATGCCGCTGCGATAGTTGAGCGACACCACGATGTAGCCGCGCAGCGCCAGCGCCTGATTCATGGCGTAGGCGTGGTGGTAGTAGCTGCCGTAGTTCCAGCCGAGCAGCATCTGCCGGCGTGAACCGCCGTGCATGAAGATGACGGCAGGATACTTCCTGCCCGGCACGGCATTCGGTGGCATGAACAGCTGGCCGTACGATGTGACGCCATCCGCTGCACGCAAAGTCATCGCTGACGGCATCACCAACGCCGAGGCGGGGAAATCGGCGGGTATCGTCTCTGGCGCGAGCGGCTTCCAGCTGCCGGCGTAGAGTACTGCCGCGTGCGCAGGCATCCGTTCATCGCTGACGAGTGCATAGACGCCGCCTTTGCTCGACTCGACGGGATTCCAGGCGATCTGCGCGCGGCTCACGGCGGGTACTGGTGCCGATCGTCCATCGGCCGCCACGGTCATCACCCGGCGACGATCCATGTCACCGATGTTGGTGTTGTAGATCAGTCGCGCGCCGTCCTGGCTTTGCGACACGAACTCGACTTCGCCGTTGCCGGGTGTCAGTTCGGTCGGTGTGCCGCCGGTGCTGGCGATGCTGTAGAGATGTACCCATCCGTTCTTCTCCCAGGGAAAGGCGATGCGATCGCCCGTCGTCCAGAACAGCTGATTCTCGGCGACGATCGCCCAGTAGGCGCTTCCCCGGCCGACGGCTGCGCGGAACACCTCACGCGCGGCTCCACTGGCCACATCGGCCACCATGATGCTCCACGGTTGCTCGGCGCGTGTCGCACGGAAGCCGAGTTGCTGCCCTTCGTAGGGCATGTGGAGAAAGGCCAGCTTCGAGCCGTCCGATGACCAGACGGGCGAGTTGTCGCCGTCGGTGCTGGGTGCGATCCAGCGCAGTGTCTTCGATGCGGTGGTGTACACGCCTACGAAGCTGTGCGTGACCCGGTTGGAGACGAACGCCAGCTGTTCTCCCGTCGGCGACCAGCGCAACGAGCCACCAGCGCCGCGCATCTTGAACAGTTGCGCGGTTCGTATCGAGTCACCAGCAGGCGTCGCCACCCAGATCGCGCCGCGGAGCGTGAAGGCGAACCCGGGTCCGCGTCGCATTGGCGAAGGCGACGACCCCTCCGTGACTCGTGCGGCGGGCGAACCGTCGAGGGCAACGCGCCAGATCGCCTGTTCGGCACCGGCGGGATCACTGGTCGGGTTGGGAATGTCTCCGGCCCGATTCGGCCCCCCGCCGCGCACGAAGTAGAGAGTGCGTCCGTCGCTGCTGAAGGCGAGTGATGTGATGTCCTGACCGTCGTCCTGCGTAAACGCCGTCACCATGCGCGCCGCCGCGCGCGTCGAGTCGGTCACCCAGATGTTGCGCACCCCGCGCGCGTTGAGCACGAACGCCACGGCATTGGCCGCCGGTGCGGCGACGATGGTCGCGGCGAACGGCGCGCCGTCGATCTCGCGGATGGTCGGCTGGGCCGATGCGACGACTGGCAACAGGGAAGCCAGTCCGAGTAACAGCGTTCTCATCGCGACTCCAGTTGGATTGTCAGTCTTCTCCGCCGCGGCAAAGGCCTTCAACAGCTCCTTGGCCTGCGACTTCTGCTGCTCGAGATCGACGTGCGCCGGCAGCGCACGCCTGAACGGTGACAACATGGGACGCCTCCTTCGTTGTGGCCGGCGTGAGCGCGCGGGCGTCCCGATCCGCACTCACATGGGATGGCGGACACTCAACTCCCCAACACTTCGCGGAACAGGGATGGCAGATCGATCAGCAACGGTGCGATTTCACGATGCGGGTGCCACGACAGCACATCGGTGACCCGCTCTCCCTCAGCCGATGTCGGCCCCCACCGTTTAACTGCGCACTGGTCGACATCAACCATCCAGTATTCGGACACGCCATGCTTCTGGTACAGTGTTCGCTTGGTGAGTTGGTCGACTCGCGCCGTGCTCGGCGACAGCACCTCGACCGCCAGCTCGAGATGTGTGATGTCGCGGTAGCTGAAGTTCGCGAAGCTCGCTGGCGCGTCGAACGCGAACAGGTCCGGCTGCACCAGCGTGCGCTCTGAGAATCGAATGTCCGCAGGCGACAACAGGACACCGAGCCCGACGGACTTGGCGTACGGTTTGAGCAGGGAATGCAGTTCGCCAAGTATCAGCTGATGCACGAAGCGCGGCGACGGCGTCACGTACAGGACTCCGTCGATGATCTCATAACGATTGCCGTCGTCAGGCAGCTCGTGCAGCTGCTCCACGGTCCAATCCGATCGGTCGATAGACACCATACCCATAGCGTACAATCCGGTAGCTGGTGGCGGCAAGTGCGGCGCATGCGCCGACGGTTTCATGCTCTGCCGGAACGTAGCCATCCCAACTCGCGCCAGCATCATCGTTTTCACGCACGCCGTCGATCGAGCGTCACCGACCTCCGCGATCGTTTCAGTCCGCCTTCGTCCTCGGCTTCACTGGCTTCACGAACTGGTTCAGCCACGACACCATCTCAGCCAGGGTATGCCCGACACTCTCGCGGCCCAGGTAGCCGTGTGCCTCGCCGGGCAGCTGTACGTAGCGTACGATGGCGCCGTTGCCCTTCAGTGCGGCGTACATGCGCTCGGACTGGATCGGGAAGGTGCCGCTGTTGTCGTCGTTCATGCCGTGAATCAGCAGGATCGGCGTCTTGATGCTGTCAGCGTACGTGAATGGACTCATGCGATTGTAGATCGCGCTCGCTTCCCAGTACGGCCGCTCTTCCTGCTGGAAGCCGAACGGTGTCAGCGTGCGGTTGTACGCGCCGCTGCGCGCGATGCCGGCACGGAAGATGTTGCTGTGTGCCAGCAGGTTCGCCGTCATGAATGCGCCGTAGCTGTGGCCACCCACGCCGATGCGGTCGCGGTCGGCGACGCCCAGCTCGACCACCTTGTCCACCGCCGCCTTCGCACTCGCCACCAGCTGCTCGACGTAGGTGTCGTTCGGTTCCTTGTCCCCTTCGCCCACGATCGGCATCGTCGGACCATCGAGCACGCCGTAGCCTTGCGTCAGCATGTACAGATGGCTGGCTCCGTTCGGGCGCACGAAGAGATGCTGCGAGCCACGGACCTGTGCCGCTGCCTTTGCGCTCTTGAACTCCTGCGGATAGGCCCAGAAGAAGAACGGCAGGCGGCCGTCGCGTTCAGCGTTGTAGCCCGACGGCAGATAGAGGGTGGCCGAGAGTTGTACGCCGTCGGGGCGCGTATAGGTCACCAGCTTCGACGTGATGCCGGCGAACTGCGGTGCCGGATCGGCGAGGCGGGTCAGCTGCCGCGGCGCACTGCGGCGCACCAGATCGCGCACCCAGTAGTTCGGCGGTTCAGTCGAGGTCTGCCGGCGCGTCAGCACCCGCGACCCGCGATCGTCGAGCAGTGCAATCGGTTCCTCGTACTGTTCGCCCTGCGACCGCCAGAGCCGGGTGGTCTTGCCCGTCGCGATGTCGAGCCGATCAAGGAACGGTTGTGCACCGGTGGGGCTTTCGCCCTCGCCGGTCAGGAAGAGCGCCGTGCGATCAGACGAGGTCTTCGCGACCATCGTGCCCTGTGCTGTCATGGTCATCACCGGTGAACCCGGATCGCTGTAGGCGTCTTCGGCCGAGCGATCGAAGAGCAGCCGCGGCGCAGCACCTGGTGTGGACGGGTTGATCACCCAGGTCTTTGTCTGGCGCGACTTCCACCAGTACTCGGTGACCATCGCCAGATCGTTGCGCACCCAGGTCACACCGCGTACGCGCGTGCCCACTGCAACGTGCTGCGTTGGTGCCGCCGTGAACGGCGCATCGAGGGTCACGATCCGATCGCGTTGGGCGGCCGCACGAGCCGGGTCGCCGCCGTCGAGCGCTTCGACCCAGGCCAGGGTTGCCGGTGCGTCTGAGCGCCAGCTGATGTTTCGTGGGCCGGCATCGACCGCGTCGAAAGCGGTCGACTGCTCCGTCGCCAACGCACGATCATGCACCGTGCGGATCTTCTGACCGTCTTCGCTCCACAGATCGGTGATCAGCGGAAAGCGGGAGAACGGCACCACATAGCTGTATGGCGTGTGGATTGCCGACGTGAGCACGTAGCGCCCATCGGGCGCCGGCACCGCCGATGTGAACACGGCTGGCGCGCCGATGGTTCGCACCGCGCCCGACAGTGACACGACGGCGATTTGACTGGTGCCGTAGTGCGTGAATCGTGCGTCGTCGGTGCCGTCGGTGAGAAGGTCCTGATAGGTGCGCTCCGGTGATTTCCGGCCGAAGGACTCCTGCGTCACCGGTCCGCTCGGTGCGGCTGGCGCCTCTGGTGCCGCGCCGCGCGGGGCGGGGATCGTCTTGCACAGCAGGGCATCACTCGATGGCATCCAGAGACATGGGTCGCCGAACGCACCGTTCACACGCACCGTGCCGAGGCGCGAGACCAGCCCGGACGCGACGTCGAGCACGCCCATCCCCGCGCCCTGATCGGTGATCATCGGGAACGCCGCCCGCCGCCCGTCGGGCGACCAGCGCACGTTGCCGACCTTGACGCCGGCGGGGAGTGACACCGGCCGCGTGACACCGGTGGCGATCGCCATGATCGTGAGGCCGGTGCTGGTCGCCGCACGTGAAGGGAAATTGGTGTTCGGATTCAGGCGCTGCCCCGCCATCGCGATGTATGGTGCCGCGACTTCGGCAATATCTGGCAGCGACGGTCGATCGAGCAGCAGCAGCTGTGTGTTGTCAGGACTGACTGCCACGCGCGGCGTCGGGGTCGCATCGAGAATGCTGCGGATCGGTTCCGGTGGCTGGCGGTAGCCGTCCTGGGCGGCCGCCAGCGCTGGGAGCAACAGCGACGTCACGAGGACGCGGCGAGCGACGGGAAGAGAGCAATGCATGATGACACCCGGGTGAGCAAACTGCTGAGGTACTGCAGCGAGGGATGACGCGGCGAACGGCCGCTGCACGAAGTGTATCAGCCAGTACGCGTCGGGCACGGGGGGTGCTGTGTTCGCCGCCCCATTGTCGCTTGCCATC
>JANNVN010000137.1:0-5538 GCA_031414435.1 Gemmatimonadaceae bacterium
AACACGCCAACACAAGAGCGGGAAACGGGACTCGAACCCGCGACCCCAACCTTGGCAAGGTTGTGCTCTACCAACTGAGCTATTCCCGCAACACACCTGCACCTGCAGTCCTGCCTCGCGATCCGGTGTACCAGCCCGGACCATCCCGTTCCATGGAGGTGAGGGGAATCGAACCCCTGACCTCTTGAATGCCATTCAAGCGCTCTACCAACTGAGCTACACCCCCGGGACTGCCCTTCGCCCGACGACGTCGTGCCAAGTCATCAGGAACCGCAAAGGGTAGCCGGGAGTACTACTGGTGTCAAGGTAATCACTGGCGAAGTCCCCGATTTCGCATATATTGCGAGGCTTACGCCATGCCTGTACGGTGGCGCACTGTCGCCGGTACGGCAACGATTGCGCCATCTGCTGCGTATGGCTGAGGTCCTGCAGTACGCGTGCGGGACTGCAGCTGCTGCGACTCGGCGCCGATCGTGGCGCTCGCGTGATTCGGGATCGCTCGCGCCCCCGACACACGCTTCCAATTCGCGAGTTCCGACTGAGGTCTTTTCATACATGGCAGACGTGAAGCGCCGGCGCCGCAAGGCGACGCCTGCGGGGATCGCCCCGACGGAGCCCGAACGCGACATCCTCGATCAGTATCTCTATGAGGTCAGCACCTATCCGCTGCTCAAGGGGACGGAAGAAATCGAGTTGGCGCGAAAGATCCGTGCCGGGGACCCTGATGCTCTCCAGGAACTGGTGAAGCGAAACCTCCGCTTCGTCATTTCTGTCGCCAAGAAGTACCAGAACCGGGGTCTGCCGCTCATCGATCTGATCGGTGAAGGCAACGTCGGTCTGCTCACGGCCGCCCGGAAGTTCGATCCGGACCAGGGCGTGAAGTTCATTTCGTACGCCGTCTGGTGGATCCGGCAGGCCATCCTGTCGTCGCTCGCGCGTCAGGGCCGCACGGTTCGCGTGCCGCTCAACCGTACGGCCGACCTGTCGCGCATTATCAAGGCGTCGGAGATCCTGCGGCAGAAGCTCCGTCGTGAGCCGAGTCCGGAAGAACTGGCGCAGCTCACCGGCCTCTCGGTCGATGTGGTGCAGTCCCTCGCCGCGCTCAACACGGGTGACGTCCGACTTGATGCCCCGATGGATCCGGAAGGTGATCGCTCGCTCATCGAACGCTTCGTGGCCGACGAAATGCCGGACACCGAAGAAGAGGCGATGAATCGCTTCCTCAACGACGAAATCGAACAGGCGCTCAATACGCTGCCGCCGCGTGACGCGAAGGTGCTGCGCCTGTACTTCGGTCTCGAAGGCGGACGCGAACATACGCTCGAGGAAATCGGCTCGATGCTCGGCGTGACCCGCGAACGGGTGCGGCAGCTGCGTGACCGTGCCCTGAAGCGTCTCCGCGAAGGCGATGTGGGCCGCGCGCTGGGGTCGTTCGCCGCCTGATCGCGCCCCTGTCAGCGGAAGCGCGGGAGACGAACAGGGGGCAGCCGGTGGTTTGCGGCTGCCCCCTGTCGTATTCTCTCTCCTGATCTCACACCGCCACTGATGCCTGCGCCCCGATGATCGAACTGAAGGACGTCCACAAGGCTTTTGGCCCGAAACGTGTGCTGGCCGGCTTCTCGCTCACCGTGCAGGAGGGCGAAACGATGGTCATCATCGGTTTCTCCGGCACCGGCAAGTCCGTGGCGATCAAGCACATGGTGGGCCTGCTGCGGCCCGATTCGGGCAGTGTCAAGGTCGACGGACAGGAAGTCCCGAGGCTCAACCGCAAGGAGCTGACGGCGCTGCGCGCGCAGATCGGCTACGTGTTTCAATTTGCCGCGCTGTTCGACTCGCTCACCGTTGGTGAAAACGTCGCGATGGGGCTGCGCAAGCAGGGCCTCCTGTCGGAGGGCGAAATCACAACGCGCGTTGCTGAAGCGCTCGATCTGGTCGATCTGCCGGGCACCGAGTCGCGGTTCCCGGCGGAGCTCTCCGGAGGCATGCGCAAACGTGTCGGCATCGCGCGGGCGATTGCCCTGCGACCGAAGTACATCCTGTACGATGAGCCAACCACCGGTCTCGACCCCGTGACCAGTGCGGTCATTGATGAGTTGATGGTGCGCATGCGCGATCGGCTCGGCGTGACCGGAATTGTCATCACGCATGACATGCGCAGTGCGTACCGGGTTGGCACGCGCATCGCCATGCTGTACGAAGGAAAGGTGCGTCAGGTCGGCACGGTGGATGAGATCCAGCACACTTCGGATCCGGTCGTGCGGCAGTTCATCGAGGGGCGAGCCGAAATGGATCCCGCCGCATGAGCGCGAGGCCGATGTCGTGACTACTCCCGTCGATGCGAAACGTGAAGTCTCCGCGGGGGGCGTCGTCTACCGTGTGGTCGACAACGTGCCCGTCTACCTGCTCATCCGCGACAGTTACCGCAATTGGGGATTTCCGAAGGGGCACCTCGAATGCGATGAAGCCGCGCCCGACGCCGCAGTGCGCGAAGTGCAGGAAGAAACTGGCCTGCCGACGGTGACGCTGCGCGCCGAGATCGACACCATCGATTGGTTCTTCCGATTTCGGGGCAAACTGGTGCACAAGATCTGCCACTTCTTCCTCATGGAGACTGACTGTTCGGCAACCCTGCCGCAGCGCGAGGAAGGCATCACGGCGTGCCGCTGGGCGAAGTTCGACGAGGCACGATCGCTGCTGGCGTACGAAAACGCCCGCATCGTGCTCGAACGCGCGCACGACATCATCCGCGAGCGGACTCCGATCGACCAGCGTTGCTCGCCACCGGCTCTGCCCGCCGCTGAGGGGCTCTGAGCGTCGTCAGCGTGCGTGCACCACGACGCGGACTGGCCCTGCCGATGCGCGGCGGATCGGCCCCCGCAACCACGGTGCTGCTCTGTTCAAACCGCGATCGGTCGCGACAGCTGCTCTCGCGTGCCTTCCCGCGCGGCCGCGCGCAAATTCAGATCGTTCGCGACGCCGACGGGATTGAAGCAGCGTTGAACACGATGCTGGTCGACGCCATCGTGGTCGATCTGCTTCCTGGGGCGGCGGCCACGAGTGGCTGGCGCGCCGTCGAACGTGCGACGCACCACGCGCCGATTCCGGCCGTCGCGTTGATCGCACCGCGCGCACTCGATCCCCTGCTGCTGGCCCGGCTCCACACCGCGGGCGTCGCGACGATTCTGATCGATGGGGTGGACGACGCCATGATCCGCGTCCTGTTGCAACCCGTCCTGCTCGCGACCCGGTTCACCATGCGGGCCGACGTCCTCCTGGATTCGCACGGCGTGGGTTCGCTCGCCGAAGCGGTCTGGCGTACCGGCGTGTCGCATGTCGGACGGCTGACGGCGGTCTCGGCCGTGGCAAAACAGCTCGGCATGAGCCGGGAACACCTTGCCCGGACGTTGCGCGCGAATGGTTCGCCAGGCCCAAAGCAGCTGCTCGAGCTCGTCCGGCTGCTGGTGGTCCAGACGCAGCTCGCCGCCGGGGTGCCGGTGGCGCTGGCGGCCAGACGACTCGGGTACAGCTCGGTCTCGCACCTCGCCCGGTCTGCCAGGCTGGCGACGGGCTCGACGCCCCGGAACTGGGGGGCGATCTCGCCCGAGATGCTCATCGCCGCCGCCATCGAGCGGGCACGGCCGGAATTGCACGCGCCCCCGCCGTTACATTTGCCGCTCCCGCCGAGTTCCTGACGTTACGATGGGTTGCCTATCCGGGGCTTTGTGATAATTTTCACAAGCTCGACCTGAAGCGCTTCCGATCGTCTCCCACGACGTTTACCGACTGTCTGCCCAATGGCTGCCGAAACCACACTCCGCCCCGGTGAGATCAAGGACATTCTGCTGCGAGAAATCGAAGCGGCAGATCTGAACGAGATCGATGTCGACGAGGTTGGCACCGTCCTCGAAGTGAAGGACGGTGTTGCCCGCATCTATGGTCTCTCGAAGGCGATGGCCGGCGAAATGCTCGAGATCCGCGCCAGCGAAACAGGCGAGATCATCGTGGCGCAGGCGCTGAACCTCGAAGAGGACAACATCGGCGCCGTGGTGCTCGGCGACTACCTCAAGCTGAAGGAAGGCGACGAGGTCCGGCGCTCAGGGCGTGTGCTCGAAGTGCCGGTGGGTCATGCACTGATTGGCCGCGTGGTGGATCCGCTCGGCAATCCGATCGACGGCCTCGGGCCGATCGTGACTACCACCAAGCGCAAGGTCGAGAGCCCGGCGCCTGGCATCATCGAGCGCGAGCCGGTTAAGCAGCCGCTGCAGACGGGCATCAAGGCCATCGACGCCATGATTCCGATCGGCCGCGGCCAGCGCGAACTGATCATCGGTGACCGCGGCACAGGCAAGACGGCGATCGCGATCGACACGATCATCAACCAGAAGGGCAAGGACGTCATCTGCGTCTACGTCGCCATCGGTCAGAAGGCGTCGACCGTGTCGAGCATCGTGGAGAAGCTGACGCAGGCCGGCGCGATGGAGTACACCATTGTTGTCGCGGCGACCGCGTCTGACCCGGCCCCGATGCAGTTCCTGGCGCCGTACGCCGGCTGCTCGATGGCTGAGTACTTCATGTATCACGAGGGCAAGGCCACGCTCTGCGTGTACGACGACCTCACCAAGCAGGCCGCCGCGTACCGCCAGATCTCCCTGATCCTGCGTCGTCCGCCAGGCCGCGAAGCGTATCCGGGTGACGTGTTCTATCTCCACAGCCGCCTGCTCGAGCGCGCTGCCAAGCTGTCGAGCGACCCGAGCGTGGTCGACAACAAGACGATCTTTGCGCCGGGTGGTTCGCTCACCGCGCTGCCGATCATCGAAACGCAGGCCGGTGACGTGTCGGCGTACATTCCGACCAACGTGATCTCGATCACCGACGGGCAGATCTTCCTCGAAGGCGACCTGTTTTACTCAGGCGTGCGTCCGGCCGTGAACGTCGGTATCTCGGTGTCGCGCGTCGGTGGTTCGGCGCAGACGAAAGCGATGAAGGGTGTCGCTGGCCGTCTGCGTCTGGATTTGGCGCAGTATCGCGAACTGGAAGCCTTCTCGAGCTTCGCTTCCGACCTCGACGCTGCCACCAAGCGCCAGCTCGATCGCGGCAAGTTGACCGTCGAAGTGCTGAAGCAGGGCCAGTACGCCCCGATGCTGATGGAAGAGCAGGTCATGATCATCTACGCCGTGACGAACGGACTGATGGATGACGTGAATCCGAACACGGTCAAGGAATGGGAGACGGGGTTCCACGCGTACATGAAGGCCAGTCACCCGCAGATCGGCGAAGCAATCGCGACGGAGAAAGTGCTCTCGAAGCCGAACGAAGCGGCGCTTCGTGAAGCGGTTGCGCTGTACAAGAAGGTGGCGGCGCCTGCCGCCGCCCGCTGAGCCGGCACGCCACCAGACGCTGACGCACCATGGCCAAGGGTCGCGAGCTCAAGGGACGGATCAAGTCCGTCGAGAACACGAAGAAGATCACGCGCACCATGGAAATGGTGGCGACGTCGAAGATGAAGCGCGCCGTCGATCGTGTGGCGGCAGCGCGGCC
>JANNVN010000138.1:0-5348 GCA_031414435.1 Gemmatimonadaceae bacterium
AACCTGCGGTTCAATGGCCGCTTGAAGAGCCGGGTCAGCGGTGTGCGACCGCTTCGCCTGCCGCTTCCTGGCGGCATGGATCCGGTGGAGCTCGTACGACCGGCTCAGGTGGGTGATTCACCTGACGTTGCCGCCGTCCGCATGGCGAACAAGGCTGATCTCCGGATCGTGATCAACCTCGCCAATCCGCTCACGAACATCTGCGCCGAAGCCACGTTCTTCCGCGGAGCCGGTCGCACGCCGCTCGGCGCATCGTGTTCATCGATCCTGAAGTTCAACCGGAACGTGTTCTGGGATGGCCGTGAGATGCGTCGACCGGAGGTCCTTGAGCTGTTCATGGATTCGCTCCGCACATTCGTCAATGTGAGTCCGGCCGACCGCCAGGTCAGCATCGTTTATGTCGAATTTCAGGGCCGCGACACCACGGTCCTGGATCGCGACTATCCTGCGATCCGCATCCGTAACGGCAGTGAGCTGCCGCTGCCGCCTGCCGTCGGCGAACCCGGTGGCATGACGATCACGACAAATTCAGCGATGTATGTGCGTGGTGACTACAACACCGTGAACTGGAAGCCTGCGGCACTAATCGCGGACGTTGCCTCGTTCCAGTCCAATGCATGGTCTGACGCAACCTCTGCGAACTTCTGGCGAACGGTGGCGACGCCAACCAGTGTGTGGGCGGCAATGCTCGCCGGCAACTCAGAAACACCCTGCGACGCGCGCGTGTGTGGTGGACCGCAGCAGTACGGTGGCGGTCTCGAGAACTTTCCGCGCTTCCTCGAAAACTGGACCGGCGTGGCATTCAACTACACTGGCTCGCTCGTTTCTCTGTTCGTAAGCCGGCAATCATCGCGGGTTTGGAACCACAGCGGAAACACCCTTGGTCGGCCCTACTACAACCCACCGAACCGAAACTGGAGCTTCGAAACGCGGTTCCAGAACCCGATGCTGCTGCCCCCCGGCACACCTCGCCACGGCTCGGTGCTGCAGATCTCCTACCGGAACGTGTTCTGATGTCGCGCCGCGGAACCTCTCTGGTCGAGATGCTCACCGTGCTGGTGGTGCTCGGCATCATGACGTCGATCGCCGCACCACGCCTGCGACCATCGCCACACGGTCAAGTGGAGCAGAACACGCGCCTCCTGGCTCAGGATTTCGATCTGGCGCGCACACAGGCGTACGCGTCACGTGCATTGGTGCGCGTGGTGGTCGATGACACGCTCTGGCAGTCGTTTCTCGATCACAACCGTGACACGGTGATCGCCGAGAACGCCACCGAACGCACCGCGTTCGGCACCATGAACTCCAGAATCCTCGGCCAGCATGTGGTGTTCGGTCGCGGCAGCGTCCCGCGTATTCCGCCTGACACCGGTGCACCGCCTCCTTCTGGCACGCGACGGATCCAGTTCGGACCACGCGGCATCATGGAACCCTTCGGCGCCAGTGCGACGCTCTACCTCACATACGACAGCGACAACACCGCCGTCAGTGCCGTCGAAATTAACCCTGCTGCCAACGTGCGGGTGTGGCGTTGGGTGGATGGAGCCTGGCAATGAGATACGCCTCGAAGAACGACGCTGCGAACACTGCTCAGTCGCATGTCGCTGGAGCGAATCGTCCGGGCTTTGCCCTGCTGTCGCTGATGGTCGCCGTGGTGCTGCTGGCCACCGGTGTGATGGCCATCGGCGCCGCCAACACCGCGCGGCTCCGATCGCAGACCAGTTCCACCGCGCGGAGCGCCGGGCTCAATGTTGCGCGAACCTATCTCGAAAACGTGCGCGGGCGTGATCCCTGGGGTCTGGCGACGGAAACCGCGCAACTGGTTGATGGATCTGGCACAGTGCGGCCAAACGGAGAGTTCTCGCGGGTACTCACCGTGTCAGTGATTCAGGCGAACCTCCTCGCCATCGAAGTCACGGTGACTGGACCGCGGCTGTCCTCCCCGATCCGACTCGTGACGAACGTGTACCGTGGCGGCACGATCGTGGTGGCGCCATGAGCCAGCGATCGCTCACGCGCGCATCGGCGCGCTCCGGGTTCACACTCATCGAGCTCCTCGTCTCGATGGTGCTCGGTGTCATCATTCTTTCGGTATCGGCCAACTTCGCGACCGCCACGCTTCGCTCGAGTCGTGGCATCGACATGCGCGACGGCCTGAATCGGGACGCGCGATTCGTTGGCTTGGCTGTGTCGCGTGACGTTCAGGATGCCGGCGTCGGCTTCGAGTCGACGCAGACCTTTGGCAGTGTGGCATCGCGTGGTGACACCGTGGTGGCCATCTCGGTGCCCTTCATGCCGAACGAAGCCGAGACGTACTCGATGGTGGTGCCAGCCGACACGACAGATCCGCTTCCGCCAGGTGGCACCTGCGGAGCAACCTGTATCGACGTCGTTGACCCGAACACCGTGCCGTTTCAGCTCAGCCCCGGTGACGTTGCCCTGATGCAGGTGCAGAACGAACGGCGCCTGATCGTACTGACCGCCGTAACGTCGCCGTCCGCTGGCGTGCGTCGCCTGACGTTCTCGAACGCGGATACGCTTTTCGTCTACCCGGCCGGCCTCACCGGCGGACTGCGGCTCACCCGCAACGGCGTTGCGGTGCAGCGGCTCAGCGTGACTGCGTGGTATCAGAACAACGGCAACAACACGCTGATTCGTGCCGACGGATTCCTGCCCGACGGCACCCTGCGCACCTCGATCACGGCCCGTGGCGTGGATACGTTCACGGCCCGACTGCAGTTCACCAACGGGGTCGAACGGACGCAGGCCAACGGCTTCGACGCGGACACGACGAACGACTACGACCGCATTGTGTCGGTCGTGGTGCGTGCGCGGATGCAGGTGGAGCGTATCGATCGATCCGTCAATGGCGGCGCGCCGCTCTTCCGTGACTACGAATGGCGCATCACGCCGCGGAATCTGATCTTCGAGCGCAACCGGGTGATCTGACGCGCACACCGCAGTTTCCTCAACGAAGAGTCAAACGCCTCCGAGACGCAGATCCATGGGCGGGTACCTGCGTCCAGCCCTCTGTCGCTCCGCGCCTCTGCGCCTCTCAACCAATCAGTTTGTTGCTCTTGAACTCGTGCACGCGCTGATTCTCGAACCTGAGCCGCCTCATACAGAGCCACAGAGCCACAGAGCCACAGAGCCACAGAGCCACAGAGCCACAGAGCCACGGAGCCACTGCTTTGGCGGAGTCTTGGGGACTATGATTCGCGGCCGCGGGCTCGGGGCATAGCCTTGGCGCATCGCGCTGCAGTCCAACCCTGTACGCATTGAATGTGTCCCAGCCGCCAATCCGCCGCGTCGCCGTCTTCTGTGGCTCGAGTTCCGGCGCTGATCCTCGATACATGACCGCCGCCGCTGCCCTCGGCCGCGACCTGGCGATGCGCGGCGTTGGCGTCGTCTACGGCGGCGCCTCAGTGGGATGTATGGGCGCGCTGGCCAACGGCGCGTTGGGTGCCGGCGGCGAGGTGATCGGCGTGCTCACGCGAGGGCTCGCCGAGCGAGAGATCGCCCATGCCGGCCTCACGTCGCTCGAACTGGTCGACAGCATGCACGAGCGGAAGGCGCGCATGGCGGCGCTCAGTGATGCGGTCATCGCGCTCCCCGGCGGATACGGCACCTTCGACGAAGTGTTCGAGGCACTCACCTGGTCGCAACTCGGCATCGATCGGAAACCGATCGGCCTGCTTGATGCCGAAGGGTTCTGGGCCCCGCTCCTGACGATGCTCGACACTTCCGGGACAGCGGGCTTTCTGCAACCGCAGAATCGCGCCTTGCTGTGCAGTGCCGCCACGCTCGGCGAACTCCTCACGCAGTTCAGCACGGCGCATCAATTGTCCACGAACGCATTGCACACGGCCGATCACGGGCTCCGCGGCTGAACGCACTCCGGTATGAGCTTGTCGGCCATGCCGCAAAAGGCAACGCGGGGCCGGGAAAACGATCTCCCGGCCCCGCGCTTCGTTCAGTACTTCGCCCTGCTTCGCAGCTTACGGAGCCACGGAGTTGAGCGGGCCGCTGCCGCCCCACGTGTAAAGCGCTTCCTTCTTCACACCGAGCTCCTTGGCCGGCACGGGCATCTCGCGCGGCGTGCCGTCGAGAAGTCCGTTCGTGCGGCGACGCCAGTAATACGTGGCGGCGCCGAGTCCGAGCAATTCGATTTCATTCTCGTAGCCAAGCTTGTTCGTGAGCGAGACGACTCCCTCCCCAACCGTCGCCGGCGCCAAACCACCGCGCGTGACGCGCGTGCGGTTGATCAGCGTCACCGCCGTCGCGAGGTCACCACCACGGAGGGCAGCCTCCGCCCGCAGCAGATCGTTCTGCCCGGCAGAGATGACCGGTGCCGGGCCGAACCCGCTGTAGATGCCGCTTGGGTCCTGCGAGCCGGTCAGATCGTAGCGAATGTGACCGATGTTCGACTGATGGTACGATCCGCGGCTCGGCCGGAAAATCACGTCGCGGGAGTACACAAAGTCCGTTCCGGCGTTGGCTGTCTTCGGATTCGTGCCGAAGCCGGCGACGATCGAGGCATCACCGAACGAGCCGTCGCCCATCCGCTTGTCGGGCGAGTTCGGAATCGGGTTTCCGGCAATCGGCCATGGCGTCGCCTGCGTCGTTGGATCCATCAGGTTCGCGACGCGAGTGTGCACACGACCGGTGTCAAATGCGTCGAACCACGTCAGGATCTCGTGGCAGAACTGCACGCAGCCGTCGCCGACATACACGAAGTCGAAGGCCGTACCGCTGGAGATACCGGCGCCGGTGTACGTGAGCACCTGCGGCCAGTTGACGGCTGCGTTCTCAGTCGCGTTCCGCGGGTAGTACGCCAGCGTCATGGCTGACAACGTATTCGCGATCTGCGCAATCTGCGTGTTGGTGTAGCTCCGCCCACCGGTCCATGCCGCCACGGTCGAGAAAGTGTTGGCACGAGCGATGGTCGCCGCCGACTGCAACTTGGCGATGGCCGCGTCGCGCATCAGCCTCCGGTTCGAGTACTGCAGCGTGGTCACATCGACGGTCTCGTCTACGATGTACCCCTTGTCGTAGTTGAGCGCGATAAAACTGAGGCTGGCGCCGAGCATCAGCTCGGCGACCGCCTCGGCACGCTTCGTATCGGCCACGTTGTTGACGACAACATTTCCGACACGAATCGCCTTCAGCACGTCCGAGGCGCCCGAGATCGTGGCGTACATCTTCCCCCACGGGATTTCGATGGACGTACGGCCGGCCGCCGCCAGTTCGTTCTGCCACGGGCGCGTGAGCCGCTTGCCGTCAGCGTCGACGCTGGAATAGAAATTCATGTTCCAGTTGTTCCACGACGCCGAGAACGTCTGCGCCTG
>JANNVN010000139.1:0-15409 GCA_031414435.1 Gemmatimonadaceae bacterium
CGTCATCTTCACGCTGCTGTACGATCGCGGTCGTTTCATGCTGAGCCGCAACTACCGGCTGCAGGCCGTCGGCACGATCGAGTGGCTCTTCAACAACTATGATTTCGCGACGGTCTCGCGCGGACTCGACGAGCTGATGGTGCTCGATGTCTCGCGTGGACCTCGCGATGCCGCGGCCTTCGCGTCGGCAGTCGCAGAGATTGCAGGCCGCTGCTTCATCCCGCTGACGGCGGGTGGTGGCATTCACACGGTGGACGACGCGGCACTCCTGCTCCGGCATGGGGCCGACAAGGTGCTCGTGAACACGCAGTTTGCCGATGCGGCGTCGCAGTGCCTTGCCATTGCTGAGTTCTTCGGTCGGCAGTGCCTCGTGGCTGGCGTTGACTACGTCGAGCGTGCGGACGGCGTTCGAACGGTGGTGGTGGAGCACGGCCAGCGCGACACCGGCGCTCGGCTGTCCGACTGGGTTCCGCACGTGGTGGCTCATGGGGCAGGGGAAGTGGTCCTGCAGTCAGTGAGTCGCGACGGCACTGGCATGGGACTCGACCTGGACGTCACCACGTCGCTTGGCGTGCGGCCCGAGGTCCCGCTCATCCTGCTCGGTGGCGTGGGACGCAGTGAGCACATCGCGGCGGGATTCCGCGTGCCCGCCGTCGACGCCGTTGCGACTGCCAACCTCTTCAACTTCATCGGTGAGTCGTTCGTCTCCGCGCGGCGCGACCTGATCGCCGAGGGGCTCGATGTGGCTGACTGGCACGCCGCAGACTATCGCGAGCTCTCGGGCATCTTTGCGAAGCAGTCGCAGGCGACATGAGCGTTCCGCCATCGCGTCCGACGCGTGCGCTGCGCGTGCTGGTAGTCGGCCTTGGCAGCATCGGCCGCCGCCACCTCCGTGTGGCGCGCGAACTGTTCGCCGATGCGGAGTTCGCCGTGCTGCGATCGGGTGTGGGATCGCTCGGAGCCGATGTCGATGGCGTGACGACGTACCACGCTATCGACGAAGCACTGGGCTTCGCGCCAACGATCGCCGTGATTGCGTCGCCGGCCACACATCACGCCGGGATTGCGATGCGACTGGCGGCGGCAGGTGTGCATCTGCTGGTCGAGAAGCCGCTCACCGACCGGCTCGAGACGGCGCTCGCCGTGCGCGATGCGGTCGCGGCGGCTGGCGTCACCGCAGCTGTGGGATACAACCTGCGACATCTCGCGAGCCTGGTGGCGCTCCGTGATGCCGTGCTGGCGGGCGGGATCGGACGGGTCATGAGTGTGCGGTCCGAGGTTGGCCAGTACTTGCCAGACTGGCGCCCGGACACGGAGTATCGCACCACGGTATCCGCCCGGCGCGAACTCGGCGGCGGCGCACTGCTCGAACTGAGTCATGAGCTGGACTATTTGCTCTGGCTGTTCGGTGACGTGGCGTCGGTCACCGCGATGCTGTCACACCTGAGTGATCTCGAGGTCGACACCGAGGATACCGCCAACCTGCTCCTGCAGTTCGCGCCAGCGGGCGGTGCACTGGATGGCACCCCCGGCGTGGTGGCATCGGTTTCGCTCGACTATGCGCGTCGCGATGTGGTCCGTCGCTGTACCGTGATTGGGACGAACGGCACGCTCGAATGGGATGGTGTGCGCGGCACTGTCCGGCAGTTTGACGCGAAGACCCGCGAGTGGTCGGTCTGCTGCGATGCACCGTCCGAGCGCGACGCCACCTACCGGGCGGAGTGGGAGGACCTGTACGCATGCATCGGGACGGGGCGCACACCGCGCGCGAATTTTGATGCGGGTGTCGCTGTCTTGCGTGTGGTCGATGCCGCACGGCGTTCGTCGGAATCACGCCGTACCGTCGTGCTCGTGGCGGACGGTCACTTCGTGCTGACGGAGGAATGATGCAGTCCGTGGCGTTGATCTGTGTGCGCGCCGGATCGAAGGGAATCCCGGGGAAGAACCTGGCGGAGATCGGCGGGCAGTCGCTGATAGCCCGCGCCATCGGTGCGGCGCGTGCGGTTCCCGGGATCTCGCGTGTGATTGTGTCGACGGATGGTGACAGCATCGCCGAGGCGGCGCTAGCCGCTGGCGCCGAGGTGCCGTTCCGTCGGCCCGCCGAGCTGGCAAGCGATACAGCCTCCGAATGGCTCGTCTGGCGTCACGCGCTCGACTTCCTGCGCACTACCGCAGGCTCACTCCCTGATGCACTGGTGGTCGTGCCGGCCACGGCACCACTGCGCGATGCCGCCGATGTGGCGGAGTGTCTCGACGTCTTCGAGCGCGAACGCCCCGACATGGTGATCACCGTCACGCACGCGCGACGTAACCCGTACTTTAACATGGTCCAGATCGGCGAGAACGGCGGCGCACACCTGGTGATGCAGCCCCCGCACGGTGTCACGCGACGACAGGATGCGCCACCGATGTTTGACATGGCGACGGTCGCCTACGTCGCCCGGCCCGAGTTCGTGCTTTCGGCACCGAACATGTTCAGCGGGAGGGTGCGCGCGGTCGTCATCCCCGACGAGCGGGCGATCGACATCGACGTGCCGCTCGACCTGGCCGTCGCACGTGCACTGTTCGATGCGCGGAGTGCCACGTGACGGGCGCCCTTGCAGCACAGATGTCGATGCGCGGACGCCGTGCGGTGATCACCGGCGCCGCCGGTCACCTGGGACGCGTCATCACCGAGACGTTGCTGGAACTGGGCGCACATGTCGTGCTGGTGGATCGTGACGCCGATGCCCTCGCGGCGGCGGTCGCACCGCTGGTGCCCACGGGTGGCGTGACGGTCGAGACGCTCGTGTGTGATCTCGAGGCGGACGCGGCTCGACGCGAGCTGATCGACACGCTCGGCGCGCATGCGGCCGGCGTGTCGGTGCTGGTGAACAACGCCGCCTTCGTCGGCACCTCGGGACTGGCCGGATGGGCGACCCCCCTCGAGGAGCAGCGCATCGACACCTGGCGGCGCGCGCTCGAGGTGAATCTCACGGCTGCGTTCGAGCTCACGCAGGGGCTGCTTCCGGCGATGCGGCGTGCGGCCGGGCCCAGCATCATCAACGTCGCCAGCATCTATGGCCTCGTCGGACCCGACTGGAGCCTGTACGACGGCACGGCGATGGCGAGCCCGGCGGCCTACGCGGCGTCGAAGGGTGGCTTGCTGCAGCTGACGCGCTGGATGGCGACGACCGTAGCACCGGCGGTGCGGGTGAACGCGATCACGCCCGGCGGAATTGCGCGGGGCCAGCCCGCGACGTTCGTCGAGCGCTACGCGGCGCGGACGCCGTTGCGGCGCATGGCGGTCGAGGACGACTTCCGTGGTGTGGTCGCCTTTCTGGCGTCCGACATGAGTGCGTACGTGACCGGACAGAACATTGCCGTGGACGGCGGATGGACGGCGTGGTAGCCTCTCGCTCGCTGACCTGCTCCTGCGGTACCGTCGTGCGAGATCGTGCGGCCTGTGACTTCCTTCAATCTTCGAATCGACCATGACCAGTGCTGCCGAGTCCGCATCTGACGAAATCAAGCCGTGGCCGGATGCAGGCATGGCCCGCGCCTTTGAACTGCTGGTGCCGCTGGCCCCGGCGCGGCACGTGGTGATCGACGTGGGCGCACACAACGGTGAAACGCTCGACATTGCCGCGAGCCGCCTGGCCGGTGGCGCGCACTACATCGCCCTCGAGCCGAACCCGGGCACGTTCGCCTTGCTGAAGGCGCGTGCCGCGCGCTACGAAGGCACCGCGATGCAGGCCAGTTGTGTGCAGGCCGCCGCGGGGCCGGTGGAAGGCACCACGTCCTTCAATGCAACGCGCGCGAGCGCCGTGGCCGGCGTGTTGCCACCGGTGGCGGGGCTCGGTGAACGGGTGCCGTCGGGCGACCACGACATCCTTGAGCAGGTCACGGTGCAGATGGTGACGATTGACGGCCTGATGGCGCGCGAGGGGATCACCACGGTGGATCTGCTGAAGGTGGACGCGGAAGGGTACGACCTGGAAGTGTTGCGCGGTGCCATGCAGGCGTTGCGCGAGCATCGGGTGCGTGTGGTACTGGCGGAAGTGTTCTTCGTTGCCTATCGCGAAGGGCAGGCGTTCTTCTGGGACATCGCGGCGTTCCTGCAGGAGGCCGGCTATCAGTTCGTGAACCTGTACGACACGCGCGACACCGCACAGGGCCGGCTGTACACGGGGAACGGGCTCTGGGTGTCGCCAGAAGTCGCCAGCGCCAACGGCTACCTGTGATGCCTGTGCCGATGCGGGCTGCCGACATGAGCTTGCAGGGGGCAGCGTGAGTCTTCGCTACCGTCTGCAGCTCAAGCTGCGTGGTCCGCTTCGCCCGATCGTGCGATTCTTCCTATTCTTCTTCTACAACACGCACTGGGTGGATGGGTCGGCGGGGCGCCTGCACATCGGCAAGCGGGTCGGGCTGTCGAACACGCTCTGCAACCTGTCCAGTGGATCGATCTTCATCGGCGACCACTGCGCGTTCGGCTACAACGTCATGCTGCTCACGGGTCGGCATCGTTTCGTCGATGGGATGCGCGCCTCGCTTGCCGCCGCAGCCACCGGCTGGGGTGGGGGAGAAGAAGAAGTCCCCACCTCTGGCTACGACATCCGCATCGGTGATGGTTGCTGGATTGCGTCAGGAGCCATGATCACCGGTCCCGTGACGATCGGCCGGAATGTGATCGTGGCGGCGAACGCGGTCGTCACGTCCGATCTGCCCGACTACGCGATTGCGGCCGGCGTCCCGGCACGCATCGTCGGTGACACCCGCAATATGCGTGGTGGTGCCAGGGTCGAGGAGCGCGACGCGTGACGCGTGATGCCCTGCGCTCCGATGCGCAGCTTCCCGCATTCACGATCCGGCTGGGGCATCGCTGCTGTGTTGTTATGGCCGCGCTGATTCACCGGACCGTGAGGCTCGTCGCTGGACGGCGGCGCGCCGCGCATGGCGGTCGACGACCGTCGATGTTGTGCATCGAAGCGGGGCCGGCGGGTTGGGCCATCATCGAACTGCTGGAGCTCGCAGCCTCGGCCGGCGAGTATCTCGGTCACGACAATGTGCGGCGTGTCGTCATCCCGTCGCGTGACGTGTACCTCGACACGGTGCAGGCCGCGCTCGCCGACGGCCGGCCGACGCACTATCTGTACGATCCGCGCACGGGTTCGCAGCACGGCATCGTTGCGCTCTGGGAAGCCTTTCGCGTGGGGCTGATGGCCGCCTGCCATGACGTGGTGCCGGTTGGCTGGCTCACGGACCTTCCGATCCGGCGCTGGCGTCTGCAGGTGGCCATTGCAACCGCCGCTTCCGGGGTCACCGCGACCCTGATGGCGGCGCAGCAGGTGGCGCGACTCTTTCCGCACCGGCGGCTGTCGGGCCCCGTTCTGATGCCGCTCTCACAGGCGACGCTCGAGGTGCTCGAGGCGCGCCGGGCGCTGCCGCGCGAGGCCGGTGCGCCTCGCGCCATCTTCACCGGATCACTCTACGAGCCTCGGACCGCCGCCCTGTTCGCGATTCGTGACGGCCTGCGGTCACGTGGACTCGACCTCGAGATCCTCTCACGCGAACTGGGCGGTCCCCGCGTTCCCAACGAGGTGTACTGGGAACGGCTGGCCGACGCAGACATCGTCGTGACCACGGCCGACCAGGTGTTCGGTGACGGCATCGACGAGACGGGACTGCCGCACCTGATCTACCGCTACACCGAGGCTCTCGCCGCGGGTGCATTGCTGGTTGCCCCCGCGGTGCCGGCGATCGAGCGATTCTTCGTGCCGGGAGAGCACTTCGTGCACTTCGACGATCCTGCACATGCGGTCGAGCAACTGGCGCACTATCTCGGCAATCTCGAGGAACGCCAGCGCATCGCACGACAGGGCTACGATCGGGTGCAGCACCTGATCCGTGCTCGGGCATGCTGGGCGGCGATCGATGCCGCGCTCGCCACCGAGTCACTCGTCTGATCGCCGTGCCGACCATCGCCCCGTACGCGTCACGTGACGCCATCGACTGCTATCGCGAGGCCATCGCGCGCGAGGTGGAACTGTCGTCGTTCTGGGGGCGCTACTTCGGGCTCGCCGGTGCGCTGCTCGACGTGCCGAACGGATTTGCACATCACGCCCTGCTCTTGCGATTCGCTCCGCTGTTCCACGCCGTGATGGGCCTCGCGCGAGCCGGCTGGGCCTTCATCGGCCTGCCGATGCTCGCAGTCGGATGGGCGATACGATGGAGTCTCGCGCCCGGCTGGGGGCCGTCGGTAACTGCCCCGACACGGGTGTATCTGCACGCGTCGAACGACCGAAACGTCAGTTTCGTGCCGGCCGAGGATCGACCATCCACGGCGATCACGTTGCCCTGGCGTCCGTCGCCGGCGCCAGGGGCGTGGGCCACGACGCGCATCGACCTGCGCGCATTGACCGCACGCGGCAGCGTCTGGCGCGCAGCGTGGGAGAGTATCCGGGCTGGACTGCAACTCTGGTTCTCACCCGATCGTCATGCCGTGCTGTTCACGTATTCGGCACCGTCGTGGTTCTGGGCAGCTGGTGCGCTGCGCGGTGCCGGGCTGGAGTCGGTGTGGATATCGAATCACGTGGATCGCTGGGCCTCGCTCGCCACTTCCATCCCGGGCGTGCGTGCAACGATGGTGCAGCACGGCGATCTGGGGCATCTCGACGTGAAATCCGGGACACGACTGGTGCCGCGTCTCACCACGCCGTTGCGCGGTGTCGAACAGGTCTTCGTCACGGACGCTGGATCGATTGACGACTTCATCGCGTCGGTGACCGGCGAGGGGCCGGTGTTCACGCGGATCGAGCTCGGCATGCAGGTGGTGCCGTGGGCCGATGTTCCGCATGGCGTGCGTCGTGTGCTGATCATCGGCCATCCCGATGCGCAGCCTGCGATGGGGAGACTCGTCCGTGACGTCGACGCCCGCGTCGGGGATGCTGTTCGTTTTGCCTATCGCCCCCATCCCACGGAAGCGCGCCCAGTCGTGCTCCCGTTCATCCAGGCGGAGCGCGTGACGGTCACCAGCGGCGGCGATACCGTGCCGGCGGTGGACGTGGTGGTGAGTTATGGATCGAGCGTGACGGGTGAGATCGTCGCTGCGACCGGTGCGCACCTCGTGCACTGGGATCCGAATGACGCCGAAAGCGCGCGGGCTGCAATGGAAGAAGTCGTGAGCTGCGTCATGCCCAGTCGTTCGTCACCGACCACGGTGCAGGGCTGACCCATGTGCGGCTTCGCAGGAGTACTGGAGCGCGGGACACGGGCCGAGTCGGGCCATCGGCTGGATCAGGCGCTGCAGTGCCTGATGCGACGTGGCCCGGACGGCGGTGGCACGGAGGTCGTGCCCTTCGGCGGCTGGACCGCCAGTCTCGGACACCGTCGGCTGAAGATCATCGATCTCGATGATCGCTCAGCCCAGCCGTTCACGCGCGGGGCGCTGACGGCCCTCTACAATGGTGAGATCTACAACTACCTCGAGTTGCGCGACGAGTTGCGTGCGTTGGGGCACAGCTTCCGCACCGAGTCCGACACCGAGGTGTTACTCGCGGCCTGGGAGCAGTGGGGACTCGGCGCGCTCGACCGGCTGGACGGGATGTTCGCCATCGCACTACTCGATCGCTCGCGCGGCACGCTGCTGCTGGCGCGCGATGCATTCGGTGAGAAGCCACTGTTCGTCTCGGTGTCCGACGATCGCGTGGCCTTCGCCTCGACCAGCGATGCTGTCGTCGCTCTGCTCGGCGACCGGAAGCCAGCGGTCAGCACGGCATTCGTCGAGGCCTTCCTCACCCTCGGGTTTGCGCCGGCGCCCCTCACGGCCTGGACCGGGATCGAGAAGCTCGCAGCCGGGGAGTTCCGCCTGCTCGACCTTGCCGACGGACGCTGGACGCGCGGCCATGTGGCGGCGTCGGACCTGCTCGACGAGCCATCGCAGGGCAGGACGTTCGATGCCGTCGAGTTCGAGACGTTGCTGATCGGCTCACTGGAGCGCCGTCTCCGCGCGGATGTCCCGGTGGCGCTGCTCCTCAGCGGCGGCATCGACAGTGCCTACGTCGCCGCCCTCCTGCGGCGACGCCTCGATCGACAGTTGCTCGCCGTGACGATCAAGGACCGCACCGACAGCAGCGAAGAGGTGGATCGGGCGGCCCGCGTCTGTGCGGTGCTCGGAATCGAGCACCGGATCGTGGCGATGCCAGCGCGACCGCTTCACGATCTGGTGGCAGACGCGCTGCCTGCGATGGACGAGCCGATGGGCGACCCGGCCTTCCCGATGCTCTGCGAACTGTTCGCGCATGTTCCGCCTGAACTGCGGGTGGTGCTGACCGGTGATGGCGCCGACGAGCTGTTCCTGTCGTACAGCAGCTTCCGGAGCCTGCTGGCACCGCAGTCCGGACTGCTCGCGGCGGCGGCCGCCGCCGTGACGCCGATGATCGCGCGAACCGGTACCGCACGCGGCAATGTGTTGTGGCGGCGCGTGGCAGAGCGGACGGTGATGGCGGCCTCGCTGGCGCCCGGTGAACGCTTCCGTGTGCTGGCAGGACTCGCCGGATGGACGTCGGGCACCCTCGGCTCCTGGTCGCCGGCGATGCTGCCGGAGGGACGTGATGCGAAGGCATTGTATCGCCACTCGCTCAACCACGAGTTGCCCGAGTATCTCCTGGTGAAGGCGGATCGCGCTGCCATGCGGCATTCCTTCGAGTCGCGCACGCCCTACCTGAATCGCGACCTGTTGCGCTACGTGCTGCAGTGTGACCCCGCCACGGTCGGACTGGGACAGAAGCTGCACATCATGTCGCGGCTCGACGCATCGCTCGGCGTCGACATGCATTTCACCAAGCGCGGCTTCTTCGCGTCGGGCCAGGATCAGCTGGCCCGCGTGCAGCACGACTGGCATCCAGCCTTGCTGGATGAACGATTCAGCGACTGGCGTCGCGATGCGCTCGACCCGCGGCGCATGGACGGACTGTCGTACTATCGCCTGCACGTTCTCAATACTTGGCTGGTGACACAATGCGTGTGATCTATCTCACCGACTCGATCGGCAGCAAGCAGAACGGCGGCAGCGGGCTGTCGGGGTTGCGTTTCCTGCAGCTGCTGATGGGCCGGTACGGCCATGTGCATGTGGTCACGGATGCCGTGCGCAACGTGCCTGAGGCAGGGGATGGCTACTCGGTCACCGCCGTGCAGCGTGAGGCGCCACCGTTCGGATTCTCCGTGCGCGCGATGATCCGTGCCGTTGGCATCCGGGTGCTGAACCTGCCGCGCCCCGCGGTCGCAACGATCGATGCTGGCGGCGATGATGCGCTCATCGTCTGCAACAGCTTCTCGGCGCTGCCCGCTCGCGTACGTGTGAAGAATGCGCGGAGCACCAAGACCATCTGCGTGGTGCGCGGTGATACTAACTCCTTCGATTTCCAGGGATTCGGCGGTCAGGTCGATGCCGATCCGCTGCGTGAACCGCTCGCCTTCCTCGAGTCGTTCGATGGCCTGGTCTTCGTGTCGTCGACGACGCAGAAGAACTGGAAGGCGCTCATCAGGAAGCCCCAGCGGCACTACCTGCTGCCGAACGCAATCGACGAGCGCGAGGTGAACGCACTGCTCGAGCAGCCACCGGCCGCCGCGCGCGCGTCGCTTGGCTGGAAGGCCGACGACCTGCACCTCGTCGTCGTCGGCTCGCTGCAGCGCCGGAAGGGGCAGGATGTGTTCGTCAGCGCCGCACCCGCACTGCTCGCCGCGTTGCCCAACGTGTACGTGCACTTCGTGGGCGTCGTGTCACCACCCTTCGGCGGGATCAAGATGTCGCAGTCGCTGCAGCAGGCAGGTGGTGACCGCTACGTCGTGCATGGGCACCGCGAGGACGCGCTCACCCTCGTGCATGCCGGTGACGTGGCGGTGTGCGTGAGTCATTCCGAGGCGTTCCCGCGCAGCGTGGCGGAATACATGGCGCTTGGTAAGGCGATCGTCACGACGCCTGTGGCCGGTGCGGACGAGATGGTGATCGACGGCGAGACGGGCGTCATCGTACCCCCGGCTGATGCCGAGGCGCTGACGAGGATCCTCGTCGGAATCGCCAGTGATCCTGCACGTCGCGACGCGCTCGGGGCCGCGGCGCGGGCCCGGTATCTCTCCGAGTATTCCATTCCGAGGCAGACCCAGCGCTTCGGCGAGATCTTTGCCGACTTCGACGCCGCGCCGGCACCGGACCGCGTCGCACCGGCGACCGCACGGTGATCCGTCGCTTTCTTGCGCTGCTCTCGCGTCAGGAGCGGGCCTCGCTCTGGCGCCTGACGCTGCTGATGACCTTCGCCGGTGCACTCGAGGCCATTGGCCCGCTGCTGCTGGCGCTGTACCTCCGCCCGCCGGCCATGCTGCTGGCCGCGATGCCGCCATGGGCGTCGGCGCTGATCGCCGGTCCGGCCGACGGATCGATGTCGGCGACGTTCCCGCTCATCATCGGCGCCTTCTACGTGGTCAAGATCGCGTATGTCCTCGCGCTGTCGATGGGGACGAACCGGTTTGCCTTCACGCTGCAGGCCGACCTCGCCTCGCGAGTGCTTCGCTCGTATCTCGAGATGCCGTTCGTACGGTTCCGCGACGTGGGCAAGGGGGCCGTTGTGCGCGACGTGATCAGTGAGCCGTCGCAGTTCACGTTCAACGTCACGATCCCGGTCCTGCAGCTCATCTCCGAGAGCATCGTGCTGACGGCGCTGGCGCTTGCGGCGATGCTGATCAGCTGGCAGGCGACCGTGACGCTCACCGTTGTGCTCGGGCTGACAGGTGGCGTGACGTACGTGATGACACGCAACGTCTTCCGGCGCCTCGCGGAACAACGGCGTGAGGCTGAGCAGCGCCGCGCGCAGGCACTCGAAAACGCCACCGGAGGTTGGCTCGAGATCCGGTTCGCCCGGGCCGCCGCTGCCATCGCCGATGGCTTCCGGACCGCAGCGCTGGACGGATCGATGCGCGAGTCGCGCCAGCAGACGCTGTCGCAGGTGCCGCGGCAGATGTTCGAGATTGCGTTGCTGATTGCCGTGATCGGCATCCTCGTCCTGGCGCCGTGGTCGTCGCCGCAGGATGCGGCCAAGATCTCGGTCGCGCTGGCCGCGGTGGGCTTCCGTTTCCTGCCGTCCGTGACGCGCATCGGCAGCGCATTGCAGCTGCTGCGGTATGGCGCCCCGACCCTCGAGCACACCTCGACGCTGATCGAGCAGACCACAGTGCGTCCGGCCGGTGAGAATCCGTCGCCGGTTCCGGTCGACCGCATCGTGCTTGACCAGGTGTCATTTCGCCATCGCGCCGATACGCCCCCGGTCATCGAGCACCTCTCGTACGCCTTCCCCCGTGGTGAGCTGACGGCCATCGTGGCGCCCAGCGGGCGCGGCAAGACCACACTGCTGCACCTGCTGGTCGGACTGCTCGAGCCGTACGAAGGCGCGGTCCTGTTCGACGGGCAACCTGTGCAGACGGTGCTCGCCGCAGGTCGCGTCGAGATCGGTTACCTGGGGCAGCATCCAGCGATCGTCGATGCCTCCTTCTGGGACAATCTTCGCCTTGGCCGGAACCTCACGATGCCGGCTGCTGCGGTCGCGGACCTCTGTGACGAATTGCGGCTCACGTCGATTGCTGCGGCCGTGCGCCGTGGCGAGGATCCGCACCTCGGCTCGAAGGGATTTCACCTGTCTGGCGGCGAGAAGCAGCGGGTCGCCCTCGTGCGCGCGCTGGCGCGCCAGCCGGCGATCCTGATGCTCGACGAGCCGACGAGCGGACTCGATGCCGAGAGCGAGAAGGTGATGCTCGAGGTGCTTCGCTCGCGCCGTACCGACTTTGTCGCGGTGCTGGTGACGCACAGCCCAGCGGTGCGCGCCTATTGTGACCGGATCCTCGAGCTCTGAGATGACGGACGCCGCGGACCTGACGTCGGCTGGCGCGCTCGCGGAGCGCCGCTTGCTGATCGCGTCACTCAACGTCGCACTTGCGCTCGTGGGTGGGGCGCTCAGCCTGGAGCCCGGCATTGGCGAACCAGCCGCGCGCTGGTATTCGCTGATCGCGACGGCGCTGGCGCTGGTCTCGGTCTGGTGGCTCGATCGCCGGGTCAGCAACTGGGCGCTCTGGTTCTTCTTCAGCTACTTCGCACTGTATGAGGCCGGCAACGTGGTCGGCATGTTCGTGCTGGGCGTGGACGTGAGCGTGCTGGAGTATCCGACGACGTTCGCCAATGGCATCGATGTCGCCTCGCGTGCGGCCGCATACCTCGTCAGCGGCATTGCCGGCAGCGTGCTGGCGACGCTGTGTGCGCTGTGGCCGCCGCCGATGTCCCGCAAATTGCCGTGGCCATCCCCGCGACTCGAGCGCTGGGCACGCCTGCTCGTGGTGCTCTCGGCGCCCGCCTGCGCGACGATCTTCGTGCTCGATGCGAGGAGTCTGGCGGAGGTCGGGTACGCGGCGCTGTACAGCGCCGATTTCAAGAAGATCGGTGCCAATGTACCGCTGCGCGGACTCTGGACGAACATGAACGCGATCGGGTTTGCACTCTGGTTTGCCGCCGTGCCGAAGCAGCGGACCTTTCGCTGGATGGCGCCGCTGTTCATCGGACTGGCTCTGCTCGATAGCCTCAAGGGCGCGCGCATCCTCCTGCTCGTTCCGGTGGCATTCGTACTCTGGTACCGGGCGTACGTGTACGGGCGTGAGCGCTTCAGCCGGGCCGCGAAGGTCGTCGTTGCCGGCACCGCGGGGGCGTTCGCGTTTGGCGTCGAGCTCTTGCGTCAGGAGGGCGGATCGGCGGTCGATGCTGTGTCGGGATTCCTGATCTTCTCGGTCAGCAAGGCGCAGTACACGCTGGCCCTGTTCCTTGAGCACCGCGACACACTCGATGCCGGCGGCGGGTACTGGGCCGCTCCGCTCCGCTTCCCGCTCACCTACTTCTTGCACGGGCAATCGGTTGTGGGGCAGTCACTGACCAGTGCGGCGCTGCGCGGTGATCTGGGGCATGTGCTGAGCAGCCGGCTGAATCTCGGCGCGTATGTGGCTGGGGCGGGCACCGGCTCGAGCTTGGTCGCAGAGGCGTCGCAGTACGGCGTCATCGTGATGCTCGGTCTCCTGCTGCTGTTCTATCTCGGATACCGGTGGTTCTTCGCGCGCCTCTCGACGCGGGCGTTCCTCCTCATGTCGCCGCTGGTGTTCCAGCAACTCGTCTTTTCGCCGCGCGACACGATGTTTCCCAACACCTGGGGGCTGATCAAGCTCGCTGCGCTGCTCGTGGCCGCGTACCTGATCGCTGGTGCGATCGACGCAGCGGGCAATGCGCGCGCCGTGCAGGTGCCACGGGAACCTGAGCGTCCCCCCACCGGCACGCCGTCAGCCGCGTAGCACTGCCGTCATCATCCTGTAAATCGCCGCGATGTCAGCGTCGATCGATGAAGCGTCGGCACCAGAGCTCGAGGCAGACCAGCGCAAAGATCGTGTATGCGCCGTCGAAGCGACCCTCGCGGTCTCCCGCCACCAGTCGTTGGACGGCGGCCGGATCGAACAGGGCGCGCGCGGTCAGCGACGACGGGCTGAGGACGTCGTCCACGATCGGACGCAGTTCCTGCTGCAGCCACCGACGTAATGGCACGCCGAACCCTGCCTTCGGGCGATAGATCACGTCGTGCGGCAGGTACGGCTCCATGGCCCGCTTGAACAGCGGCTTGCCCACGCGACCCTGCTGCTTCCACTCCACGGGGATCCGCGCGGCGTATCGCACGAGATCCAGGTCGAGCAGCGGCACACGCACTTCGACGCCCGCTGCCATCCCGACCTTGTCGGTGTAGTTCAGGTTGTGGTCGGCGAGGAAGTGCTTGCCCTCGAGGAAGAGCATCCGGTTCAACGGCTCGTACTCGTCCGGGATCCGAGCCAGTGACTCGAGCAGTGGAGTGCGCGGATCATGCCCACGGAGCGCGTCGGCCACCGCCGGTGTGTAGAGCGCTCGGCGCATGGCATCGGTGCTCCACATGAAGTAGGCCGCAAGGCGGTCGTCGCCGTCGTCATCGGCATGCGAGAAGGCTTTGGCGATGCGGCGGGCGAGCCCCATTCGCGTATTCACCAGTCCACGCCCCTCGGCCATCCGGCGTGCGCTGCCGCCAAGCCCTGCCCGCATGAAGTGCGGCAGCCAGCTCCACGTCCGCTCCATGTTCAGCGCGTAGTGGCGACGGTACCCGCCGAGGAAATCGTCGCCACCTGCACCCGAGAGCAGCACGGTGATCCCCATCGCTCGCGCACGCTGCGAGATCAGTAACGCATTGAGCGGGGCGGGGTCTGCCTGCGGTTCGTCCAGCAGCCAGAGCATGTGATCGAGCTGCCCGATCACATCGGGGCCGATCGTGATCTCGGTCAGGTCCACATGCAGGTGTGACGCCACACGCCTTGCGTACGGCAGATCGGCCGGCGAGTCATCGACATCGACGTCGTCACGAAACCCGATGCTGAAGCAGTGGATCGGCGAGTCCGGCATCGCGCGGCGCATCATGGCGACAATCGCGCTCGAGTCGAGCCCGCCGCTGAGGAATGCCCCCACTGGCACATCCGCGACGAGCTGACGTCGGACGGCTTCCTCGACATGCGCACGCAGCTGTTCGGCCATCCGGTCGGGCGAATCCGTCCACGCCGCCTCGCCATACGGCAGCTCGTAGTAGCGCCAGCGATGCACGGTACGGCCACCGCGAAGCCAGAGCGCCGTCCCCGGCTCGAGCTTCTTGACTTCCTTGAGCAGGGTGCGCGGCGCCGGTGTCCAGAGGAACGCCAACTGTTCATGCATGGCCTCGAGATCGAGGGTGCGTGTCAGCTCCCGGCACGACAACAGCGCTTTCATTTCGGATGCGAAAATCGTCCCGCTGGACAGTTCCGCGATGTACAGAGGTTTCACGCCGAGCGGGTCACGCGCGATCAGCACGTCTCCTTGCTGCCGATCACCGCAGGATGGCCGGCCGTCACGAATCGCGAACGCGAAGATGCCATTCATCCGGGGAAGCATTCCCTCACCGAACTCCGCATAGAGGTGCAGCAACACCTCGGAATCAGACTGGCTCTCGAATCGATGCCCCAGTCCCTCGAGCTCCGCCCGTAATTCGCGATAATTGTAGAGCTCGCCATTGTAAATCAGAGCCAGAGCATCCAGATCGTGGGCTCCACACGCCGCGCAGTGGACCGTCAGCGGCTGCCGCCCCGCATCGGACAGGTCGATGATGGCAAGACGACGGTGGGCGAATCCGGTCCGCGCCGAGCCATCATTCGCGATCCATGATCCACAGCCATCCGGACCACGATGCGCGAGCGCCAGACTCATCGCGTCAAGCAGCTCTCGGTCATACGCCCCTTGGAAGCCAGCGATTCCACACATGAAGCCAACTTAGCCATGTCTGCCACACGATGCCGGACGTAGTTTGCC
>JANNVN010000140.1:0-15821 GCA_031414435.1 Gemmatimonadaceae bacterium
GAGTTGTACGGCAGCGCACTGATGGCTTCGCGCGCACTCGTCAACGGTGATCCGGCGCTGGTGCGGGCGTTTGTTCGTGCAGCCAATCGCGGCGTAATCGCGGCAATGAACGATCCGGATGCGGCGATCACTGAAGTCCTCAAGCGAGATCCGACGCTGCGTCCCGAGATCGAACGCAATCGGCTGCTCCGCACCCTGCGCGGCGACATGGGCGGCGCAGAAGGCGCCTTACTCGGCATCGGTGACATCGACCCGAAGCGCTTTGCACTCGCGATCAGAATGATGAAAGCGGGCGACAAGATGCCACGGCTGCCGGAATGGGATACCGTCTTCTCGCGCGACTTCCTGCCGCCGCTCTCGGAGCGTGTACGCACCCTGGCCGAAGTGACGAAGAAGTAAGGGCGCAGCTCGCATTCACCGCGTCAGCCGATGAAACCCGACTCGGTATTGGGCACACGTCGCGTTCAGGACGCGGACACTCGTCGCGCGAACGCAGGATGCTGCGTGGCGCCGCGATCGGTCACGGTACCGGTCGGCGTTTCGGCGTCGGCGTGGTATCTCCCGCATTCAGGATGTTCACGAACAGGCGCGCCGCACCCGGCACACCAGCTGGCAGCTGGCGGAAGAACGTGAGCGCGGTGAAGACGTACGTGCCCTTGCCGATCTTCGCCGTCAGCACACCGTTCGGGTTCTCCGGTTCACCCGCATCGTTCATACCGAGGAGCGTGGTGTACGCCGAGTCGGCGGTGGTCGGCATGTAGGTTGAGCGCTCCTGTACCCAACCGTTCCAGTCAGTGCGATCGATCCGGTTCGGGCGCGTCAACAGCGGGCTGTCGGCGCGGAGCACGCGAACTTCGGCGTCTTCCTCCGTCACACGCGCCGCCGGTCGACGGAAGGTGAGCGGGAACGGCGCCATGCCGGGCCGGCCGATGTCGGCCTGCTGGTACTGCACGATCATCGTGCCGCCGCGACGTACCCACTCATGCAACGTCGCCATCTTCGCCGCCAGCACCGGCTGCGCTTCGAGCGCACGCGGACCGACGACGATCACCTTGTAGCGCGAGAGCATTCCGCTCTCGATCTGTGCCGCCAGCAACGGCTCGACAGTGGCACCAAGCTGCGTGAGCGCCGGCGCGACGTTGTCAGCCAGGCCGTCGATGTAACCCACCAGCCCCGTGGTGATTGCACCCGTCTCGACTGCCTCGAGCGCGATGGCCGCCGGACGATACAGATGCTGCGGGCGGATGTGTTCGTACTCGATGCGCTGGTAGCCGCTGGCAAACGTAGTCGGGACGCCGGCAACCTTCGCTTCGACGCTGACGCTGATGATGTGGCGCCCACGCGGCAACCGGCCGCGCAGCGTAAACGGCACGGTGGCAGTCATTCCGACCGCGAGCAGCACGACCCGCGTGACACTGTCGACCGTGAAACCATTCGGCGCCGCGAGCCGCACCGTCACGGGCCCGTCGACGACTCCATTCGCCGTCACACGCACCTTCACCGTGCGCTGCATCGGCGTGTTGGCGCGCACATAACTCGCCGCACCACCATCGATGGTGAGCGTGACACGGGGCGTGAACATCACGGGTGTATCGAGCTGGCCTCGAACTTCGTCGATCCGGCGGAAGCTGATCGGAGCGCTGAGTTGCACTGGCACGCCAGCAACCAGCGCAGGCACCGAGGCACTCGGCTGATTCCGACGCGCTTCATCGTCGATGACGGAGGCCGGTTGGATGAACATGTCTCCGACGCGCGCCGCCGATTCGATGATCACATTCCCCTGGTTGAGCCCTGCGTCGTCGGAGCGGCGACGCAGCCACCATGGCGCCGTGCGCGGATACGACGGAAGCGGCAGCCTTGTGACATACGCCTCGCCGGGCGCAATCGTATCGCGCGGCGCCGGCGTGGCACCATCACTCGGCGTGAATACCGACACCCGGGCCACGTACGGGCTGCGGTTGGTAATGCGCAGCGACAGCGATGCGGTATCTCCTTCAGCCACGAACTCGCGATTCACCGTGGCTTCGAGGAGCAGGCCGCTCGAAAGCGCGCCAAGGTGCTGCAACTGGCCGAAGGTACGCGCCGCACTCATGATCAGATCGGCGTCGCCCTGACTCAGCGTCGCCACGACCGGTTCTTCGCCACGGCACATGTCGCTCCGGGTCGCGTCACCGGCCGTGCACCAGCGATCGAGCATCCGTCTCGCGCCATCGATCCGCGGGAGAGCGTTCCATGGATACTTCGCGTCAACCTGTGTCCGGAGCACCGCGAGCGTGGCGGTCAGACTGTCGAAGGCTGCGCGCTGCGCTGGCTTCACGTCGGCGGCAAATCGCTGCAGCGTCGGGTCGATCGCGTCAAAGATGGAGCGCTCCTGAGCAGCGGGCGTCGCCTCGTTCACACGAGACGCCTCGCGACGCACGTAGTCGATCAGCGTGCCACGTGGTTGCGCCACGCCGAACCCCTGGCTGCGATGCTGACTGCGGCTCAGCCCCGTCACTTCGCCGAGCGACTGACCACGAATGGGATCGTAGGTGCCGACATCGATCTTGAGCGTGGCATTGGCCGCGTTGAATCGCGCAGCACGATAGAACTTCGAGGCCGTCCACGGTGCGCCGTAGATCGCCACCGGAAACCGCACCGTGTCCATGCTCGCGTCGTACGCCTCTTTTGCCAGGATCCCCGACACCTGATGATGCCCATGCCCGTCGCGCGGTGTGCCACTGAAGACGGCGATGATGAGGTGTGGCCGGAACGCTCGTACGATGCGAACGACGTCACCGAACACCGAATCCTTCGGCCAATGCTTGTAGGTCTCCTCGGCTGACTTCGAGAACCCGAACTCGTAAGCGCGGGTGAAGAACTGTCGCGCACCGTCGATGCGTCGCGCCGCCAACAGTTCTTCGGTGCGGATCACGCCGAGTGGCTCGCCGAGCTCCTTGCCGATGGCGTTCTGGCCACCATCGCCGCGCGTGAGCGACAGGTAGGCTGCGTCGACCTTCGCACCACGCGCCAGCCAGCCGAGCAGATCGGTGTCTTCGTCATCAGGGTGCGCGCCGATCATCAGGACGCGCGCAGTGGTTCCGAGCGCCGACGAGACATCGTGAAGCGCCACCGCCCCCTGTTGAGCGCGCAGCGCGATCGGGGCTGCGAGGAGGGCGACCGCGGTGGCTGACGTTCGAAAAAGTTTGCGCACGAGAACCAACCTTGAAAGTGAGAGAGCTGCAGGGCCGACCTCAATCAGCCCCTTCGCACTGCGGCGCGCCCATCAGTCAAACGATGACGGGCGCGCCGAGTTAAAGACGTTCAGCACATGACCGACGTCAGCGGCGGGCTGACACCGGCCCGCTTCGGGCTGTCTTCTTCTTTGATGATGCCGACTTCTTCGCGGGAGACTTCTTCGCCGGCGCAGACGGCTTTGTCGTGCCTGCCTTTTTTCCAGGCGAAGCGCTCTTCACCGCGACCGACTTCTTCGCGGACGCCACCGTCTTCACCGCGACCGTATTCTTTCCAGCTGCCGGCGCCTTCACTGCGACCGCTTTTGTCACTGACGACGACGACTTCACCGCCACCGACTTGTTCGTCTTCGCAGCCTGTGACGATGAACTCACCCCAACGGCCAGCGCCTCGGCGATGATGCGCGCCTGCTCGAGCTTGTGCGCGGCTTCATACCCTTCGGCCGGGCTGGCGCGCTCCGGGCGACCGGCGTACCGAAGTGTTACGTCACGGCCAGTGGACAAGCGCAGGCGTGGCTCCGCGAACGACCAGGCGCCCATGTTCATCGGCTCTTCCTGCGTCCACACCAGCTCAGTGAGGTTCGGATACCGTTGCATGACGGCATCGACCTGCACCGCGGGCCACGGATACAGTTCCTCGATGCGTACCACGGCCACCTGTTCGCCGGGATTCGCTGCGCGGATTTCGTGGTAGATCTTGCCCGTGCAGGCCACGATCCGGGTGACCTTCTTCTCGCGGCCCTTCGTCGACGCGTCATCGATCACCGGCTGGAACGCGCCGGTGGAGAGGTCCGCGATCCCGCTCATCGCATCCGGCAGACGCAGCATCGACTTCGGCTGCATCAGAATCATCGGACGACGCGTGGAGCGCAGTGCCTGACGACGCAACAGGTGGAAGTACTGCGCCGGCGTGGACGGATAGGCCACCGTCATGTTGTCTTCGGCACAGAGCTGCAGGAAACGCTCGAGTCGCGCCGATGAGTGTTCCGGACCCTGTCCTTCGTACCCGTGCGGCAGCAACAGGACGAGCCCGGAATCCTGCGCCCACTTGGCGCCGTCGGCCGCCATGAACTGATCGATGATCGGTGCCGCGACATTGGCAAAGTCACCGAACTGCGCTTCCCAGCAGACGAGTGTATCGGCAGCCGCCGTGCTGAATCCGTACTCGAAACCCATCACCGCCGTTTCGCTGAGCGGGCTGTTCGCAATCTCGATTGATGCCTTCGCGCCGGGAACGTGCTGGAGCGGCGTGTACTTTTCGTACGTGGTGGCATCATGCAACACGGCCTGACGGTGACTGAACGTACCGCGCTCCACATCCTGCCCGGTGAGGCGGATGTGCACGCCATCCTGCAGCAGCGATCCAAAGGCCAGCGACTCGGCATGCCCCCAGTCGATCGCGCGCTCGAGGCCCTCGCGCCTGCGCTCGAGTGTCTTGGCAAGACGCGGGTTCGGGGACAGCGTGGCCGGCCAGGTCAACAGTGTTTCATTGAGCGACCTGAGACGCGCGTCTGGCACCGCCGTCGTGACGGGACCTGCGACCGCCGGCTCCGGCAGGTGCTCCTCGTGCCCAGGAGTGGCCTTTCGCACTTCGTCATGGATCGTCTCGAGCGATTTCGCGAAATCGACATCCATCGCATCGACGTCCGCCTGCGTCATCACGCCGTCACGCACCAGCTGCCCGCCCCACACCTGGCGCGGGGTCGGGTGCGCCTTGATGCGCGCATACAGCTCGGGCTGCGTGAACAGCGGTTCATCGGTCTCGTTATGACCGTGACGGCGATAGCCGACAAGATCGACGAGGAAATCCTTGCCGAATTGCGTGCGGTACGCGATCGCAATGCGGATTGCCATCACGCACGCTTCGGCATCGTCACCGTTGACGTGGACGATCGGCACGTCGAAGCCCTTCGCCAGGTCGCTGGCGTAGTGTGTGCTGCGAGCGTCGATCGGGTCGGTGGTGAAGCCGACCTGGTTGTTGACGATGATGTGCAGCGTGCCGCCGACTTCGAACCCGCGCAGCCGGCTCATGTTGAACGTCTCGGCCACTACACCTTCACCAATGAACGCCGCGTCACCATGCACACAGATGGTGAGCACCGACTTCGGATCACGCGCACCCATGCCGCCCGGAATACGCTGCCGTGCGCGTGCGACGCCATTGATCACCGGGTTCGCGAACTCGAGGTGGCTTGGATTCGGCACCAGCGTCATGCCCATCGAGGCACCCGACGGCATCTCACGCGTGCCTTCGTAGCCCATGTGATACTTCACGTCGCCCGTCTCGTTGTCTTCGGCGGCGGCGTGCCGGCCTTCGAACTCGGAGAAGAGCGTGCCGTAGGTCTTGCCCATCACGTTGGTGAGCACATTCAGTCGCCCGCGATGCGCCATGCCAATCACCACTTCCTTCGTGCCGTGGGCCGAGGCCTCGGTGATCGCCGTATCGAGCATCGGGACGAGTGCATCGGTGCCTTCAATGCTGAACCGCTTCTTGCCCTGATACGCACGACCGATGAAGCGCTCCAGTCCATCCACCTGCGTGAGGCGCGACAGCAGTCCGACCTTCTCTTCGCTGGTGAGCGCACGCGTGTGATGTTCAGCGCGGAGCATGGCGCGAAACCACTGGCGTTCGGCTTCTGACGGCAGGTGGGTGACTTCGAGCGCGAGGCGCGACGAGTAGCGCTTGCGCAACATCGTGATGATGTCGGTGGCCGTCTTGAACCGGGCGTCCATGAAGCCAAGCGACGTCGCCGGGATGCGCGAGAGATCGGCTTCGGTGATGCGGAAGAACTCCGGTGTCAGCTCGAGGGCGCCGAGTGGCGGCGTGCCGAGGGGGTCGAGCTGGACGGCGAGGTGTCCGAAGATGCGGATGTTCTGCGCCAGCGCCGCGGCGGCGGCGGCCACGCGCGGGAGTTCCGGGTCGCTTTCGTGGGCGATGGTCGAGCCCGTGGTGCCGAACTGGGCGGCCATCTTGAAGAACTGTCGCCAGGACTCGTCGACGCTGGACGGATCGGCGGTGAAAGCCTCGAACATCTCGGCGATGTAGCCGTCGTTGAAGGCGCTGGTGGTGATGGGGGTGTTGGCCATGCGGCAAATCTATTGCGGCAGGGCGTCGGTCGGTTGCGGGCGCGGGCGAGAGGCGGCGGGGCGGAACTGGCGAGGTTCGCCAAGCCTTAGGACCGTATGCCACCCAAGCGCCCCAACCGAGCCCGGCCGCCTTCCGAGCGGGCGTCGAAGGTCTGTCTGACCTGTGGAAAGCCGTTCACCTGGCGGAAGAAGTGGGAGCGGGACTGGGAGCAGGTCAAGTATTGCTCGGAGCGGTGCCGGCGGGGTGGCACAGAGGCACGCTGAGACTCGTCTCCGAGCTGTGGACCATTTCCGGTGATCGCGGAGGACGCCGAGGACAGCAAGTCTCTCCTGGGGTGCTTGTATTCAAGCCCGATTCGCATCACAGGAGCTGGCCCGCAATGGCGCGTCGGTCTTTTGAAAGCAGTTTATTGCGCCTTCCGCTACCTCCGCCCGCTCGGTGGACGCTGCATTTCGCCTCCGCATGGCCCCGGGGTACGATTATGCAGATGCGCCGACCGGCTGCGGCGCAGGAACGCCAGTGATCACGCTTCGGACACTCCTTTGAGGCCGCAGCGCTCCGTCGAGTCTGCTCTCCAGCGAGGTACTTCGTGATCGGCCTTCACACGTTTGGCGCACCGTTGTTGGCCGAAAACGGGGCGCCGTTGTCAGGCGCCGTGATGCAGCCCCGACGGCTCGCACTGCTGGCGGTGATCGCCAGTAGCGGCCCGGGTGGAGTGAAGCGACAGGACCTGATGCGACTCTTTTGGTCGTCACACTCCATCGCGGCGGCGAGCCACGCGCTCTCGCAATGGATGTTCTTGGTACGCCGCACGCTCGGAGCCAGCGACCTCTTTCTTGGAACGACGCACATCACGCTCAATCCCGAACGGATAGAGGTTGACGTGACTGTATTTGATGCTGCCGTCGCCCGTCATGACTGGGCTACCGCGTGCGCTGTGTACAACGGCGAGCTCCTCTCGCAGTTCACACTCACTGGTGCTCCGAACTTTGCGGACTGGCTCACGCGCGCGCGGTCGTACCGGGCGCAATCCGCAATCCAGGCCGTTGCGACGATTGCACGGCATTGCGAAGAGCACCGGCCTCCCGCGGAGGCGTTGCCATGGCTGCAGCGACTGGTGTCGCTCGAGCCTGCCAACAAGAAGTTCATCGTCCGGCTGACGAAACAACTCGAAGCGGTTGGTGACGTGGATCGCGCACTGTCAGTTGCCAACGCGCATGCGAACAAGCTCAGGCACATTATGGACGTGGAGCCACCGGACGAGCTGGTCGTCGCGATTAAGCGACTGAGCCGCGAGGGGCGCGCGTCCATCACTTCCCAGCGAAGCGGAGAGCGGACGGCGGACGAAACATTCCACCACTGGATGCAGGAGCGGCTCAGCCCCCGCTTCATCGTGGAGGGTGCTCACAACCACACATCGCTGGCCACGTTCTTTGCCGCTCGGCGTGTCGGCGTGGACGAGCCCGTGCGGGTGAAGGCGTACTTACCCGATCTCGTCCAGCACACGGATCGCGCCAAGCTGATCTTCCTCCTGCGAACGGCGGCGGGGCTTCGCCATCCCAGCATCGATGCGCCCGAGGAGGTGGAGTCATTCGGAGGTACCGTCTGCGCGATCCTGCCTGGGCCATTCACAATCACGCTCCGTGATCATCTCGAAGAGCAGCAGCGGATCACGACTGCCGAAGCGTGCGCGATTGGTGCCGCACTCGCTGACGCGCTCGAGTACGTTCACCGGTGCGGTGGTACACACGGTGACATCATGCCCCGGCGTATTGCGATGGGAACAGACGGTGCGATGCTCACCGATGTCGGCGTCGTCCCCGCAATCGAACGTTCCGGGTCACGCACTCGCTTCGACGAAGGTTGGGGGATGGGCGCGGTCGCGTACATGAGCCCGCAGCGACTGATCGGCGAGCATGCCACACAGTCGACTGACGACATCTACAGCTTTGGATGCGTGCTTCATCACATGCTGTTCGGCGAGCCACCGCACTACAATCCGTCACCGGCTCTGACAATACGGAACCGCTTATCAGGCGGTCGCGCTCCGGGTTTGCCGGCGACGACTCCGCTTCCAAGGCTGCTACGGCGCTTACTCCGAGGCATGCTGAGCGTGTCAGCAGAGGCACGGCCGTCCGCGGCCGAAGTCCAAGTCACCCTCGCGGCATTGTGCGCACGAGAAGCCTGATCAGCGAAGCGAATCGGGAAAGCGTTCACACTCGATCAAAGCGTGATCAAAAGCTGTGATGCTCCGCCATCATCGTTGATCAAACTCGCATCAAACGATCGCGCGCCCCTTGCCACTTGCGCGACGCGCCTCGATAGATGTGCAACAGATTCGAGTCCCATCTGAGCGTGCGGACCCCGACAGCAACTGACAGCGCGGTAGTCGAGATGTGCAGACCATGGTATCACGCGGGCAAATCCGTTCGTGGCGGTCCATGCCGCACGGCACGCGCCACACGTATCGCCAATGAGCGCGGCTCCAGCCGTCGCTGGCGTACCGACGCCGCGGCTGAAGTGCGTGGCTCGCCACCTCTCTCCCTTGCTCGAGGTCAGAATCATGAAACAGACACCGCCATCCGTCCGTTCCCGCAGACCGGAGCCTGTCGCGCGGCTGTTGCATCGACTGAGAACAGCGATGCTCGGCGCTGCGACCGCATTGAGCTTCACCGCGTGCAGCGCCGACGAAACGATGACGTCCGCCGTCGATCCGGCGGCTTCACTCCGCCACTCGGGACGGACATCGCCAATTGAGCAATTTGCCAACGCGCAGGGTACCTATTGCGACGATCAAACCACGCTGGTGTGTGTCGGTCCATCCAATGATCTCGGGATCGGTTACATACTCAACAACAGCGCAGCAAACGGACCGTTGCCGTTTGGCAACAGTGCGGTGTATTACATCCTCGATCTCGGCGGCGCCAATGCCCGGTGGTGGGCCAGAAACGGCCTCTCGCCTCGTTTCCCGCGCTACTCGATCAGGGGGTCGGTGAACGAGTCTCGGCTGAATGATGGTCGGCGTCGACTCCGCATTTCGCTCGACGCGCAGAACACCTTCAGTTTTTTCGGTCGCGAGTACTACGATGCGAATGGCGAGTTTGCCAGCTTCGATGTGCTGGTTGGCGCAGACTTCTTCGAGTATCCCGGCGTCGATCCGGCGACGCCCGACAGGCGGCCTCGGATTGCCGATGTGACGGCTGAGCTGGATCTGGTCCTTCCGGCTGATTTCGTCGGCATGCCGGATCTGGCCCAGGTCGTCTACGAACCCACAGCGGGTATGGAAATCCGGCGGATGGATATCACCGTCGCGTTCTCCGGCAGACTGCGAGACACATTCGAGGGAATTCCGGCACACTCGAAGGTTCGTATTCGTGTCCGTGATGATTGGTCACACAAGGTGACTCCAGCGCGACGGTACACGCCGCCGCTGATCGAGGTCACGCGCAATCGCGAGCACGACGAAGGCGAGGATGACAGGTAGGATGCACTGCTGTTCGACACGATTGACGTCACCCAACCACCGGATGGTCAGAATGCCGCTACCGTCGGAAGCCATCATTTCCCACAGCAGCCAGCGCACGTACCATCGTGCGCCGTCACGCGTCGTCACCTGTTTGCTGCTGCTCGCCATTGTACTCTCGGCCTGCTACGGTGCAGAGCGGGGGACTGCACCGTTCAGTACAGCGTCAGCACGCGCCGCAGGGGGGACCAATCAGTCGCTGACCGAGGCATTCATCGACGCGCAGGGAACGTACTGCGTGCGGGACATCCCGGGTGACTGCGACGGAATCGACAATTTCGGTCTCGGTTACATCACCAGTTGGTGCTCGTTGTCGTGCGCGGAGAATCCCTCTGTCACCACTGATTTCGCAGGCGTGAACCGGAAGTGGTGGGACCGCAACGGACTGGCGTCGTTCGCGCCATACTCGTACACCGGCAGCGTGACGGAATCACGTCTCGCCGATGGACGGCGCCGACTCGTCGTGAGCATTCATTCGCAGAACACATTCGTGTCGTTCTTCGCTCAGAAAGAAGGATTCACTGTCTTTGTTGGAGCCGACGCTACCGAGTACCCGATCATTTCCGAGCAGCCGCGAACGCCTGTCCTCGGTGACGTGTCTCTCGCGGCGGAGCTGATCCTTCCCGCGACCTTCGTCGGCATGCCGGACATCGGCCAGTTCTTTTTCTTCCCTGCGGAAGGCATGGAGGTCCGACGGATGAACCTGACGGCCACCACCACCGGTCGCCTGCGCGTCGCGTACGATGGACTGGCTGCGGGAACCGAGGTGAACATTCGTGGCCACTTCGTCTGGCTGCCTAAGCTTGCGACGAGGCCGGTGGGCAGTCGACGCCTGATCGCTCGCGGCTACGAAGCGATGTCGAGCATCACGGTGAAACCAACCAACGCACGGTAGCACTGGCACGCATGGAGGAGGCCCGCACCGTCGGTGCAAGGTCTCCTCCATGTTGCTGCACATGTGGCTGCAACTACACCTCGATTCCGTAGAACCCGACTTGGATCCCACCCACACGCGTGTGCAGAATCTCGGTGGTCGGCGACTGCAGCGCCTTCACATGGCTCTGCTCCGCCATCAGCAGCGCCACCCGCCACTCCGCAAATGCACCGCGCGCGAGTTTGCCGATCTGCACGAACAGTCCCGTCAACGCATCGGTATTGCCAACGCGACGCCCGTACGGCGCATTGCTGCACCAGAGCCCTGACTCGGCCGGCGGCTCGATCGCATCGAGCGTGACCTGCTCGAACTGAATCATCTTCTCCACGCCAGCGCGCGCCGCGTTCTCGCGTGACATGCGGATTGCACCGGGATCGCGATCACTGCCAACGATCGGCAACTCGGCCACATCTTCTCCGGCGGCCTTGGTCGCGCGGCGCAGGTTCGGCAGCACATCGCGATCGGCGCCAGGCCAGTGCTCGAACGCGAAGGGGCGCGCGCGACCGGGGGCCTGCTTGCGCGCAATCATCGCCGCTTCGATCGGAAACGTCCCCGAACCACACATCGGGTCGAGGAAGGGCTGCGTGCCGTCGTAGTCGCAGGCCAGCAGGCAGGCGGCGGCAACCGTTTCGCGAAGCGGCGCCTTGGCGATGGCCTGCCGGTAGCCGCGACGATGCAGCAGCTCGCCCGAGGTATCGGCGCTGACGGTACAGACGTCGTTCACGATGCGCACCAGGATCCGCTGCGCTTCCTCGGTCTGCGCGTCCTCGTCATCGGCGTCGGTCAGTCGTACCACCGGTGCGTCGACGCTGAAGTGCTTCGAGATCTGTCGCACGATTCGTTCGGCCACCGCGTCGGAGTGATAGAGACGCGACTTGCGGCAGGTGACGCGCACCGAGATCGGCTGACCGGGCAGCAGGACCTTGCCCCAGGGCAGCCGGGCGGCGCCCTTTTCGAGATCGGCGAAACCCTGCGCCTTGAACTCGCCGAGCCGCACGATCACGCGCGAGGCGGTGCGGAGCCAGAGGTTGGCGAGGGCGATGGTCCGGAAATCGGCCGAGAAAGCGACCCCGTCCGGAGTGGGAGGTTCGTGCGGGATGTCGAGTGCGGCGAGCTCGGCCGCAGTGACGGGGGCGAGGCCGGGAGCGGTGATCGCGAAGGCGGACCAGATGGTAGACACGCGGCGCAAGCTAGTGGCGCTGCGAGACTTCGGCGGCGTTGCCACGCGCACCAACGGGGGCCGCGGCAGCACCGCGACCCCCCGTTCTACAACTACCAAAGCGCGATCAGTTGACTGTTTTTACTACTTCGCCGGATTCGCGGTGTCGGCGGTCGGCTTGGCCGAGTCCGTCATGGCCTTCGGTACGGTGGAATCGACCTTCGCGGTCGAGTCCGTCGGGGCAACGGTCGGAGTCGCGTTGGCCGGTGCGGTCGTGTCGGTCACGGCGGGCTTGTCTGCCGGCTTGTTGCAGGCAGCGAGGGCGACGACGGCGAAGGCTGCGACGGTGATGGTGCGGATGTTCATCTGAAAATCTCCCAATTGGTTGGAGGGTGCGAATGGGAGAGGCGGGAGTGCGCAAACCTTGCACACAGGGTTAGCACGGCGCCCCGAGCTGGCGAGCCCATCCGCACTCCGCACGCCTCACTCCTCCTCACCAAGGGATCGACGACGAGTACGAGACGGAAGCCTGCGGGTCGCGCAGCGGGTCGGGCGCCCTATCTGCGGAGCGCAGCGCCGACCGTAGTCACGGCACGGCCCCGGTGAGCGTCGACGTCGCCTCCTGTGCTGTATTGCCATCCAGCCCCGTCAGCACCAACCGCGTGAAGAGCAGCGTACGGGAGTTCGGATCGGCTCCCACCAGACGCGGCGAACATTTCGAGCGTGAACCGCAATCCGTCTGCGCGACGACGCTGTTGTCGGCGTTGTGCCACTTGTGCGTGACGATCTTCACCGCGCCGGCTGAATCGAAGACGATCAGAAAACTGTGCTGCACGGCACCCGACACACCTTCGACGGTGACGGCGGATGCGGCACCCGGCAGCTCGACCGGAGCACGGCGGGTGATCTGAATCACGCTGTCGCCGGTCGACGGTTTGGCGTTGCTGACGATCACCTGGCCGAACGCGCGTTCGGAGTCAGGCACGGCGGCTTCTGCGCCGACGTCGACGATTTGTGGTGCCGGTGCCGGCGACGCGGTCGAGTCGGCGGCGATTTCGTCAGCACGGTCCTTCGCGCCGCACGCCGTCGTGACGCAGAGTGCGATGCAGGCGATGGCGGCGCGGAGAGTGGAGATGCGTGGCATCAGGGTACCCGTTTCGATGTGGAGGGAGAGGAAGTAGTGTGTCATGGCCGCACCACCTCTACGCGGAGCGCCGCAGCCTCGGCGTACTTCGATGGACGCCACACGGCGCGCCCGCCATTCACCGTCATCACGCCAGCGCTGACGAGAGCATTCTGGAGCAGCAGGGACCGAAGCCGCGCCGTTTCCTCGCCCCCCTCGGCGGCCGTCACTGCAACCTCGATGCGCCACTGACCACCGAGCTGGTTCATGGCCGCTGCAACAGGCTTGAGCTCACTCGCCAGCGCTGACCGGAGCGACATGTCCCCCGCACTCCAGTTGATGCCGGTGAGCGACAGTCGGCCGGCACGCAGCGCAGCCGGCACGTCCGCCGGCAGTTGCAGGCCGGAGGCCACCGACGTGGACGCTGCGCTGCCGGTCACCGTCGCGAGCATTGCGTTCGCCGAGGTGCCGATCGAGTCCTGCACCTTTGACTGCTGCCCGAATTCCTCGCGGATCAACTTCCGCAGCCGCTCCGCGAGCTGGTCGGCGGGACCGTTCGCGAGCGCCGGATAGTCGCCGCTGGGCCCGGTGAATTCGTGGATCGTATTCTGCACATGCAAACCCGGGACACCTTTTTCCGTCGCCTCGGTGAGAATTGGCGCGATCAGGCGGCCGGCATACGTCGTATTCGGCAGGACCTTGGCGCGGAGCCGGCCGAACCGCCCGAGCTTTTTCGCCGGCGCCGAGTCGGCAGGGGGCGAGCCCGGGGGTGGGCTTTGCGCTGGAAGCGGTACCGAGATGGCACCGAGAACGACGACGAGAGCCGCCACAGGTAGCGCCGGGATACGGGGCACGTTAGACCTCGCTCAGGAGATTGCCCGTTGTCGGGCGAACCGGTATCGCGCAGTCGCGACATCGATCGGAGAGACTGTACGGTCGGCATCTCACGTCGCGGTCACGCGCCGATCACACGAGCCAAAGTCATTGCAATGCTTCGACTTCTGACCTTCGGCGGGCTGCGTGTCGTGCGTGATGACGGCAGCACGACGGAGCTTTCGAACCAGCGACGGCGCCTGGCAGTCCTCGCCGTGGCAGCGGGATCGGCGCCGGCAGGCATCTCGCGAGAGAAACTGCTCTTTCTGCTCTGGCCGGACGCCGATGCCGACAAGGGCAGGCACGCGCTGAACCAGATCGTCTACAACCTGCGCCGCGAACTGGGGACGTCACCACTCGACGGCGTGACCGAGCTGGCCCTGCTGCCGGAGATCATGACGGCCGACCTGGTCGATTTCCGCGCTGCGGTGGCCCGCGGAGATCACGCGGCGGCGGCAGCGCTGTACGTCGGTCCGTTCCTCGACGGCTTCTTCGTGCCTGGCGCCACAGAGTTCGAGCGCTGGGCCGAGGATGAACGAGCACGCACGACGCGCCAGGCGATCGCGTCGATCGACAAACTGGCAACTGCCGCGGCGGCGCAACCAACGGAGCTGGTGGGCTGGACCGGTCGCCTGGTCGAGCTCGATCCTCTGAGTGCGCGGCGCGCTCTGGCACACATGCGCGCGCTGGAGCAGCTCGGAGATCGCGATGCGGCCATCGCATACGGTCGGCGATACGATGCACTTGCAAGAGCAGATGGCGATGACGTCGATCCGGTGGTGCAGGCCGAGGTCGATCGCTTGCGGGCGCTGCCGACGATCGTTTCGGCACCGATACCGCTGGTGCCGGCTCTGCCCACCGTCACCGCTCAGGCCGAGCCGGTGCAGGAGGGCCGCCGACAGGACCCTAAGCCGGTGCAGGCGAGCCGACCGGACCCCGAGGCAGTGCAGGCGAGCCGACCGGACCCCGAGCCGGTGCAGTCCGGCGGACCGGACCCTGCGCCGCTGCTGCTCGATCCCCCAGAGCCTCCGGCGCCGATCCCCGCAGCGTCCCCACGTGCGCAAGCGACCACGCGCCGCCGATCGCGGTGGCCTGTTCCGACCGCGCTCATCGCACTGACCGTTGCCGTTGCCGTTTTCGTCTGGTCGCGAACGCAGCGCCCGGTATTGCCGCTCGGCGTCGGTGACCAGATCCTGCTGGCCGATGTGCAGATGCCAGCCGACGATTCCGCGAACGCGAGCGCGATCACGCTGGCACTGCAGAGCGCACTCCAGCAATCCGCTCGCGTTCGCCTGGTCAGTCCGGCAGCGATCAGCGATGCGCTGCAGCGCATGGAGCGTCCTGCAACCAATCTGTCGCTGTCCGAGGCGACGGCCCTCGAAGTGGCGGAGCGCGAAGGGGCGCGCTACGTCGTCGGTTTGAGCGTCGCCCCAACGGGCACAGCGCGACTGCTGACGCTTCGCGTGTTCGATCCATCGAGTCGAACGGCGATCCAGACATACACGGCGCGCGCGGCCGCCGACGCGCTCCTGCCCGCGCTGGACGAACTGGCTGCAAAGCTCCGACGGGATCTCGGTGACACGCAAACCGACATCGCATCGGCCGTGCTGCTGCCACGCGCGACGACCGGGTCACTCGAGGCGCTGCGCCTCCTCGCCAGTGGGCGCGACGCGTTCCGACGCGCGCTGTTCAACGATGCGCGAGCGCTGTACATGAGTGCCGTGGCACTCGACAGTGGCTTCGCGGCAGCCTATGCGGGGATTGCGTCCGTCGAGTACGAGCTCAATAACGTGCCCCTCGGCGATTCTGCCATCACGAAGGCCCTCTCGCTGTCGGATCGACTGCCGCCGCGCGAGCGGCTGCTGATTCAGGCGGAAGCGGAGCGTGG
>JANNVN010000141.1:0-14653 GCA_031414435.1 Gemmatimonadaceae bacterium
GCATCGACGTCCGCCTGCTCGGCGATGTCAGCAGGAAGTGTTTGAGGGGGAGTTTGCACATCGGCACGATAACCACCGTGCGATGTCCCCCACAACTTCCGCTCTGGCATGACGAGTGTTCCCATGGCACCCATGAGACGACACATGCCGGGCAACGTCACGCGATCACACGCGCTCGAACGACGTCAAGCTTCAGCTCGGTCGGCCCCCCAGCCGTGGCGCCGGATGTCGGCCGAGTGTTCACCGAGCAAGGGCGGCGGGCGGGAGACGGCACCACCAACGCTGGACGGCACGCCCGTCAGCGGCGAGGCACCACTCTCCGCCAAGGCCTCGAGGACCGAGCGAACCTCGCCAACCGGCACACCGACGGCCTCGCAGCGGGCCTTCCATTGCGCGGCGGAGTCCGTGAGCAGCCGCCGCGCAATGGCGTCGACGCAGCGCACACGATTGCTCACGCGACCAGCATTCGTCTTCAGTGTGTCGTCTGCAGCGACGGCGTCGTCGCCAAGAACGCCTGTGAAAGCCTGCCACTGCGCGTCGCTGCCGATGGCGATCACAATCGGTCGGTCTGCCGTCTCAAAGAGCTGATACGGCACCAGGTTGGCGTGCGCATTCCCCCAGCGATGCGCCTCCGCACCGGAGACCAGGGCATTCTGGGCCACATTGACCAGCGCGGCCCGCGCACTCCCGACGAGAGTCACGCGAAGGTGTCGGTCGGCAGGTGCGCTGGAGCGTCGGGCGACGAGGGCGCCGAGGATTGCGATCGCGGCGTCCTTGCCCGTGATCACGTCGATCAATGCCACGGCGGTCTTCATCGGGCGACCTCCCGGTTCGCCCGTCACACTCATCCACCCCGATTCCGCCTGCACTGTAAAGTCGTAGCCAGGCCGGGTCGGCTCGTCCGGGAAGCCGCCGATGGAGCACCAAATGAGACGCGGATTATCAGCCAGTATCGAAGCACTATCGATTCCCTTTCGCGACAATGATTCAGGAATGAAGTTCTCGAGCACAACATCGGCAGTCCGGGCAAGATCGCGTACCAGCGCCCGGTCCTCCGGGTTTTCGAGGTCGGCGGCGAGTGACCGTTTGTTGCGATTGACGCTGAGGAAGTACGCCGACTCGCCGCGCACATCGAAAGGTGGTCCCCACCCCCGCGTCTCGTCGCCGCCGTCAGGGCGTTCGACCTTGATCACGTCGGCACCGAGATCCGCGAGTGTCATGCTACACAGCGGTCCGGCCAGAACGCGACTCAGATCAAGGATCTTTACGCCTTTGAGTGGTAATGATGTCACGTTCATGTCTTGTCAGTGATGGTTATTTCATCTTTCGTTTGCAGCGCCGTGTCTGGAACTTTATGTCAGCGAAGCACTTGCGCTTCAGTGACGATATCGTATTCTTCCGCAGTTGTTACTTAGCCGCGTTGCGCCAAGGGTGCGCTGACGTGGCCTGCGACGTATTCGACGCGCCGATCCGCGGCTGTCTGTCCCGACGCGATGGCGCCAATCAATCTGTATGGAACCCATGACTCCCGACGTGCCCGTCGCTCCCGCCACGGAAGTGGCGCCCGCGCCGGTCCCTGTAAAGCGTAGCCCTGGTCACCGTGGCACCGACATTCGCGACACCGTCGCGGAGATGACCGCTCGTGCCAACGAGATCCAGTTCGAGGCCGGCAGCAAGATGGCGAATGCGCTGCGCAACATCGTGCGTGCCGCCATGGACGACACTGAACTGAGCCCGGAGAGCGCTCGCGACGTGGTGGATTACTTCCGCCGTCGCGCGCTGATGTCGACGGAGGATGCGCAGGCGCTGCTGGACGAAGTCAAGGACTACGCCTCGAAGCGGAAGCCGGTGGAGCCGCCGCCTACCAAGACAGCCCCGGGGAAGCCGACCGCCGCCAAGGTCCAGCCGCTGGCAAGTCTGGCCGAGTCGCTCTCGCTGCCTCTGACGCCGGTTGCCAACGCCGGACGTCCTACGGCTGGTCCCCCGACGATCTCGTCCCCTGCTCCAGCACCCGTCAAGGTTGCGCCGCCGTCGCCGATCCCTGAGCCGACGGTGATTCCGCTCGCCAAGACGTCTGTCGCCAAGGCCGCCGCACCAAAGGCAGAGGCCGAACCGGCCGCGAAAGCAGAGGCAAAGCCGGCAGCAACGGTTGAGTCGAAGGCTCCTGCGGTGAAGGCGGCCCCTGCGGCTGTCAAGGCGCCAGCAGCAAAGGCCCCTGCAGTCGTCGCAAAGCCTGCGGCAAAGTCTGCTCCAGCCAAAGCCCCGGCAAAGGCTGCGGCGAAAGCTCCGGCAAAGGCCCCTGCCAAGCCGGCCGCAAAGAAGAAGTGATGAATGGGCGGAGTTCCGCCCTCGAATTCTCCGCCCGCCCGCATCGCCACCAGGCATGCGGGCGGTCTTCATTTCCCCGCCACGCTGTCCCGAATAGCTTCGCGATCCATGCCGCCTGATTCTCTCCAGCGATGACGACGCGCGTTGTCACGGCCTCAGCGCCGGCCCGTGTCGATCTTGCCGGTGGCTGGACGGACGTTGCGCCGTACACCACCGAGGTCGGCGGCGCGGTCTGCAACGTGGCGATCGAATTGCGCGCCGTCGCATCGGTTCAGGCTGGGCTGGCTCGTCCAGCGCCGCCGGGTGAGGCGCTCCTCCGCGCGGCCTGGGAGCGCGCGGCGATGCCGAACGTGACGATTGCCCTGAAGAGCACCGTTCCGATCGGCTCAGGCCTCGGAGGATCGTCGGCGGCTAGTGTTGCCCTCGCTGCGGCGCTCGCCGAGTGGCGTGACGAGGCTCTTTCGCCACAGGAGTTGGCCGAGCTGAGTCGGCGGACGGAAAGTGAAACGATGGGGTTGGCTGGCGGGTGTCAGGATCACTACGCGGCGGCCTTTGGTGGCGCGTTGCTCCTGCGCTGTGGAGCCGAGACGCACGTCGAACAGATCGCGCTGTCAGAGTCAGCCGTGACGATCTTCGAGCGACGGACGATGATCGCATTCACTGGCGAGTCACGGATGTCGGCGCGCACCATCACCGCTGTCCTGGATGCGTACCGCACCAACGACCCGAAGACGTGCGATGCACTCGCGCGAATGGTGACGCTGGCGCCGCTGATGGCCGTCGCGCTCGCCGCAGGTGATCTTGATCGCCTCGGCCAGCTGCTTGCAGACCAGTGGCAGGCCCAGCGCGCGCTGCACCCCACGATCTCGACGCCGCTCATCGATCGGATCGTCAGCGATGTTGCCGCTGCCGGCGCGCTCGGCACGAAGGCCCTCGGCGCCTCAGGCGGGGGCTGCGTGCTGGTCATTGCGGGCGAAGGTCGCGAGGACGCGGTACGCACTGCGCTCAGCGAGCACGCGCAACTCCTGCCGCTTCAGGTTGCGCTTCAGGGAGTACAGGTTCACGTCACCAATGGAAGCGAGTGATGGCGATGCGCAATCAGTCCTGCCACGCCGTTACCAGCACGCTCATGTCCGTCACGAACGGGAGCACCTGATGCCGATCCGCCCTGGCGACGCGCGCGCCCTGACCGAAACGCTCGTACGCGTCGACTCGAGAAATCCAACGCTGGTACCTGGAGCCCCCGGCGAAGCGGGATGCGCGCACGTCCTCGCCGAGGTGCTTGGTGGCTGGGGGTTTCGTCTCGAGTGGCAGGATGTGGTTGACGGGCGCGCAAACCTGCTCGCGCGCATCGGTACGCCGTCGGAGAACGCACCGACGCTGATGTTCAATGGCCATCTGGATGTCGTCGGCATCGAAGGCATGGACCATCCAGCGTTTGCACCCGTGACTGACGGGGACTTGCTCTACGGACGCGGCAGCTGCGACATGAAGGCGGGCGTTGCCGCGATGAGTGTCGCCGCATGGCAGGCCGCCCAGCGCGGACTGCGGGGAGAGATCATCGTTGCCGCCGTGATCGATGAGGAGTTCGAGTCGCTCGGCACACGAGCGATGCTCGAGCGCGGCACGCGGGCGGATGTCGCGGTGGTCACGGAGCCGACCAGACTGGCGATCTGTCCGGCGCACCGAGGATTCGTCTGGCTCGAACTCGGCTTCACCGGCCGCGCGGCGCACGGCAGCCGCTACGAGATCGGCATCGACGCAATTCAGCACGCTGCGCTCGTGCTCACCGCCCTCGAGCGATTTCAGCGGATCGTGCTGCCGACACGCACGCATCCCCTCCTCGGCCGCGGCTCCTTGCACGCGTCCACGATCGCCGGTGGTGTCGGATGGAGCACCTACCCGGAGCACTGCACGCTGCGCGTGGAGCGTCGTACGCTGCCGGGAGAAACCACAGACTCCGTCCTTCGTGAAGTGACGGCGATCCTCGACGAACTTCGCCTGGCGGAGCCGACGCTCTCAGTCACAGTCCGTGTCGACACGGCGCAGGGGCCGAGCGATGTAGCCATTGATGCGCCGCTGGTTGAACGACTCGCCGCGACCTACGCCACGGTGTGCGGCCACGCGCCTGCGATCGAGGGCCTGAGCGCGTGGACGGACGCGGCTCTGCTGAATGACGCGGGGATTCCAGCAGTCTGTTTCGGCCCAGGCGATATTGCGCTCGCGCACGCTGCGACCGAGTACGTCCCGTTGTCGGAGATCGACCGGACGGTGGCGGTGCTGACGGCGTTTGCCCTCGATTGGTGTTCCTGACCCTGCTTTCCCGGACCTGGCTTTGACCGCAGCACAGTACGACGCCCTCGAGCGCGCGATCGTCGATCGCTCACGCGTTGCCCTCCGGATCAACGGCGCCGAGCTGGTGTTGATTCCTGAGTCCATCACGCTGAGAGGTGGTCGGGAACTCCTGGTGACGCAGAATCCGTCGAGCGGCCTGGAGCTGCTGATCCAGATCGACGACATCGAACGACTCGAGGTGGTGCGTTGAGCGCTCGGTATCCGCTCGTCGCCGTGTACGCCGACGAAAGCTGTCTTGGGAACGGGAAGCAGGGCGACACGCCTGGCGGTGCCGGCGGCCTGGTGGAGTTCCAACTGAAATCTGGCGAGCTGGTCTGCAGAGATTTCTGGATCAGCGAGCCCGACACGACCAACAACCGAATGGCGCTGCAGAGCGTCATTCAGGCGTTTACGCACCTCTCCGCCAAGGGCGAACGGCTGAGTGTGGTGTTCACCACGGACTCCAGATATCTGGTGGACGGGATGACACAGTGGGTTCACGGTTGGGCTCGCAAGCAATGGCGAAAGGCTGACGGCAAGCCGGTCGAGAATCTGGCACTGTGGCATCAGGCGCTTTCGGTCGTCTCGGCAGGGGGACACGAAGTGGAGTGGCGCTGGGTGCGTGGCCACGCGGGGCATCCGCAGAATGAATGGGCCAATCATCTCGCCACCACCGCCGCAGCGAACCAGACGCAGTCGGGAGGGTTGATCGATTCAGGCTTCTCGTCGTGGATGGCGTCATTGCCTTCGGCTGTTCGCAAGAGTGGTCCACCATCGGTCTTTCCAAACGCAGCATCATTTGCACCCGCCAGATCCCTTCCCGCACCGTGACGCAGCCATATTCTGCAGCGATGACCGCTGACCCTACTCTGCTCGATCGGATTCATGACCGGTTGATCCGTGCACTCTCGGCTGGCGGCCCGGATCAGCTTCGGGCTCCCTTCCGTGTCTCCGAAATCGTGCAGTCTCTGGTGCCGTACCGGACGTACCGCAACGAGCTGGGCGTCGACACGCTGCAGGACTATGAGCATGCGGTGCTCGAGATGCTGGCGGGCGAGCAGGGCTGGCTGGTCTGCGATCCCGACACGGTTGCGGTGATTCGCAAGGAACTGGCATCGCCTGACCCTGACACCGGACTGCTGCGCCGGATCCAGACGGCCGAAGTGCGCGTGGGTGCGGTGCGGATGCCGATCGGCGCCGACGTGCGACCACCGCTGGCGCGACCCGAGGACGACGCACCGGCGCATGTGGTGGATCTCCATGGCGCGGTGTCGGATGCGATCGCGATCGGTGCGGTGATGGACCGCGAAGATGCGGAGTTGGCGCGCTCCGAACAGACAGCTGGGCCGAATGCAGCGGCTACGGCGATGCCGACAACGGCGGTACCGTCGGCACAGACTGACGCGCTCGCGGCAACGCCAATACACGCAACGTTGGCACACGCAACGTTGGCACACGCAACGCCGGCACACGCAACGCCGGTACACGGAATGCCGGCACACGCAGCTCCGGAGTTGGTGCCGCAACCGGCCGGCAGTGCCACCGCAGCACTCGCCTCTGTGGCGGATCTGCCGCAGCTGGTTCCACCGGTGGCTTCCCTTGCCAATCCGTCAGCAAATTCGCCGCTGCACCAGGCGCATGGCGTCACGATCGCGAACGCACAGACGCTCTCGCGCATCACGCCACTGTCCGTGCCATCGGTGTATGGTGATCCGATCGATTTTCGCGGTGTGCGTCACGCGCCAGTCGATGTGGGTGGCGTGATCTTTCTGTTCGGCATGGTGGCGCGCGAACTCGGCTTCAATGTCGAAGCGATGTCGAGTGGATATCCGCGCTGCGAAGCCAAGCGGCAGATCGCGCCCGGCAAGTGGGCGCGTCTTCGCATTGAGTTCGAGCTCGAAAGTCGGCAGTTCCGCGACGCAGGACGTAATCCCGCCGCCTGCGATCTCGTCGTCTGCTGGCGCGATACCTGGCCGGATCGCCCGTCATCGCTGGATGTGCTGCCGCTCGAGCGCGCGCTGCAGACGCTGGCGTCGCGCGAGTGACGGCGATGACCACTCAAGCCGTCACCGACAAGGGCGGTCCCTGCCCGTATTGCACCGGCGCCCTGCCACCGGGGCGAGCGGTGACCTTCTGCCCGCACTGCGGCATGAATGTCACACTCGCGCAGTGCCCGGCATGCAGCAGTGAAGTGGAATCAACGTGGCACTACTGCGTAACGTGCGGGCGCGACGTGAGCGCGCTGCCGGGTATTCCCGGCGCTGCACCGCGGCGGGAAAAGAAGTACTGACGGCGCAGCACCATTCCGGACACTCGCGCGCACACGGCCGGCGCGTGAGCGTCAGAAGGTGAGCGCCGCTCCGCCGAGGCTGAGGCCGGCCGCAAGCCCGAACAGCAGGACCCGATCGCCACGCTGAATGCGTCCAGACGCGACGGCCTCCGCCAGCGCGAGCGGCATCGACGCGGCGATGCAGTTCCCTCGGGTCGCAAGATTGACGACGATCTGTTGCTCGCGGAATCCAAGCAGTTTCCAGCCAAGTTCGATGCCGTGGCGGCTGGCCTGGTGCGGTACGACGGCATCAACATCCGCGCGCTCCCATCCTGCACTGGAGCAGAGGGCATCCATGAACGGAAGCAACAGCGGTGCCGCCTTGCGGTAGAGCTGCGGTCCGCGCATCGCAAAGAAATTGTGCGCCGCGGTGGTCTCTGGATCGTTCGGATGATGGAGCGTTCCACCGCCGCTGATCTGACTCAATTCGGCACCGCTATGCCACGTCTGGAGCCGGGTAGTGTGCAATCCACTCCCCGACTCACCAGCGTGCGACACAACGACTGCGGCGGCCGCGTCGCCGAACAACACCGCGCTCTCGGGCTCGTCCGGGTTGAGACTGTGTGCGGCGCACTCGGCACTGAATACCAGCACATGCCGGTGTGCGCCGCTGGCAACCAGACGCGCCGCAACCTCGAAGGCCGCAACAAACGACAGGCAGGTCGCATTGACGTCGAAGCAAGCGGCCACTCCTTCCGCCGCACCGAGCTCGCGCTGCACGAAGACGGCAGTGCACGGAATGGCCTGCTGCGGTGTGCTCGATGCTCCGATGATTGCGCTGAGGTCATTGGCAGTGAGGCCGGCCATCGCCAGCGCATCGCGTGCCGCGGCAGCGGCCATGAATGCCGAACTCTCGCCCGCAGAGCGCCGTCGTTCCTGAACGCCCGTCCGATCGAATATCCAGCCCCGCTCGAGCTGCAGTTCCGCCTCGAGTTCCGAGTTGGTCACGATGCGCGGCGGCAGGTATGCGCCGATACCAGCGATGCGGGCGGGGAGCGCGGTGATGGAAACCGGTGACGGGAAAGTCATGTGTGTCATTGTCCCCCGGGCATCGGCAACGGTTCCATTCGGCGCCAGCTGCAGACCACCCGACGCCGCTTCACGCCCGGCTGACGAGGCGGCACGCCCTGCTCAATGGTCACGACAACGTCATGACAGTCGTAGTGCCGCAGTTCGGATTCGATGGTGTCACGTAGCAAGGCCGCAATCGCGGCGAAATCCTGTCCGGCCTCGAGATCGATCTGAAGATGGAGCGCGCCAGGCGCGTGCTGCTCGATACGATACTCGACGATACAGTCTGCGGCCAGCAGCACCATGCGCCGGAGCGCATCGGGAAACACGACACGTAGAACACCGCTGGACTGCGGGAACCAGCAGAGATCGTCTTGCCGCCCCTCGATGGCGGCGATGCGGCGCCAGCTCGACCCGCAGCGGCAGCCACACTCCTCGAGTCGCAGGATGTCGCCCAGTCGATAGCGAATGATCGGCTGCGCGTGGCGCCAAAGATCGGTGAGTATCGGTGTCACTCGCGACACATCGTCAGTGGCCAGCGACTCAGTCTGCAGGACCAGAACATCCTCCTGCACGTGCAATGAGCCATGCCGGCACGTCACCGCGATCAGCCCCTCCGTACACTGGTACACTTCGCCGACAGGCGCCTGAAACACCGATTCAATGCGCTGCCGATCGTGCGGTTCGATCACCTCCGCCACCGAGATCAGTCGCGTCGGGCGGACGCGCAACGTCCCGCGCACAACGGCATCGGCGAGTTGACCGAGCAGGGACGGAGGCCCGACGATGAGCTGCGGTTGAAAGTCATTCAGCACGGCGAGAACGTTGGGCAACGGATCCATCAGGTCGAGGAACCGAAACCGAACGGCCGATGAAGTGCGCTCGTACAGACGGGAGTTGGCGCGCAGAAAGAACGCCACGCGGTGCCCCGGGCGCAGATTGGGAATCGCGCGCGCGAGGATCGTCCCGGCCCAACGGGTCTGCTCCTGCGGGCTGACCAGAAAGAGACCACGGTGACCGGATGTGCCGCTCGACAGCCCGACAGTGTAACCATCGATGGTCGAACTGAAATCGCGTCGCTGCTCCGCATCGAGCGCCACCGACATCGCCGCCTCGCGCGTGATGCCGGTGGTCGTGAAGCGATCGAACGATGTCATCATCGCATGCTTGTCGACCGTCGGGAAGGTGCGCCATGCGCTCTCGGGCATCCCGGCCCAGAGTTCACGATAAAAGGGGCTTCCCCGCCGCACCGAGCGGACGAGCGTGGTCGCACGCTGATGCTGCCATTCCGCGAGCCGGGTACCATGCAACGTTGCCGCACGCCAGCGGGCCGCGATGTATGCGGTTGCGATGTCGAGCCGACTCACGCGTCGCCGGGCCAGCGCAGCGTTTCCGGGCAATGGGTCGGCAGGATCACGACATCGGGGCGGGCGAGTGCAAACTCGTGCAAGGCACGCAACGTCTTCCGCAGTCCGGACACATCATCCTGCATCGCGCCGGTGATCCAGTGGGGCGCACGCATCTCGCGAAACGCGCGCGACGTCCATGCACCATCGGCACAGAGCAGCACCTCACCACGCGCGGTCTGCACCAACGCGCCCATCTGTCCTCGCGCGTGTCCCGGCAGCGAGACCAGTCGAATGCTTTCGTCACCGAACAGATCGTGTGTCGGGCCGAGGTGTGGCAGCGCCAGATCCCCGAACCGGTGGACCGAATGTGCACGGTGCGGGAAGTCATCCGGGAAGAGACTTTGGAGAATGCCGCGCCGAACGGCATCGATGCCACGCGCGCTTTGCTGAAGCGCGAGAGCCTCAGCCGACACGATGAAGGATGCATCAGGAAAATCCCGGAGCCCGGCGACGTGGTCCGCATGCAGATGCGACACGATGATCGTCGCCACGTCACCCGGCGTCACACCGAAGCCGGCAAGATGCTGTACCACTGGGCGACCAAGCGTCGTCGGCGTGGCATACTTGTAGAGTCTGTCCGGCCAGTGCGCAAACGCATCGAAGAGTCGTGGCGCATACCCCGTATCGAAGAGCACCACGCCGTGGGTCGGGTGCCGCAGCAGAAACGCCGGTGCGTGGCACGCGATCTCCTGCCAGCCGGTGCCCGTCGCCACGAGCGCCGAGCGTGCCGTACAGAACCCCGTATCGATCACGACGATGCTGACGTGGATGGTCATCGCAGACGGGGCTCGCGTGGGCACACAGTCGTCGCGCCGGCCTGACGCGCGTCATTGGGCGTGCTGGGGATGGTCCGTTGAAGCGCTGGAGACACGACTCTCATCTTACACCGTTCACCACCGCAGTTCAGCCGACAGTCCGCGACAATCGCTGCAGGACATGCGACGCCACGGCCAGACTTCCGCCGGCGCCGGCGAGTATGCCGCCAAGGAGAAGCGCTCCGAGCTCCAGCTCAAAGATCGCAATCAGGGCGTGGAGTGCTCCGCCGCCCGAACCATACCCATCGAGGTACGCCTTGCGTGCCTCGCGAGTCCAGAGCCTGGCTTGCTCGGCGGCGTCCGGTTCGCCGCCGGCCAACTCCACGGCGTCAGCCGCCACCTCGGCGAGCGACATCAGCATCTGAGCGACATCCCGCAACGGCGATTGCGGTTCGAGACGTGCCGCGTCGCCGAGGCGCGTTTCGCCGTCGAATCCCACGATGCGCATCTCGCGCAGAGGCGTGATCAGAATGGCATCGAGCCGCAGATTCCCGTGAATGCGGTGCAGCAGGCCCGGTGCACGGGCAGCAGCGTCTGCAAAGCTCTGGAGCTTTCCTGGCAACAGTCCGAGCGTCGGGGCAAGCGACGTCGCATCTCCGGGGAACGCCGCGAGGTATGCGATGGTCGCCCGGGTCATCGCACTCCAGGCACGGGCCACCCATACTTCGAGATCGTCCTGTGTGGCAGCGACCGCGCCTGTCACGGTGCTGAGTCCCAACGGCCGCCCAAGCGACGCGTGCAGCTCGCGGGTGATCGTCCCGATGGCGCGCACATCATCGAGTGAGGCGGGCATGCTCGCCGTGTCACCGGCGAATGCGGGCGTGAGCCGCGCGAGCAACCCCGCGCGCATGGTCGTCGATGTGGTCTCGATGCTTTCGAGAATCGCGCTGGCGCTTCGCTCGCCACGCGGCGAGCGAATGATCGCCGAGCCGAGCACCGCCGGCGCGAGGCGCAGTCCCGGCACGCGCTCGAGGTGACGCAGCAGATCCAGCTCCGGCTGGCCGCCGCGCGTCAGCTGGCGGTACACCACGGCCACCGCATCGGGAGGCAGAAGCACCGCGTCATGCCGGCGGCCGTCGAGCGGCGCTGACGCTCCGTCCGAGTCGCGAATGCCGGCCGCGCGCTCGGGTGTGGCGAGCCACTCCCACTCCTCTGACCGCAGTGAGGCGCCGGCCGACAGCGCATTGCACAGCCAGAGGCGAAGATCTGGATCAGCCCACGCGGAGGCGAGGGCCCATCGGGTATGCCCACCAGAATCCTTTTCGGTATGGAGCAGCGGCGCCGAGTCCGGCGGATCGGTCGGCCACCGCTTGATCGCCGCCTGAGAGAGCGAACCGGGACCGGCAGGTCCGCTGGTCTCGAAGACGCAGATGGCCGCCTGACCCGCTGAGCCCGGCAGCGCGAACGCGGCGACCAGGGTTAGCGGCGCGCCCTGTGGCAGGACGATGCCGCCGTTCGGCTCACCAAACCAGCGATACCACGCCGCGGTGGGCACCGATGCGAGGGACGACAGGAACCCGGGCTCCAGCTCGAGACTTCGCTCAGGCACGGCGCATCAGGGGCCTCGGAACGTGGCTCACCGGCACGGCTTTCCGCGATCGGGGTATCATCCCTGTTGCGCCCGCCGTGAGGATCTCGGCGGCACCGGATCTCACAGTTGCCAGCTGCAGTCGATTCCTCGCACTCCACTTCCTTCGAGTAATTCCATGGGCACCCAAGGCACCGCCACCGACATCGTGATCCTTTCCGCAGCGCGCACGCCGTTTGGCACCTTCGGCGGCACGTTTCGCGACATCTCCGCCGTCGATCTGACGGTGGTTGCGGCGAAAGCAGCGATGGAGCGCGCGGGGATCGAGCCGAAGGAGATCGGGCATGCGATCTTCGGCAACGTGATCCAGAGTACCACCGACACGGTGTACTTCGCGCGACATGTCGGGCTCAAGTCGGGGTGCCCGATTGAGGTTCCGGGGTTGACGGTGAATCGACTGTGTGGCTCGGGATTCCAGGCGATCGTGAACGGCGCACACGAGATCATCACCGGCGATGCCGATGTGTGCCTGGTCGGCGGCGGCGAGAGCATGTCGACCGTTCCGCATGCCGCACGCGGATTGCGGTGGGGACTGGCGTACGGCGCGTCGCCGAAACTCGAAGACCTGCTCTTCGATGGACTGACCGATTCGTACTGTCAGACCCCGATGGGCGTCACCGCCGAGAACCTGGAGAACGTCTACCATCTGGGACGTGCGGCCGCTGATGAATTTGCCCTGCGCTCGCAGCAGAACACGCGCGATGCGTGGGCCAATGGACTGATTCGCGACGAAATTGTGCCAGTGCCGGTGCTGGACAAGAAGACCAAGCAGCTGGTCGACTTTGCGCGGGATGAACATGCGCGCCCCGACAGCACGATCGAATCACTCGCAAAGCTGCGGCCGGTGTTCAAACCCGACGGCGTGGTCACGGCGGGAAACGCATCAGGACTGAATGATGGCGCTGGCGCGCTGGTGATCGCCCGCGCCGAGTGGGCGAAGGCGCGCGGCATTGCGCCGCTGGCGCGGCTCGTGAGCTGGGGCGTCAGCGGCGTGGAGCCAAGGATCATGGGCATCGGGCCGGTGACCGCCGCTCGCACGGCGTTGGCGCGTGCGCAGCTGTCGCTCGACCAGATGGACCTGATCGAGGTGAATGAGGCATTCGCGACGCAGGCGCTGGCGGTGCAGAAGGAGCTCGGCATTCCGATGGACAAGTTCAACCTGCATGGCGGGGCGATTGCGATCGGGCATCCGCTGGGTGCCAGCGGCGCACGGATTGCCGCGCATCTCACGTATGCCTTGCGAACTCTGGGCAAGAAGTACGCCCTTGGCTCGGCGTGCATCGGCGGCGGTCAGGGTATCGCCGTCGTTCTCGAGTCGATGGCCTGATGGCGCCACGCAGCGTGCCGGAAAGCGCTCCGGCTGACACCGCTGGCCGGAGTGGGACGTAGGGTCAGAATTGCTGAGTGGCTGGCGGCCCGGAAGGGGTTTCCAGCGTCACAGCAGGCAGCACAGCAGGGTGGGTTGAGCTCCTCTTTCAGGACAGTGACACGTGGCCGACAACGATGTGCAGGTTCCTGGTTCTTCGCCGATGCCGCTTGATCGCGGTGCCATGGAGCGCGTTCTGGCGCGCGCGTCGGAGCTCGCGTCCAATTCTGCCGAGGCGCCCGATGGCATGACCGAGGCGCAGCTGATCGAGATCGGCAAGGAAGTGGGGCTCTCGCCAACGGCGCTGCAGCAGGCGCTGGCCGAGGAGCGCACGCGCGTGGTGCTGGCCGAGGAGACCGGGCTGGAAGCGCGCGTAATGGGGCCAGCGGCGGTGAGCGTGACGCGCGCGGTGCCGCATGCGCCGGAGGTGGTGCTGGCCGCGCTCGAGGAATGGATGCGCAGCGAGTATCGGATGCCGGCCAAGCGGCGCTTCGGCAATCGTCGGACGTGGGAACAGCGCACTGGCGTGTTCGCCGAACTGGATCGCAGTCTGCGGGGCAATCAGGCCGCGACGACGCTCACGCGCGCGGGCGAAGTTGCGGTGACGGTGAGTCCGATTGGCGACGGGCGCACCGCGGTGCGTCTCGATGCGGACATCTCACAACTGCGGACATCCCGTCGCATCAGCGGCCTGGTCACCGCCGCTGTTGGTGTCGCCCTGGGCATGGTGCCGGTGGTGCTTGGATCAGTGCTGGCGCCACTGACGATGCTGCCGTTGTTCCTCGGCTTCGCGACGATTCCTGTGCTCGGGATGGGGTTCGCCGGCTGGGCACTGCTGAAGGGCCATCGCAAGCAGGCGGAGCGCGCGCAGCTCGCGCTGGAACAGCTGCTCGACCGGCTGGAGCATGGGGCGCTGCCGAGGCAGGCATTGCCGGGTGGTGCGCCGCCGCTGCTGACGGAGACGATCAACGCGGTGGCGATGGGGGTGCGTGAGGTCGCGAAGGCGGTGCAGGATGCGACGGCGGCGAAGCGGGGGGCGCGGTGAGCTGACGGGCGCACGAGGGCATCGCACCGCGACCTCCGCCCGCACATGGCGTCGCGCCTCGAAGACTGGAGAACGAGGCCTCTCGGCAGTCGCTTCGAAGGCCGGTGTTCGACGTCTGCCAGACTTCCATGGGAAAGATCGAGATGGACGAGTTGCCGTCCAGCGACGTGGCAGCTGCGGAAAAGCGTGAACGCTGTCCATGATGGCACAACGCTCACGCTCCTTCGCACGCCATCCCGTCAGGCACCGGCGACTATGACATCTAGTGGCGTGGAATCGAAGTTCGGATAGCACAAAGCCGGATGGGGCGCCCGGATGGCAAGGCGAAAACCACAGCAATACCAGCGGTATTGCGAGGATTTTCAACGCAGTCAGCCGGGATGCTCCGACCGGCGACTGCTTCCCGAACTTCGGTTCCAGGCCACTAG
>JANNVN010000142.1:0-1715 GCA_031414435.1 Gemmatimonadaceae bacterium
TCACTCCTTCCTCCCTCACCGCGGTGAGAGAGGCAGCGTAACGTCCCGCGGGTGGCCCCCGGATTAGAGGCGCACGCCCTCACGCCACCTGGGGGAGTTTGGGGTGGCCACGAGTGGGGGAGTTTGGGTGGCCACCGGGGGTCAATGGCCGGCGCATGATTCCACGGACGGCGCATGAGACGCCAGAGTCCTGACGAGGGCCGCGCGGTGCGTAACGCCGAATCCGTGGTGCCAGGGCCGGATCGCACACCGATGGCAACCATGGGCACGACGCCACCTGCTGCGTCCGACGGCAAAGGTACCGATTGGGAGGTGTCCGACTGAGTCTGGTGCGCTGCGTTCCACACAGGGGTGAGTGCGGTATGGGGCGAGCAGGTGCTGCGTGGACAGCAAACAGACGATCCGCGCCGGTGAGCGTCAGGGCGGATCGGGTCGTGTCACGGACTCATGTGACCGCAAACAGCATGCAGTGAGCTGCGGTGAGCCGGATGAATCGGATTCCGGGTGTTGTCATCAGAGGTCCACCCGTCCTCCTGACGATCGGCACTGCCGCGCGAATGCGACGGACTGCGTCGACACGTCACCACCTCAGCGAGAGCGTCCCATGCGCGTACGAAGTGTTCTGCTTGCCAGTGTCGCCGTCATCGCGTTGACGGCCTGTGCACAGGATGAGGTCAGTACCGAAGCCACACCGGAGATCCTGCCGCAGCTGACCTTTGGCCGGTTTCCATCACCGCGTCGCGCACCACGGTTCGTTGCGACGGCGACGAACGCGGTCGCCGGCAATGCCGTGCTGTTCTTCGAACGCGGCAGGGATGGGAGCCTCGGTGACCCGGTTTCCTATCCCACCGGCGGCACAGGAACCGGTGGTGGACTTGGCAACCAGGCTGGGATCGCGCTCGATGCATACGCCGAACATCTCTACGTGGTGAACGCCGGCAGCAACACGATCTCGGTCTTTGCCGTCGACGGGTCGTCCCTCGTCCTCGAACAGACGATTTCATCGGGCGGCACGCAACCGATCAGCCTGGCGATCAGCGATGAACTGCTGTATGTGCTGAACGACGGAGGATTGGCCAACATCTCCGGCTTCCGTGTTGGTCGCAACGGTCGACTTGAGCCGATCGCAAACTCGGCACGCCCGCTGACCGTCGGCGCTCCCGACGCAGCACAGATCGGCTTCAGTCGCAACGAACGGCGCCTGATCGTGACGGAGAGAGCCACCAACAACATCGTGACCTTCCGTCTCGACAGATTCGATCGCCCTGAGGCGCCGATCGTCACGGTGTCGAATGGTGCGACGCCGTTCGGATTCTACGTCGCAGAAGAGCGTGGAGAACTGATCGTCTCGGAAGCCTTCGGTGGCGCTGCAGACGCATCGGCAGTCTCGTCGTATCGCCTGCGCCGTGGTGTGCCGCAGACGATCACGGCCTCTGCCGCCACCACCGAAAGTGCTGCCTGCTGGATTGCAATCTCCGGCGACGGCAAGTTTGCGTACACGTCGAACACCGCGAGCAACACCATCTCCGGCTTTGCGCTCGGACGAAACGGAACACTGTCGTTGCTCGACGCAGACGGTGTGACGGCAGCAACTGGTCGCGGACCGATTGATCTGGCCACACGTGCCAGGCTGGATTTCCTCTACAGTCTGGATCGCGTCAGCGGCCAGATCAGCTTCTATCGCACCAAGGGAGACGGTGCGCTCGAGCCGCTGG
>JANNVN010000143.1:0-2777 GCA_031414435.1 Gemmatimonadaceae bacterium
CTCGCCACTGCCGGTGCATCCATCGCTGGCCTTCGTGTTCGTCGTGCCACCCTTCGAAGTGACCACGGCGGAGGCGCGCGCGGTGCTGCCGAAACATGTGTCATTCAGCGACGCGGTCTGCGCGGTGCAACGGAGCGCGGCACTCGTCCACGGGCTGGCAACAGGTGATCACGACCTGCTCGCGCGCGCATTGGACGATGTGCTGCACGTGCCCTATCGTCGGCAGCTCATTCCCGGCTACGATCAGGTTGTCGCGGCGGCGCGGACCGCCGGTGCGTACGGCGCCACCCTCAGCGGCAGCGGTTCCGCAATGCTGGCCATTGGGCGGCCGGAGGAAGCACGAGCGATCGCGGACGCGATGATTGCCGTCTTTGCCGCGCAGGGCCATCAGGCAGAGGCGCTGATGACCGCGGGCATCGTCGGCGGGCTCGACGTCACCGGCCGAGGCAGCAGGGAAACTTCTCCCGGGCCGGCGTCGTAAGGAAACCAACCTTCATCATCGGTATCGCCATGCTGACCGCCCTGCTCCGCCTGTTCGCGCTTCGCCCGATCCTCGCCGGCTCGCTGCTGGGGATCCCGATCCTGACGCTGATCCTGCTCGGACTGGCAGCCGCCGTCTTCCTGAAGCTGCTGCTGTTTGTCGGGCTCCCGATCCTGCTCGGGCTGCTCGTCCTGCGCATGTTCCGAAAGCCGCGTCACGAGCATGTCGAGCCTGCGCGAACGATGTAGGTGGGGCGATGCCTGCAGGGGATGAGCGGCGCTGCTCGCCTTCGCACGTGGCGGTCGTGCCTCGCTGACGTTCGCAGCTGCCGAAGGTCGCTCGGCGGCTGAAGGCTGATTGGCGCGGCGGGGATCGGTGACACGCGCACTGCTCGCTCGCGCTTCAGGCAGTTCGGCAAGTCTTCACAGCTTTCTTCAACGCCACCGGGCCGGACGATCAGAGCCCGGTGGTGAATCCTACGCGGAACGACGGATATCGCGGTGACCAGCCGCTGGCCACAAGTGCGGAATTGCTGACGCGCTGATTGTTCCGGCTGCGTTGCTCCGCACTGGCGAAGACCAGTGACTCCGGCGCATCACCAGCGCTCGCGGCGAGCCACCTCGCAACATCCGCTGCGATCGTCGGCGTGCCATCGCTCACGTTGAAGATGCGCGCCGCGGCTGGAGCCTCCACGACATGCATCACCGCGGCGACGATATCGTCACGGTGCGCCAGATTCGTCCAGTACTCGCCCCGCCGCGGCAAGAGACTGGCGTTGCGCATCCGTGGGCGAGGATCACGCCCCGGCCCGTAGATCCCCGCGACGCGCAGGATTGTCACCGCGTCCCAGTCTGCAGCCAGCAGGATGTCCTCGGCCGCGATCAGGGCGCGATTGCCATCGCCAGCTCCGGCGCGAGGAGAGGCCTCGTCGACCCACGCGCCGTCACGCTCGCCGTACACACCGGTACTGGAGGTATAGACCAGCGCACGGGCATTGGTCGCGCGTGCCAGCGCCAGCGCTGCCGTTGCGGCAGGCGGATAGGTCGCATCGTAGCCATCTGCTCCAGAGGATGGCGCTACCGTGAGTACGACGGCGTCCAGTGATTCCGGCATGCCGGCGATTGGTTGACCGCCAACGGTGCCCTGCAACCAGGTCACCCCGTCACGCAGCCCGGCAGCGCTGGATCGACGCACTGCCCAGGCGGCGTGGCCACGGCGTATGGCTTCGGCCGCGACAGCGCTCCCGATGTAGCCGGCGCCAAGTACGGCGATGCGGAGTGGCGGCTGATGTGCTGGATGTGTCATGTGGGCAATATGCGAGGCCGGGTCGGCCTCTGCAGCATCGCCACCTAGGGTTGCACTCATGATGGCCTGTTTCCCGCGTTTCTGCGGTCCAGTGGTGCTCGCAGTCGGTCGCGGGCTGGGTCGCGCGATCGCTGCAGAAATGGCGACTCTTCGCCGGCTACTGCGGCAGCGTATCGGTTGAACGCTGCAGGTCGCGCACCCGCCGCGATCGCGTGCTGCCAATCAGAAGTTCCAGCAGCAGTGCATCGATATCGAGTTGCGATCCGATGTAACTCGAAGCCGCAGACGCACTCCAGCGGCCGACGCGGACGCCGAGACTGTGCGGGGCTAGCGCGGCGCGAAAGGCCGATTCATCCGTGAGTTCATCACCGACGAAGACGGCCCCGGGCAGTCGGTGTTCATCGATCAATCGGAGCAAGGCATCACCTTTGTTCGGTGCCCCATGCGGCACGAGGTTCATGAGGCCAATGCCGTGCATCAGCGTCACCTTCCGCGACAGCTGTGGCAGCAGGCGTTCAACGCACGCAATGACGTGCCGCGGATCCGCGGCGTTCCAGTAGTGCACACAGACCGAGTGGCCCTTGTCCTCGACCTCCGTGCCAGGCAGTGACGCCACCGCATCCCGAACGTGCGGAAGCCACTCCGCCACCTCCCGCAGCGCCCGTTTCGCAAAAGGCGACGGCTCCGCACCATGATTCCCGATCACCGCCAGCAGGGGCACACCCGGGAACCGCGGGGTGGTGTCTCCGACCGACCGGCCCGTGATGACCGCCACGGGTGCCGCGTGGGCCAGGCTGGTGAGCAGTTCGAGCGTCTCGTCACGCATCTTCGTGCCCGACGGGTTCGTGCCCATCGGGGCGAGCGTTCCATCGAAGTCGAAGGCCAGCAGCGCACCGGTGCCGGCCACGCTACGGAGCTGCACGATGTTGCGCGCGGCGAGGATGTTACGGGGCACTCAGGAACCAACCGGCATCGCGGACCCGGAGAGCGT
>JANNVN010000144.1:0-1815 GCA_031414435.1 Gemmatimonadaceae bacterium
CGCAGTAGAGACGGCTCGTTCGCCACGGTTCTGAATGCCCGTGACACGCGATCCGCCCCCGCGACCCACCGCGCCGCCCGCAGCGAATGCGATAAGAACGTAGACAAGAATAGTCATGCAGATTCGAGGAGCCTAACACCAGGCATAGGCTGCAGAGTGCCCGCCCGAGGAGTCTACCACGCGACCAAACTTCCGGCACTCTGCTGCCTCATGTCCTTGTTAGATGGCCACCACCGACCTCCACGTGCGCACATCGGATTCGCGCACCGCAGCGCCGATATCCCGGCGGCTGAGCACGCCACCGAACACGCCGATTCGTGCTCCACTGCGAGAAAATCTGCCAGGACGGCGCGAAGATGCGCGCCGACCGAGGAAGCCAGTGCACGTGCATCCCCGGCACACGCCCGCTTAGCCGAAGAACAGTGCCAACCCGCACGTGACTCCCACGATCACCCAGTAGGTGGTGGTGACCGCCCTGTACCAAGGCAACAACCGCTGTCCGCGCGGATCGTAGTTGGCCACCTTGATCCGGTCCTTCGCCGCCGCCAACGTGAACGCCATCGCTTGGCTCGGGTCCGGACGGTCGATGCGATGCTCGACCATCTTGGATGTGAACACCATGCGCGCCATCCCGAAGAGAAACCACGCGGCCACGAGACCAAGTACAGTGGTGGAGTTCATCGCGGGATCCGGGGGGATAGGCTCACCGCGCGCGCCGCGGCAGCAGCTGAAATAGGAAGCGGCGCGGGCGCGATGGCAAGCATACGAGAGACTCGGCGCATCCGTTGGCTCGCCCGTCCGGGTACAGAACGGGCAACTGCCGCAGCGGCGAGCGACGCCACGCACCGACGCAGTCGCTGCAACCGCGTCGGCTGTACTGTGCGCAGCCATCTAACACCAGGCATAGGCTGCAGAGTGCCCGCCCGATGATTCTACCACGGACCATGACTTCTGGCACTCTGCCAGCCTCATGTCCTTGTTAGACAGCGAATGCGCGCAGAGTCGGGGCAAGCCATTCAGTCACGCCGCTACCCGCGCCGCGTGGCGGGTGACACACGGCTGATCGCAAAAATCGACTGCGCCGCTCATGGTATCGTCACCTCGGCGTACCGAACGCTCGCGGCTTGATCGATGGCCGTCACCACGTCGGCTGTCACGGCGCGGATTCGCGGCCAGCTGGTCGAAGTCAGCACGACAATCGCGATCCGACGCGCCGACAGATTCTGCTGGTAACGAAGATTCGTATCGGTCGTTACGAAGACCTCAAAGTCAGCGGCCTCGGCCGCGCTCAAGAGCTCGCCATTCCGCAGCGTGGACCAGCCAAGCTCGAACGCCGTCGCGATCACGTGATGCGGCATGGCACGACGCAGGGGCACCGGCGTGCCCTGATCGAAAACCACGCGCATCTACGCGGCGGTCAGAGCACTTCGCGCCGCGTGGTCCAGCACCGCGCGAACTTGATCGCGGGTCACCCCGGGGAACCATTCAATGAACTCATGGACCGGAGCGTCAGCTTCGAGATTCTCGAAGAGCGCTGCCACTGGCACGCGCGTCCCCCGGAACAGCCAAGCACCGCTGTACCGCTCTGGGTCGCGCTCGACCGCCGGGCAGGAGGACCAGTCAATCATGCTCTCAATATACCGAGATGTCGGCTCGCCGGCTAACACCAGCATAGCCTGCGGAGTGCCCGCATGGAGGATGCGACCACGCACCGCGACCTGAGGCACTCCGGCTGGCACATGCAGATGTTAGCTGGCACGCGCCAGAACGCTGACTTCTTTCGCGAGCCGCGACCCCAGCTTGTCTTGCTCGACC
>JANNVN010000145.1:0-9635 GCA_031414435.1 Gemmatimonadaceae bacterium
GATGGATCGTCCATCCAGGCGCCGCTCGACATCACGCCAAGACGACGAACCTGCGGGCTGGCATCCCCTCGCGCGAGCGCACGCGTGGCATCGTCGACACCGCCAGTGGCGATCATCGTCAGCAATACCAGTTCGCGGAAAGCCTCGCTCGTATTTGCGGCAAAAGCCGCACGAAGAGCGTCGAGTGTCGCGGCACTCGGCGTGAGTGCGCGGCGGTTCAGCCGAAAGAGTGACTCCAACCCACGCGCCGCACCTTCACGGGCCTCAGGTACCAAGTCGCTGAGCCCGCGCTGCAGCAGCGCCTCGATCTCCGGTGCCACAGGTCGGGACCGGCCAGCCGACTCGAAGATCGCCGCGCGGACTGCGCCGTCCCTCTCGCCGGCCAGCGCTTCGGCAAAGGGATGTGTCGCCCGCATCTGCGCCAGCGCACCGAACGCCGACTGGCGGACCGTACGATCAGCTGAGCGCGTCAGCGGAACGAGTGCGCTCCGATACGTCGTGTCTTCGAGACGGCCCAGTGCCCGGGCCGCACGCTGCTGCACGCGCGGGCTCGGGTTTCGGGCAGCATCCAACAAGAACGCTACGCCGGCAGCACGCGCATGCTCGGCATCGAGGACGGTACGCACCTCGGGGACCTGCGCCAGCATCGGAAGAATGAGGATCCACATGCCGCAATTGTATCGCCGCGACGGCAAGCGTGCTGCCCGCAGTGCGCTACGGGCGCAGGACCTTCACGGCATTGGCCGGAAAGTCGGTGAAGACGCCGTCCACTCCCGCCCTGGCAAAGGCTTGCACCTCGGCTGCCGGATCGCCCTTCCACATCGATGGAAGAAATGGCTGGTCACTCCGGATGGTCCAGACGTGCACCAGCAGCCTGGCGGCGTGCGCGTCCCGCACCAGCGTGGACTGTACCGGCGTCGAGTCCATGGCGCTCGGGCGGAGCACCAATTCCTTGCCAGCGCCAATTCCATCCGCGTACCGACGCACGCGGGCGAGTCCCGCCCGCGTCTGCATCGAGGCAAACGTGACGGCAGCGGAGTCTGGCGGGGAACCACTCACGTTCACCAGTTGGACGAGCCGTAGTGAAGTGGCCGGGCGCAGGCGGATCAGGTTGCCGATCTCGAAGCTCTGGATGAACACCGGAGCGGTGCGATTGACCCACCCGACTCGACGCAGCGATAACAGCATCTTCTCCTCGATCGGCAAACCGATGCGCCGGAAGTATGAGGGATGCTTCGTCTCCGGATACACGCCCACCGGCCGCCCACGCTCACGGCCGAGTCTGACGGCCAGATCAAGCACCTCGTCAAAGGTGGGAATCCCGTATTGCCCGTCAAAACTGTGCCCGCGGGTGGCGATGCGTTCCTTCGCCCGGAGCGTCCGAAGCTCGGCAAGCGTGAAGTCTTCGGTGAACCATCCGGTGATGCTCTCGCCATCGATGACCGCATCGCGTTTCCGCTCGGGAAACTTCTCCGCCACGTCGGTCGTGCCACCGATTTCGTTCTCGTGCCTCGCGATCAGAACGCCGTCTCTGGTGCTGACCAGGTCCGGCTCGATGTAGTCCGCCCCCGCAGCCACCGCGACGCTGTAACTGGCGAGTGTGTGTTCCGGCCGCTCGCCACTGGCGCCACGGTGACCGATGATGATCGGCAGTCGCCCGCCAGTGGGCACGTCAAGTCGCGCTGGCTGGAGCGGCGCAAACGCGACGCAAATCGCGGACGGCAGCAGGTATCGGAGGGCAGTCATGGACGTATCCTGCGTCGCTACGCGCCGACGCGCGAGTGTCAGCCCTCCATGTGGCCGAGCTGTGACGCGGACCGGACCGCCGGGAACGCACGATGCCCGCTCTGGACGGGCATCGTGATCCTGCCACGGAGACGCGAACTACTCGGGATTCGCGCTCCGCCTTCGCTTCTGGCTCCGCTGCGTGTTGCCGGCGTCGGTCCGTGCGTCGCCTTCCGATGCAACCCGACCGACCGGCATCTGGTACAATTGCGCGGCGGTGTTGCGGTCCCCGTCACTCAGTTCGGCCACTTCGACCCACGGCGCCATGATGTTGCGTGCATCTGACGTATGCCCAAGTCCAATCGCGTGCCCGAGCTCGTGCAGTGCTACGGCGCGCAGCGCCTTGGGTGTCTGCGGCAACCCATCGCTCGCATGGGTGCTGAGGGTCACCCTGGCACGGGTGATCCACCCTTTGGCTGTGCTCCACCACACAGTGCGGCCACTCTCGTCGGCTCCGAGACGGTCTGTCCAGAGCACCAACAGCTCAGCCGCTGCGGAGTCCTCGACGAATCGAAAGCGGAGTGGCAGCCCGACGGTGGACCACTCGTCGACGGCCTCTCGCGCCATCTCGGGGAAGCTGCCGTCCCAGCCGTTCAGCTCACGCCGCGGCGTCTGGATCCAGACGCGGATGGGATCCTCGGTGCGTTCGGGCCAGCGCCGGACGGTGGAGTCGCGCGCGATCAACATCTCCGGCAGGTAGCTTTGCGCCGGTGCGTCAGCCGTGAAGTCCAGATCGTAGCCGAGCGGGAGACGAACTGTCGTCGCGCTGAGCGCGGATAACGCGGGCGTGGCGAACGGTGTCGCGAAGTGAATCCCGCGAACCGAAAACGCGGCCGCAGCGTCCTGGCTTTTCAGCGATGACGGCAGAATGACGCCGAGGGCGCACATGGTGTACAACAGGAGCGAACTGGAATGTTGCATGAAGCCTTGCCGCAGGGCGCGTCTTCGCGCGGTGTCGCAGGGATGCCGCTCAACGCAGTAATGACGAGCCCGACCATTGGGAGTAACACGGTTTTCTACCTCATCCATTGGGCATCTAAATGGTTGCACTGCAGCAACATACGAAAATTAGAATGTGTATATGTTTACTGATGAGTGCGGTATGAATACCACACATTGCCCTCAGTCGCGGCCCGGGTCTGGCGTGGAGAGCTTGCCTCGAAGCACAGGGTGTCACACCGGTGCGACAATGAGGCGCTCATGACGGCAGTCTGGACTCCCGATCCTCGGCACGCGGCCCATTCGCAGCTGGCCCGCTTCCATCACCTGATGCGGGCGAACCACGGGGCTGCCAGCGTCGGCGATGACTACGCGCACCTGCACGCCTGGTCGGTGCGCGAGCGGGCCACATTCTGGCGTGATCTCTGGCGGGTGTGCGATATCGCAGCCTCCGCGATCGACGGCGGCAATCCGTCGTCGCCCGCCGGCGTGGCCCTCGATGTCATGGCGCCATCGTCGACGGAGGGCGGTCCGCGCTGGTTCCCGAATGCGCGGCTCAACTACGCCGAACACCTGGTCCGGCACCGCGACAATCACACCGCATTGGTCGCTTGGACAGAACGTGGCTGGACGCGGAGCTGGAGCTATGCTGAGTTGTTCGCCGAGGTCTCCCGCGTGTCGCAGGGACTGAAGGCGATCGGGGTGAGGAAGGGCGATCGGGTGGCGGGGTTCATGCCGAATGTGGCCGAGACCGTGATCGCCATGATCGCGACCACCGCCCTCGGCGCTGTCTGGACCTCCTGCTCACCCGACTTCGGTACCAAGGGCGTGCTCGACCGATTCGGGCAGGTCGAGCCAACGGTGCTCTTCGTTACCGATGGCTATCGGTATGCCGGTCGTGCGATCGAGACCTTGGAACGGGCTCGCGATCTCTGCGCGGCGCTGCCGAGTGTGAAGCACCTGATTGTCGTACCGTATCTCAAGGCCGAGCCATCGCTGCGTGGCTTGCCGGATGCCATTGCCTGGCATGATCTCGGCCGTGACGAGCCCAACGACCTGTTCCCGGTGACGCGCGTGGCGTTCGATCACCCGTTGTTCATCATGTACTCCTCAGGAACGACCGGCCTCCCCAAGTGCATGGTGCACGGACATGGCGGCACGCTCCTGCAGCACTTCAAGGAGCACATGCTGCATGGAGATCTGCGCCGCGACAGTCGAATCTTCTTCTACACGACGTGCGGGTGGATGATGTGGAACTGGCTGGTGAGCGCGCTTGCGGTTGGCGCCACCGTCGTGCTCTACGATGGCTCACCGGTCCCGCAGCGCGAAACGGACATCCTGTGGCGCCTGGCGCACGAGGAGCGGATTACCCATTTCGGCGTCAGCGCAAAGTTTCTCGCGATGGCGGAGAAGCTCGAGCACACCCCGGCGCGCGACCGCCCCCTGCCGGATCTTGAAGTCATCTACAGCACCGGCAGCCCGTTGGCGGATCACTCGTACGACTGGGTTTCACGCGCCGTCTCACCTGATGTTCGGCTCAGCAGCATCAGCGGTGGGACTGATCTCATCTCATGCTTCGCGCTCGGCGCTCCGACGCTGCCGGTCCATCGCGGCGAGTTGCAGTGCCTCGGCCTCGGCATGGCGGTCGAGGTGTGGGATGCCGATGGTGTGCCCGTCATCGGGATGCCCGGGGAACTCGTCTGCACGAAGCCGTTCCCGAGCATGCCGGTCGCGTTCTGGAACGACCCCGATGGCGCCAAGTACCGCGCTGCGTACTTCGAAACGTATGCCGGTGTCTGGCGGCACGGGGACTGGGCGCAGCGAACCGCGCATCATGGCCTCGTGATCCTCGGTCGCAGCGACACGACGCTCAATCCTGGCGGCATTCGCATCGGCACGGCGGAAATCTACCGACAGGTCGAGCAGATCCCCGAGGTGCTCGAGAGCATGGTCATCGGACAGGACGTCATTGTGGATGGCACGCCGGACATGCGCATCGTGCTGTTCGTGCGGTTGCGCGATGATGCGACACTCGACGGTGACCTGCGCCGGGTCATTCGCGACCGGATTCGCGCCAACGCCACCGCCCACCATGTGCCGAAAGTGATCATCGCGGTCCCTGACCTGCCGCGCACCGTGAGCGGAAAAATCACGGAACTGGCCGTGCGTGAGACCATCCACGGGCGCGCGGTGCTGAACACCGACGCGCTCGCGAATCCGGAGTCACTTGAGTTCTTCCGCATGCTGGCGACGACACCCGAGCTGATACCGCCCGTGAAGTAGTGGGCTGGTAACGAAGTTTGCGCCGCCGTCGCCGTCGCCGCCGTCGCCGTTGTCATACGCGCATGGCGCCGACTCAGGGGACGGCCGTACCCGCGAGCCCGACCTGTTCGAGCATGAACGCGTAGTCGAACGCAATCTCCTTCAGGCGTTCATATCGGCCACTGCTCCCGCCGTGTCCCGCGCCCATGTTCATGCGCAGCAGGAGTGGATTCGAATCGGTCTTCAGTTCGCGGAGGCGTGCGACCCACTTGGTGGGCTCCCAGTACGCCACACGACTGTCGTTCAGGCCACTCGTCACCAGCATCGCCGGATACGACTTCCGCTCGACGTTCTCGTAGGGCGAGTAGCTGCGCATGTACGTGTACTCATCGGCCTTGGATGGGTTGCCCCACTGCTCCCACTCCTGTGCCGTGAGCGGGATGCTGGCGTCCGACATCGTGTTGATCACGTCGACGAACGGCACCGCGGCGATGATCGCCTTGTAGAGGTCGGGGCGCATGTTCGCGACGACGCCCATCAGCAGCCCTCCAGCGCTGCCGCCGTTGGCAAGCATGCGGTCGGGCGACGTGTACCCCTCCTGCACGAGGTACTCGCCGACGTCGATGAAATCGGTGAACGTGTTCTTCTTCTTCAGCATCTTGCCGTCGTCGTACCATGAGCGTCCCATTTCCTGGCCGCCGCGGATGTGCGCAATGGCGTAGATCACGCCTCGATCCAGCAGCGAGACACGGTTGGTGCTGAACGTCGGCTCGGTGTTCGCGCCATATGACCCATACGCGTATTCGAGCAGTGGACGCTTGCCATCGCGCACGAGTGGCAAGCGATACACCAGCGAGACGGGTACCATCACCCCGTCCCTGGCGCGCGCCATGCGACGCTCGACACCATACTTCGTCGGATCATAGCCGCCGAGGACTTCCTGAGTCTTCTTCACGCTCCGCTCACGCGTTGCCATGTCGTAGTCGAAGACAGTGCTCGGTGTCACCAGCGATGAATACGTGAACCGGAGTGACGACGACTCGAACATCGGGTTGCCCGCGAGCGAGACGCCATACGCCGCCTCAGGAAAGGCAATGTCGTGCGTTGCTTCGGTTGCCAGCGTGGTGACGCGCAGCCGGCGCAGCCCCTCGCGACGCTCACTGACCACGGCATGGTTCTGGAACACAGCGATGTTTTCTACGAAGACATCGGCTCGTGGCGGCAACCAGTCGGTCCAGGAGGACAGGTCGGCTGCCGTATCCGGCACACGGGCAACCTTGAAGTTCGGGGCGCCGGCATTGGTCACGATCCAGAAGTACCCGTTGCCGTGTTCGACATCGTATTCGACACCGGTGCGTCGAGCCGCGATCAACCGTGCAGGTCGTGAAGGGTGAGCCGCATCGATGACGCGCGTGTCACCCTGCGTGAAACTGCCAGCCGAGATCGTGATGAACTTGCCGCTGCGCAGACGCTGCACACCCACGTTGAACAGGACGTTCGGTTCGTGGAAGACGTTGACATCCTGCCGCACCGATGTTCCGATCGTATGCCGCCAGACCCGATCGCCACGCTTGGCACTGTCGGTGCTCATGTAGAACACCGTCCGGTTGTCGCTCGCCCAGGCCAGGCCGAAGCCAAGCTTTTCCTTGCGATCGCGGAGGAACTTCCCCGTGCGCAGATCCTTCACGCGCAGTGTGAAGTCCTCGTACCCCGTGGTGTCGACGAGCAGGGCGAGCAGCTGGTGATTCGGGCTCACTTCGAAGCCACCAAGACTGAAGAACTTACGGCCCTTCGCCGCAGCATTCTGGTCAAAGATCACCTCTTCCGACGCCTCTAACGACCGCAGCTTCCGACAGTAGATCGGATAGGGCTTCCCTTGTTCGGTGCGTGTGTAGTACCAGTACGGTGCATCGAAGGTGGGCACACTCAGATCCGTTTCCTTGATCCGGCCCACGAGTTCGGCATACAGCGCGTCACGCAGCGGCTGCGTGGCCGCCGTCATCGCCTCGGTATACGCGTTCTCAGCCTCGAGATGCGCGATGACCGCCGGGTTGCCGCGATTGCGAAACCATGCATAGTCGTCGATCAGGACGTCGCCGTGAATGGTGTCGACTGTCGGCTGCCTGGCGGCGACGGGCGGACTGGCACGCTGCGCTTCGGCGTGCGACGTGGCAAGGGCGGCGATCAGCACGAAGAGACTGGTGCGGGTGAGTGGGATCGACATGGGCAGGGCAACGGGGAAGTGGCGGTGCGGACGCTGCTCGTCTCCTGCCCCTCGAGCGGCCCGGAGGGACCCTGTTCAGCAATTCCCGCCGCGACAGCGGCCGGGAGCACCGGCCGATGGCCGCCGCCGCTGCCTTGGGGAGGCGGGGAGATCGCACGATGCGAGACATGCGGTATCTTAAGGTGTTGCCACGACGCAGCGTGTCGATCTGGTCAGCTGATGGAGTCGGCACACAGGGGCAGCGGGCGGGCCCAAGTGAGCGGGTGGCTGGGGCGGAAGAAACGACGAACTGAGCTACGCCGCGCCCGGTGTGGCCGCGAGTGACGCGGCACTGGGGCCGGCATATCGGAGGTGCTTGAAACCATGGCAACCCAGACACGGCCCGACGCAGCGGCCACACTCGATACGTTCCCGATCAACGGCACCGACTACGTCGAGTTCCTCGTCGGCAATGCGAAACAGGCCGCTCACTTCTACCGCACGACATTCGGATACCAGCTGGTCGCGTATCGCGGCCCCGAAACCGGCGAGCGTGACACCTGCTCCTACGTCTTGCAGCAGAACAAGATCCGGCTCGTGCTCACCAGTGCCTTCGACCCGGACCACTGGGTCAATCAGCACGTCCGCCTGCACGGTGACGGCGTCAAGGACATTGCCCTCTGGGTGGACGATGCGCGCGAGATGTTCCGGCGTGCCATCGAGCGCGGCGCGAAGCCCTGGAAGGAACCGAAGGTGGCCGAGGATGCGCATGGCCGGGTGATCACGGCCAGCATCTGCACCTACGGCGAAACGATCCATACGCTGGTGGAACGGAGCGACTACACCGGCGTGTTCATGCCGGGCTTCGAGCCTCGCTCGTCGGAACTGGTCACCGCGCCGGTCGGTGTACAGTATGTCGATCACTGCGTTGGCAACGTGGAACTCGGCAAGATGAACCAGTGGTGCAAGTTCTACGAGGATGTGATGGGCTTCCGGAACCTGATCAGCTTCGATGACAGCGATATCAGCACGGAATACACGTCGCTGATGTCGAAGGTGGTGGCCAGCGGCAACGACCGCATCAAGTTCCCGATCAACGAGCCGGCCGCAGGCAAGAAGCGCAGCCAGATCGACGAATATCTGGACTTCTATCGTGGCGCCGGGGTCCAGCACCTTGCGCTGGCGACGAACGACATCATTGCCACCGTCACCGAATTGAACGCGCGTGGCGTGGAATTCCTGCGCGTGCCGACCACCTATTACGACACCCTGCTCGATCGCGTCGGCCACATCGATGAGGATCTCGAGCCGCTCAGGGAGTTGGGAATTCTCGTGGATCGGGATGACGAGGGGTATCTGTTGCAGATCTTCACCAAGCCTGTCCAGGATCGGCCCACGGTCTTCTACGAGATCATTCAGCGCAAAGGCGCCCGCAGTTTCGGCAAGGGCAACTTCAAGGCGCTGTTCGAGGCCATCGAGCGCGAACAGGCGCTGCGCGGGAACCTCTGACGTTCGCGACGCGCGTGAGACGAGGCGCGGCGTGACCGGTGGTGCAACGCCGGTGGTCGAACGGCTGAGCGCCGTTCGGCTGGTGTCATTCATCCCCGCCAATCGTGACGCCGTGCACGTCGGCCTGCTGTCGCTCGACGCCACCGAGGTCATCGACCTGGCGCCGTTTGGCATCACCGACGCGCTGGAGGCACTGACGCAGCTCGACATGCTCCGGCGCGCCGCCGGTGCCATCGTGCACGGCCCCACGCGCGCCGCATTTGCGATCGACCGTGTGCACCTCGTCGCTCCCATCCCGCTGGCGCGCAGCGTCGTCGCGGCGGATGACACGGGTGTGCTGCATTTCGCGGATCCGTCCACACTCCACGGACCGGGCAGCCAGCTGTCCCGGACGGACGCCGCCGCGGCGCGCGGTGGTCTGGCTACTGTGGTCGGCGCGACGCTGGCGGCGGGCAGCGAGCTCACCGACGTCATGCTCGACGACGCGCTCATCGGCAGCGTGGTTGTCCTCGGCTGGCCGCAGCTGGGCCACGATCAGGCCAACGTCCTTACGCCGGGGGCGGTGGGGCCATTTCTCGCCGTGCCGCGGCGTAACCCGGAATCGATTGTGGTGCGCAGGGTGGCGCCGCTGGCCGCTGGTGCCGTCGCTGACGAGACGGAGAGTGTTGCGGCGCCCGACCGGAGCGCATTGCACGCGCTGGCACGCAGCGCATTGCGCACCCACACGCTGCGGCCCGGTGATCTCCTGGCCATCTTTCCATACGCGTCGGAGGCCGCCGACCGGCCGCCGATGCTTCCCGGTTCCTGGGTGCGTGTGAGCGCGCCTGGACTCGGTACGCTGTCGCTCGCCGTCCGCTAACCCCGTCGTGCGGGTGCAGCACAGGGGTGCGGCACCCGAATAGTTCCCCAGCTCCAAGTGTGTTTGGCGTACTAACAC
>JANNVN010000146.1:0-5152 GCA_031414435.1 Gemmatimonadaceae bacterium
GGCCCTCACCCGCGTGCTCGATTCCAACCCGCCCTCGGCCTTCGGCTCGAACAGCGCGAGGACGGCCGGCATCGCACAGTTCGAGGGGCTGCTCTTTCAGATGGATCCGGCGCAGGTGACACCGCCCGACGTCGTGCAGTATTACGAAGCCCGGATGGCGCGGGTGTTGACCGAGATGGTCCAACCCGTGACCACTGGGTTCCGCGTCTGGTCGATGTACAGCCATGGCTTCATCGTGAAGACGCCGACCATGACCTTCGCCTTCGACCTGATCGAAGGAAAGACGGCCTGGGCCAGCGCCGCCTGGACCGTGAAGCTCCCCGAGGCGCTCCTCAACCAGATCGACGTGCTGATGGTCTCGCACGAGCATGTCGACCACTGGGATTTGAGCGGTCGGATTCCTGCGTACATCAAGGCGCGTGGTGGCGCGGTGCTGTATCCCTTTGGCGGCCTCGCCCGCCCCCAGACCACACAGCTCTTGATCGACAAGCAAGTGACGCAGGTACGCGACCTGACGATCACAGCGCATGCCGGCCTGCACAGTGTCGCCAACATGGTCTACGAAGTCGTGACGCGCGAGGGCTACCGGCTGGTGCACACCGGCGACAACCAGACCAGTGTTGCGCTGCCGGCGCTGCAGGGCGTCGACGTGCTGCTGTTGAATGGCTGGGTGAACGAATCCGGTGCCACCTCGAATATCGTGGGCATGCGGCGTTCGATCGAGAAGCTCCGTCCGGCGGTGATGATTCCGGGCCACTTCATGGAGATCTCCCGGCCCAAGCCCTGGTACCGGTTCACCGAAGGGCTGGTCCTCCAGAACGAGGCGCTGGAGCGGACGAAGACGGTAGTGATGACGTGGGGCGAGCGGCTGGAGTTTACGCAGCCAGCGTGTGGGGCTGGGCTGGTACGGATTTATGAGGCGTGTGTGACGCCGTGACAGTGATACGGCAGGATATGTCCTGAGGAGCGGCGGAGCATCCAGGAATACGCGCTCGATGAATGGACAACGGCAGCGCTTATCGGACGCTTGCTCAGTCGTCAGTCTGACAATTCGTGGCCCTGCCGCGGGGGCGCTTCCGATTCCGGACACTTCTCCCGACGCGGGGCCACGAAATGTTCGCAGAGATCTGAGCGATCACCACTCAGATCTCTCTGGTTACCCTGTGCTGTGTGGCCACACGGGCACTGCCGAGGCGTCAACGCACCGATAGTCGCCGCCTCACAAGCCGCCTGCGAAACACAGCAGTTACTGCGGGCGACTCAAGTAATCGGCGGAGGCAGTCTCAGCGCCGCTGCGCGTCCGCCTGGCGCAGCGCGCAGCGTGATCATCGCGAGCACCATGGCGATGACATTGGCACTCCACATGGCCAGCGCTGGCGAAATCTCAGAACGTTCAGCGAGGTGTTCACCCGCGATCATGCAGACGTAGTAGCCGCCGAAGACAACGATGCTGATAACGACCTGCGCCGAAAGCCTGATGCGTTGCGCGCGACTCGCGATCCCTGCGGCGAGGAGGGCCAGCACTACGCATGCGGCGGCCAGCGCGAGCTTCTTCTGGATCTCGACCTCGTAACTCGCGAGCGAGGCGCCGTCAGCTTCCAACGTCGGCGCGGCGGGAGGTTCGCTGACCAGCTTCGCCGCCGCCTGACGCAATTCGCGGATAGTCATGCTGCGGTCGGTTGGAACAACTGCAACCTGGCCCGAATAGATGGTCTGCAGGCGCAGGTTCGCGCGCGGCATCAGCTCGGCGTTCAACGCGAGGCAGCAGAGCGCGACGGCGGAGGCCATGCCAACGACGGGTGCGAGACGGAGCGTACCGTCTCCGACTGACGTGTCGCCGGTGTGTGCGCGGCTCAGGTTCGCTGGTGGCCTGCGGGAGCCGGCCCAAAGCACCGCGATGAACACCGACATCGGAATCGTCATCGCTGCCGTGAACGGGATCGTCAACAGTACGACCTCAAACGCCCTGCCGCTCACGGGTACGGCCAACCGCTTCAGGACGCTTTGCGCGACCAACGTTGCTGTCAACACGGCGCACGTCATCAGGAATGCGACTGCAGTACGCCGGAGGATCACAACGTTCGCCGTGGTCAGCGCGCGCCGCTCTTCGGAAACGCGCTCATACACTCCGCGACGGGCGAGGTCTGCCAGCCCGGTGAGACCCACGACCCACGTGGAGCGCGCACCATCTGCTTCGCTGCGCCGGAGTTCACGGTCGAACAGCTCGAGCATCGCGTCACCCTGCCGAGCCCGAAGCCCATGTGGCAGCAGCGGCAGCAGCGCACGATAAGCGTGATGCCAGAACGCAGGGGCGCTCTTCCCCTCGCCGTGTCGCCTCATGCGCCGGCCACCTGCGCCGACAACCTGGTGCGCGCCGTCCGGGCCATCGACTCCAGCCGCCCACACTCGGCCTCGAGCGACACGCGTCCCGCCGCGGTGATCCGATAGAAGCGCTCCCGACCCGAGCCGCCGTCAGGCCGGTCCGACTCGGCAAGTTCCTCGATCCACGCGAGCCGGGCCAGCTCCTCGAGCGATCCGTACAGGGTGGCGGGCCAGAGGCGTACGGCGCCGTCACTCAGCCGGCGCGCATCGTCCTGGATCGCTGTGCCGTATCGCGGGCCGGGGGCGAGCGCGAGGAGGATGTAGAACCAGTTGGGCTTCATGTTCCGGGCTCCAGAATCAATTATACCCCAGCATACTATGTAGTAATAGTATATGTCAAGAGCATTGGCCCACCCTCCGTTCCCCGACCCCGCCGCCGGAAAGCGAAAAGCCCCTCGCCTCGGAGGGGTTATTCGTGATTTGGCGGCGCACCTGAGAGGTTGGCGATTCCAGGTGAGAATCGCTGACGGGCTCACGGCACAGCAAATCGGGTCTCGTTTGGACGGAACGCCCGCGTCACTGATCGCCCGCCGAGCGCGAAGGCGTGAAAGCGGTTTCGTCACGATTGCTGACTCGACCGGCACGCCTGCGTTCGCGGCGACTGGGATCAACGATCGTCACATATTCGCGTACGATCGCTCCCGCTTACCCGCCGAAGCTCGCGCTGCGCGCGATCACCATGCGCGACCCATCTGCCCAGGCAAGACACTGCGCTCCGCAACGCACGATGCGGTAGACCCTACCAGACCCGAAGGCACCGAGCGCTTCAGGGATCGGCACGACAGCGATGGTCGTGAACGTGTTGATGTCGAGGACGTCGATCCGTCCCGTCAGCATCCTGTACGCGCGACCAAGCGCGGGGTCGACATACAACGCGAACGCGGATGGCAGCGAGCCCACCTTCGCCTGCAACTCGGGATCCACCACGTCACCGGAGTTCGTATAGAGCCTGCCAGACGCGCCGATGATCTCCGTGCTAAACCCCGCCAGCAGCCCTCCGATGTCCTCCACCAGTCGCAGTTTGCCAACACCGACTGCAATCGTATACAGGTTGTAGCCCGTGGTCAGGTTGTTGTAGGCGAAGAGCACAGAGTCGATGCCTGCGAACTCGATGCGGGCTGCGAGGTCCGTGAGCACGTTCGACTGCAGGGATGTCGCGACGTCGTCGTCGTACAGGGTCGTACCCGCGAACGGCGGCGAGATACCGCGGCGGTATCGCGCCACCACCACTGAGCGCGGTCGGCCTGGAACCACTGCAATGTCAGCGGCATAGGTTGCGCTCGGCAACCGCAGCTGAAGCCCCGGCACAAACGTCGTCACATCCAGCCGTCGGACGGAATTCTCTCCATCGATACCGACGTAGAGCTGCCGTCCGTCGTCGGCCATTGCCAGGAGCATAGGGTCGGTACCGATAGCCACGGACCGGAGCACGGTACCGGTGACAGGATCGACTTCGACGAGTCGGTTTGGGTACGACGCGTCACTACGACCGACTGTCGCGAACAGCGTACCTGTCGTGGCGCTGAACGCCACGTCGGCAGCCTCGACCGAAACGACTTGTGACGCCCCTGACGCGCTCACACGGGGCCGGATCGTGAAAGGAACGGAGGTGGATGTGCCACCACCGGTGCCTGGCGAGAACACAGACACGGAGACGACGCCCGCCGATGCCATCCCGGCGTCGGGCACCTGCGCGAACAGCCGGCGCCCGTTCACGAAGTTCGTCGGCAGGTCGGCGCCGTTCCACCGCACGACCGAATTGCGTGCGAAGCCCGCTCCATGCAGACCCATGCTGAAGCCGCCCCCTACCGTCCCCCCAGTGGCCGGCAACAGCGAGATCACCGGTACCACAGCAGAGACCGTGAACACCGCTGGTTCGGAGCGCGCACCACCGAGAGGCGCGTTGGAGACGGTAATTCCGAGCGCCGCCACATTCTCGAGGTCCGCCGCCGTCAGCACGACTTCCAGTGTCCCGCGGGCCGTGCGCCTCGTCGCGCGTGCACCTCCATTGACCTGCACCACCGAGCTGTCCATGAAGCCGGTGCCATCCACCTGCAGCGTCAGCGACGTCAGGCCGACCGGCGCGCTCGACTGCCGGAGCGCGGTGATGACGGGCACCGGAACCTGCACGTTGATGGTTAGCGGGAGCGACAGACCGCCACGCTTCACCGTGTTCAGTGCGTAGATCCGCAGTGTCGTCGGCACCACGAGCAGGCTCTCAGGCACCGTCGCCACCATCGACGTGGGCGAGATGACGCTCGTTGTGAGCGCGATGAGGTTCGTGGTCGCCGCGGCGCTGGTCCCCTCGCCGAACCCTGTGCCCGTCAGCTGCAAGACGACGTCACCCGCACCGGCCGTGACGGACGCCGGCGCCACACTCGCCAGCGTCGGGGCGTCGGCTGCACTTGCCCTGGGCTCGGTACTCGCGCCGCACCCGGCCGTCCAGAGCCCGAGCGCGACACCGCATGAGCGGCGAATCACGCTCTGGCGAGCTCGGACAAAAGCAGACAAGCGCATAAAGACGATTCGAATGACGTGTAAGTGCGCGGGAAAATGAGCGCACCAAGACTCACAAATGATGTAAACACCGATCGGTGCGTTGCGCCAGCTGGAACATCCTGGCTGCACGAACGAAAGAACCCCGCATTGCTGCGGGGTTCTTTCGTTCGTGCAGCCTGTCGGCGTGCACGGTCTCTCGTCATTGTTGCACACTCTATCGTCAGAGCACAAAAACGGAGAGCCCTGAATGCCTACGAAGCCTGTACATTCC
>JANNVN010000147.1:0-4848 GCA_031414435.1 Gemmatimonadaceae bacterium
GATTCCAGGTGCGATCGCTCAGGGCACCGATCACAGGCTGAACCAGCAACCCAGTCACTGGCGCGGCCAGCCAGAGAATCGGGACATCGTCGGGGCGGGCGCCGAGTCGTTCGTAGACCGCCGACATATTCGCCAGCTGCAGCCCCCAGCCGAACTGAATGCCCAGGAACCCGAAGCTCATGTTGAAGAGCTGCGGAAAGCCGAGGTGCTTTCTCTCCATTCCTGGACGCCTGTGCAGAGGAAACGAACGGGCACCCGGCCGCAGTGCAACCGGGAGTCGGGGCGCGCAGGCCCGCGTGACAAGAGCAGAATATGCCGACCGCGCTCAGGCTGGTGAAGCTGTCCTGGTCGGGATTCCCTCGGCGCGGCGGGTCGTGCGCGGTTATTTTATGCCCCATGCCTCCTCTTTCCCCGTACCGATCCCTCCCGGTCGAGCGCCGCGTTGCGCTGGTGACCTACGAACTCAAGACCCAGAAGGAGGCGCGCAGCATCTTCATCCAGCGCCTTGTGAGCCGAGGCGGTGGGTTCCGTCCCGCCTCGTTCCAGAACTGGCCCGCCGAGCGTTTGGCGCAGGAAGTGGTGAAGCTCAAGGTCGAGTCGGCGCAGGACGAACTGGGGCTCATGCAGACGCTGTACGTGGACCTCGAGCCCGCGATCCAGACGACTTTTCTCGATGCAGCCGGTGTGAAGCACACGGACGGTCGGATCGATGAAGAGTCTGAGCCACCGTTCTGCAGCGCCGCGGCAGTTGCGACGGCAGCGGCCGCGACGATCGCGGCCCATGGCGATGAGGGCGTCCGCTACCTGCGCACGATCGATCGCTACGCCTCGGAATCATGGCCCGGGCTTGACACCGTGATCTCCGGGCTCGAGCCGCCACCGACCGCTTGAGCCGTGACATGCCGGGCTCCCGTGGCAGTGCTGCGCGACCTCAGTGCGGCATCGGCATCGAGAGTCCTTTCCCGAGTCCCGCCGCTGGCGTTCTGAAGGCGACTGGCGCGCGTTCCAACGGCTCTGGCTGGGCGCCCTGCACGATGCGGTAATACCGACCCGGCGCGAGATCCCGATGCACCGTCATGGTGCGCGCCTTGTCGGGCCATTGAATGCGGATCTCGGTCACACGGTCGGCAGTCCCGAGACCAACATGCAGTTGCAATGGTCCGGCACCGAACGAGCCTCCGGTACCCACCGTCCGATAGATGTGTCGAACGGTGCCTGCGGCGTCGGCAGTCACTACGTCGACGCGGGCGCCGATCGCCGACCGGTTCGCGCTCCGACCTTCGAGTTGCAACGTGATCCAGGATGCCTTCGGCCACCCAGGGTTCTCGAACAGCACGCTGGTGGCCAGGTCACCCGAGTACGCGCCGCCGATCATCGCATAGACATCCTCGTCACCATCGCGATCGAGATCGGCGAACGCCACCGCGTGCCCCTTCTGCAGATGCCCGAAGCCGCCAGGCAGCGTGACTTCCTCGAATCGCTTGCCATCCACGTTCCGGAATGCGCGATTCGGAATCACCGACCGCAGATCGGGATTCCCGGTGCCGATGTAGAAGTCGATGAAGCCATCGTTGTCCAGGTCCCCGAAATTGCTGCCCATCGAGAAGATCACTTTCCGACTCAGGCCGACGCGCGCCGTCACGTCCTCGAAAGTGCCGTCGCCCTTGTTGCGATACATCTTCGCGTCCTCGAATCCAACATCGACGCCGCTGACGCGCACCTGTAATGGCAAGCCGAGATACTCCCGGGCGACCATCTCGTGCATCGCGGCATTGACGTCATAGCTTGGCACGAACAGGTCGTTTGCGCCGTCGTTGTCGTAGTCGAAGAAGAACGTCGGGAATGACGCCAGCGGCAGCTGCACTCCTGCGGCAGCCCCAGTCTCTTCGAACTTCCACGACGCGAGCGACGAGCCGCCGCGGTTCATGTACAGTCGATTGCGGCCGTAGATGACCGAGAGGTACAGATCGGGCAGGCCATCGTTGTTCACGTCCCCCCAGCTGGCACCCTTCACGAAATCGTCGATCTCGATTCCGACGCTGGCGGCAACCTCCGTGAAAGTACCGTCGCCATTGTTGTGGAAGAGCTTCGACCGATGCGACGGACCGCCACTGAGCTTCGAATACGACTCGTAGCCGACGAAGAGATCGAGGAATCCATCGAGATCAAAATCAGCGAAGCTGGCGGTATTGGTCGGGCCGAGGGAGTAGAGGCCGGCGCCGAACGTCACGTCTTCGAAGCTGGCATCGCCGCGGTTACGCAACAGTGACAGCGGGAACAGGCCATTCTCGCGCATCCACGCGCCGCGCAGAACGACGATGTCGACATCGCCGTCATTATCATAGTCGGCCTGCAATGTGTTCAGCCCCCCGACGATCCCCTTCAACCCGGCGGCGGGTGTGTGATCGAGATACCCGCCCTTTCCATCCGCGAGAAACACGTGGACCGGATCGTTCAGCCCCCAGCCGGTGGTGAACACATCGAGCAGTCCGTCGCCGTTGAAGTCCTCGATGTTGAGTCCTCCGGCGAGTCCGGTGATCGCCAGGCCCACCGGACCCGCCACGTTGCGGAACGCAGGAAAGGCGCTCGCCGCCGACGCTGGCACGAGATTCCGGATGAGGTACTGCGATGGCACACCACGCGGATACTCCCCGACCTGCAGGTACGCGAGATTGAGCAGCCACTGCGATCCGCGATCATCAGGAAACTGCCGCAGCAGTTTCAGGTATCGCGTGATCGCACCGCGTGCACCATCCTGCTTGTTGTGGCGCGCGCCACCCGCAAGCGGCAGGATGCAGATGTTCGCCGCAGGATTGGCGAGGCAGTTCTGCTGCTCACCGAGCCTCATGTACGCGACTGCGACCAGATCGAAGAATGGCTTCTGATGCGGCGCGATGCTGTCCCATGAAATCTTTGCGTCGCGGATCAGCGACTCGAGGCCGTCAATCGCGTCCTCGGTGCGTCCCGCCTTGAGCTGCTCTTCGGCGAGCGTGAAGCGGGTGGTCATCTCCTGATCGCCGGACTGCGTGGCCAGCTCTGCCGTCAGCGCCGCAGCGCGTTCCATGTTGAGAAATGGGTTGCTGCCGGAGGCCTTGAGCGCGCGGGAGTAGAGCGCGGCGAGCGTGTCGGCCATTTGCTGGGTGCTGCCCTGCACGGCGACCGGCGCGGAGGGCTTGGGTTCGCTGCCGCCGCAGGCCACGAGCGACAGAGACGCGGCGGCGAGCAATAGCCGCGGCCTTCGTGCGAGAGCGGAACGGACGGCACGACGTGGGACGCGTCCAGAGGCGAGAAGGCAAGCCATTCCAGAATATAGCCGGGGCTGACCGCCAGCGGCCGGCCACCGTGCTGGCTGCCATTCTCTCACCGCTGCTAGAGAGGCACTCGACGGCCGGCAATGTCAGTACTTCGTCGTGCCCGGCTGAAAGGTCCGCCAGCTGTGCCAGAACTCCTGACTGGCATTGATCGCGGGCAGCGTGCCTGTCGTGCCGCGGCCGTTGAGCGCGTAGGTGCCAGTGGTGGTCAGGAGCGAGTCACCCCGGACACTGAAGCGCGTCGACGAATCGGGACGCTGGAAGGCGAAGAAGCTCACGCTGTCGGGTCCGAGCGCAAGCACGATCGGCACTCCACCCACGGCATCGTTGATCACCCGCTCGCGGCGCAGACGCTTCCAGTCGTAGGCTTTCGCGGCACCGTTGAGTGCAACGCCAATCACCCACGCCTTTTCGTTCCACGAGACCGTGTCGGTGCCTGTCAGCCCGCCGCGCTTCGTGCCTCGTTCAAAGGCATAGTCCTTCGCATACTCCGAAGTGAACGCCGGATCGGCCTGCATCACCAGCGTCTGCGGATGCAATTGCATCCACTGCTTCAGCGATACCTGAACGGTGGGCACTTCCGGCATCGCGACGCCCTTCAGCGGGCCGATCACCGCAGCCCCATTGGCCTGCCGCCACCAGCTGCGCGTGCGGCGATCCTCGAACATGGCATTGAACTGGTCCATGCCGACGAGCCGGAATGTCTCGAGCGTGTCATTGACCGTGGGGCGGAAGATGCGCCCGGTGCGGCAGACGGTGCAGTAGCTGACGAGAATCGGTTCGCCAGCAATCGTGTCACGCACCTGATGGTGGTAGCCGATGTACTGCAGCGGGTAGGCGCGCGCCTGCCCGTTCACTTCGACCCCGACCACCAGTCGATCGCCCGCCACCTTGTTGGTCGATGCGGGCGCCATCGTGAGCGTCGCAGGCTGCAGGAACATGTGGTCGGCAGCCATCCGGAAGTTGAACGCGTACACGACGCCCGCGACCGCCAGCAGCGCCGTCGGGACAAGCCACTTCAGGCGTCCAACGCCGGACCACGCCGATCGCAGGCCGGCCAGCAGCATCGTGCCGAACAACGCGCGTCCCGCCCACCGCCAGGTGTACAGCAGGTACGCAAGCTCGAGGCTCCGCATCCGCTGACTCCCCGGCATCGGCATGATGAAGTACACCAGCGCCACTTCAAGCACGGCCAGACCGATCACCCCACACCAGAAGAGTGCCTTCACCGGACCGAAACCAATGCGGCGAGGGCAAGCGCGACACCATTCGTCCAGCCGAAGCCATCCTGCGTGGGATACTCACCACCGCCGGCGGGGCGCGTCAGATCGAGCACGTCATACTTCTCAGTCATCTTGCCGACCGCCGCGTAGGTCTTGCGATTCAGCGTCAACCAGCGTTCTCGCGCCGTATCTGCCAGATCACCGCGCCCGTAGCGCCGCACCCCCTGCATCGACATCCACTGCAGCGGCGGCCAGCCGTTCGGTGCATCCCACTGCTGACCGGACCGGATCATCGTCGTGACGAAGCCGCCGGG
>JANNVN010000148.1:0-2630 GCA_031414435.1 Gemmatimonadaceae bacterium
ACGTGTCGTAGCGGCGCCAGACGTTGCTCCCGGTCTCGAACACCGTGACGCGGGCGAGCAATGCGTCTGCCCCGCCCTTCAGGTGCTGCATGAAAAAGGGGAACTCGATCGAGTCACGAAAGAAGGGGCCTGACGGAGGCCCGAACCGCAACGCACCAACCGTGTTCGCGTCGCCGCGCGACCACCCCCCGTGATCCCACGCCCCAATCACGAGCTTGGCATCGGTCTGCGGTGCACGCGAACGCAACGCCCGCCATGTGCGGAACGGTCCCTGCAGATCCTCCGCGTCAAACAAACCACCCACCACCAGCGTCGGCACACGAACTCCCGCCACGTGTTGCGAGATGTCGCGCGCGCGATTGTAGTCGTCATACGTCAGATGTGCCGCGGCAGCGTACCACAGCCACCCAGAATCCGGATGGATCAGGCGTCGCGCGGCTGGCCCGATCGGGCCGAGCCGAAGGTACGACGCGTACGCATCAGGACCCATGTCGCGCTCCCGGAACACCTCCGGTCCCGGCCGCGCACCTCGTGGGCGCGCCAGCCCCGCGAACCCGAAGAAGTTCGCGGGCAACATCATCGCGCCGTTGTGGAAGCCGTCGTCACCGAGCCAGAGGTCGGTCACCGGTGCCTGCGGCGAACATGCGACGACGGCCGGAGGAGCATCGATGCAACTGGCCGTCGCGTAGAAGCCAGGCCAGGACGTGCCATAGATGCCGACTCGACCGTTGTTCGGCGGGACGTGCGCGAGCAACCAGGCCACCGTATCGGATGCATCGGTGCTTTCATCAACCTCGCCAGCACGTTTCCGGGGCCGATGTGGCGTCATCATGACCAGCTGCCCCTCAGACATCCAACTACCGCGCACGTCCTGAATCACGAAGATGAAACCCTCGCGCGCATATCGTGGGTTGCCGCTGGGGCCGAGCGCGCGACGGTAGCCGGTGTCACCGTATGACCCGGCACCGAACGGAGTGCGCGTGAGCAGAATTGGGAAAGACTTGCCAGCCGTGTCCCGTGGCACGTAGATGCTGGTGAGCAGTCGCACGCCGTCGCGCATGGGGATCCGCGATTCGACTTTTCTATAGTGTTCGCGGAGCCAGGTGCTATCAACCGACTGCGCAGAAGCGGCGAAGGCAGCGCATACAGCAGCGCTGAAGGTCGCCGCGAGGCGAATCAGTATGCGTTTCATGGTCAATGGCGTGAGTGACACTCGACGTCCGAATGTGTGCGCAACGAGATTGAGTGTATCCGAGGTGTTGCCGTCGCGCGAGCGACGCCGGGCTCCGCCAGCGGAACATTCCTGAAGAGCCGGAGGTCACCGTGCGCGAATGGGTGAAGTCGGCTACCGCTGCAACACGTCTCTCCTTCATAAGCGCAGGACCACGCGAATAGCGAATGCACCGCTCAGCAAAGCGCTGATTTCGTTGCCCTGAGGCGCCACCGCAAGAACTCTGCAGCGCGACAGGACTCTCTATTGCTGGTTTGCGTCGAACACAGGCCCATCCGATTTACCGGCTGCCGCGGCACCTTTGACACGAGTGAGGCGCAGCGGGCGGCGTGACGCCGACTGTAGTGGCATTTGGTCCGTCACTTGTTCGCCGGCGGCGCCTTGCTCCCGGGCGTCAATCCCGGGTTCCGCACTACTGACGAGACGGCCACCGCCTGCCGGCCGAGGATGTCCGTCACCGTGACCACCACAGCGAGCGTGCCGTAGGGCGCCGACGAGATGTCGGCGCTCGCCTCCCATGACGGGACATCGATCGTGCCTGCGATGTTTGGGGTCAGTACGAGGCGCAAAGGTGTTGAACGCCCTGCAATCACGACGATCACGGAGTCGACCGGCAGGACCGATCGCACGGACACATACATACGAACGGAGTCGGCGTAGATGGCGCCATTGAGCGGTGCGGCGATGAACACGGAAATGTTCGGGTCGACCGCCGCCTTCACCGTGATGACAGCCCCGCTGCGCTTCCCTTCACTGATTGCCTCGATCACCGCCACCCCCTGAGCTCGCGCGGTCACGACGCCGTCCGCGGAGACGACCGCGACCGAATCGTCGCTGCTGGCCCACGCCACGTCGCGATCGGCGAGCACCGTACCCGCGAAGTCGCGGAGCACCGCAGTGAGCGGCTGCGATGCACCGACGCCAAGCGTCGCGGTCAGCGGCGAAACGCTTACCATGACGACCGGCAACGGACCGGGCGGGGGTGGCAGCACCGTCAGTGGGCGGCGTGACGTCACGAGGCCGACCGCGGCCGTGATAGTCGTGGTCCCGGGGCGACGCGCCAGGATAGTGCCATCCGTCGCAATGGTCGCGATGGTCGTATCGCTCGACGACCAGGCAATTTGCCCGAGGGTCATCGGCTGCCCGCGGTGGTCGATCGCAGCGACGGATGCCGAAGTATTCCGACTCGCTGGCGGGGCATCCTCAGAGAATGTGATCGTGATCGAGCGGAGCTCCGGTAGTGCTTCACGCGGGGGCACGACCTCGGGTGGCGCTGTCGCTCCCTTGCCGCCACATGCGGCAGCGATCAGCAGAACGCCGAGGAGTACGGCGGAGCGCAGGCTGCGCCGATTGCCAGTCGCGCGCGCGACTGGCGCGCTGCCGTTGCCGGCGGCGGGTG
>JANNVN010000149.1:0-14662 GCA_031414435.1 Gemmatimonadaceae bacterium
GCCCGACCTCGGTGCCGGTCACACTCCGCATGTCCCTGCCTGCCCCAGTGGCCGGCGCGGCCACGCGGCTCATCCTGCGACCCTTCGCCCGCAACAGCGAAGGGCGGCTGAACGACACGCTGGTCACCACGCGCGATACGATCACGCTGGTCGCTGGCACCACGCGCAACCTGCCGAATGGTGGCCGGGTCGCTGACGGCTACTTCCACGATCCGACAGGCAAGCTGTATCTGACGAACATCGAGCGGAACCAGCTCGAGATCTTCAACTTCGATTCGCTCAAGTTCCTCGGCGCGCCGATCGCTGTCGGATCGCGTCCGTGGGGCATCACGGTGTTCCCAGCTGGTCGCGGCAGTCCGATCGGCCCGGTGCAGAATCGCCTGATCGTCGCGAACTCCGGCGGTACGAACCTCAGCTTCGTGAACCTGAATTCGGATGGCAGCGGCCAGGAAACGGAGCGGTATCTGCTGCCGAACCTGGTGGCATACAAGGTCTCAGTGGCCGGCGGCAACATCACCCGCTCGGTCGTGGACTTCTCTGATCGTCCGCAGTACGTCGGCGCCGTCTGCAATACCGGCTGTACCGAAACCACGGTGGTCTTCTCGACCACGCCAACCGGCGGTCAGTCGGGTGGTTTCGCGGACAAGGGTACGATCCGGTGGGAAAACATCACCCGTCGCTCCTCGCACCTGTTCTTCGAGCACGCGACGTTCCTGCGCGACAACAAGGGCGACACGCTGGAAGTGGTCCGCTTCCGTTCCGGAACGTACGGGTCGGACTCCACACTGGTGCCGTTCCCCATCCGGATGGATGCCGCGGGCTTCCCGACGCGCGATGCTGGCATGTTGGTCACCATGGCGGACATTGGCTTCCGCGACACGACGTTCGTCCGCAACTCGGCCAACTTCAAGCGGTCGATCTTCGGTGAAGGTGGTGTAGCCAAGGGCAGCCGGACGCTGACGCATGACGTTGACGCCGGCCTGCGCCGCTACGGGCAGCAGGTGGTCACCGACACCACCACCGGGCAGATCACCACCTACACCTCGCAGCTCTCGTTCATCGACGCCGGTGTGTCGCCGCCGAGCGATGTGTCGGACCTCATCGCCAACGCCTTCTCACCGGTGCGCGGCGTGGCCGTCAGTGCCGATGGCGAACTATTCGCGATCCGTGCCGACTCGACCTATCTCTTCAACAACACCCTGCGCCTCTACGGGCTGCTGCAGACCCAGGGTGGTAACGCCGGCTTCGACTTCCATCCGCTCAACGCGCCTGGCGCGAACCTCTCCGGTGGTACGCTCGCCACGCGGCTCTCCTTTGCCGCGTCGCGGGAAGCGGTGCTCGAAGTGTTCGACACCCGGTGCTTCCAGCGTGTGGGTGTGATCGCGATCAAGGACCCGATCATCGGTCCGCTCAAGACTGCCATCCGAGGCAGCCGAATCGTGGCTGTCGGCGCGACGGCGCGGGGTGTGGTGGTGCTGGATCTGAATCCGGCAGACTACGCCGCGACATGTAACTGATCGCGGACGTCGGTACGAGCATGACGGCCCGTTCGCCTGATGGCGGACGGGCCGTTGTGCCTTGGCACTGGCGTGGCCGACGTAGATTGTCGGGATCATGCTCCGTCTCCTCCGCCTCACGACCGCCGGCGAATCGCACGGCCCGGCCCTCGTCTGCACCCTCGAGGGCGTGCCTGCTGGCCTTCCGCTGCGCGCCGATGACATCAATGCGGATCTCTTCCGCCGCCAGCAGGGATACGGGCGCGGGCGCCGCATGCAGATCGAGCGCGACGAAATCGAATTCCTGAGTGGTGTTCGCGCCGGTGAAACGATCGGTTCGCCGATCGCGATGCTGATCCGCAATCGGGATTGGAAGAACTGGGTCGAGATCATGGATCCGGCTCCCCGCGCTGACGACGCCGACGGGCCGCGCAAACGTTCGGTCACGCGACCGCGGCCTGGACACGCCGATCTCACGGGCATCCTGAAGTACGATCGTGATGATGCGCGTGACATTCTCGAGCGGGCCTCCGCCCGCGAGACCACAGCCCGTGTGGCCGGTGCTGCCATTGCGCGGACGCTGCTGAAGGCCTTCGGCGTCACCATCGGTAGCCACCTCGTCCACCTCGGTGGCGTCGACGCCGGCGTCGTGCCGCTCCCAGACGACATCAATGCGGCGGCAGACCTGAGCCCGGTGCGCACACTCGATCGCGAGGCGGAAGCGCGGATCATCGCGCGCATCGATGCCGCCAAGGCAGAAGGCAACACGCTGGGCGGCATCTGTGAAGTGGTGGCGCGGGGGCTGCCCGTCGGGCTCGGATCACACGTCAGCTGGGATCGGAAGCTCGACGGCCGGATCGGTCAGGCAATGCTCTCGATTCCGGCGGTCAAGGGCGTCGAGATTGGCATTGGCTTCGACGCCGCGCGACTGACGGGTGCCGAGGTGCACGATGAAATCGTGATGGAGGCGGGTCGGACGATTGCCGGCAACGTTCGGCGAACGACCAATCGCGCCGGCGGCCTGGATGGTGGTATGACCAACGGCGAGCCGGTGACGGTGCGCGTGGCCATGAAACCGATCGCGACCCTGATGAAGCCTTTGCAGACCATCGACACCACGACGTCGTCTGCGGCCGTAGCGGTCGTGGAGCGCAGTGACGTGACGGCGGTGCCCGCCATGGGTGTGATTGCGGAAGCGATGCTCGCGCTGGTGCTGGCTGATGCGATGGTCGAGAAGTTCGGTGGTGACTCGCTTCCCGAGATGCAACGCAACTACGACGCGTATCTCGCCCAGGTCGCGCAGCGATTGCGGTGAGGAACGACGCGGTGATCTTGCCGGCGCACCTGATTCTGATCGGCATCCCCGGCGCCGGAAAATCCACCCACGGCCGTCGCGCGGCGCGGCGGCTGCAGCGGCCGTTCATCGATCTCGACAAGCGTATTGTACAGCTCGCCGGTCGGTCGATCGGTGAGATCTTCGCTCAGGACGGCGAGCCGGCATTTCGCGTGCTCGAACGGGCCGCCACGGAGGCATTGGCCTCCGAACCGCCGAGTGTCGTTGCGCCGGGCGGCGGGTGGATCATGGATCCAGGTAATGTCGAGCTCGTCAAACCGGGAGCGACCATCGTGTGGCTGAAGGTCAGTCCCGCGGCCGCGGTGGCGAGAATGGGCCCCCGGATCCGATTGCGACCGCTCCTCGCGAGCGGGGATCCGATCGCGAATCTGGCCCGGCTGCTCTCACAACGTCGAGACCGCTACACCACGGCGGATGCCGTGATCGACACAGAAGTCCTTGGCTGGCAACGAGTTGTGAGTGCGATAACGGCGCTTGCCCAGCAGCCTGCGCACGGCTAGGTTCGCCCTCCCCCGGTGTGTGAGGTACCCGAGCTTCGTCGATTGTCACGGAAATTCCGCAGATGTCCCCGTCCCGTGACGTTATAGTATGCCGCAGTGGGCGCGTCTCAATCGGGGATGCCGACACTCTGGTGGGGCGTCCTCGGGGAGGGGACACATGGGATTCCGCGTATTGGGTCCGCATGAGCGCGGCCGGTTCTCGACCGAGGCGTGGGGGCATCTGCTCTCGCTCGCCGGGGCCGGCTTCCTCAGTCCGGCCGAGCTGGAGCAGGTGATTGATCGCGCACTGGCGCACATCGACGGGCGAATCGCCCTTGATGATGTGCGCTCATTGCTGGAAGGTGCTGGACTGGAGGATCATGGTTCCGGTCCGGAGCCGATGACCATTCACTGACGGTTCGTGCGAGTGTCGACTAGCTGCTCGCCCTTTTCCTGTAACACGCACAGACACTGATGGCTGGTTCCACTCGGAAGACCCCCGCCCGGAAGACGGCGGCGAAGAAGTCGACGGCCAAGACTGCCACTCGGCGCGCGCCTTCGGGCAGCAGCGCGGGGGGCGGCACGGCGGGTGGGCGCACGCTGGTGATCGTGGAGTCGCCGACGAAGGCCCGGACGATCAGCCGCTTCCTGCCGTCGGGCTACAAGGTGCTGGCGTCGGTCGGCCACGTGCGTGATCTGCCGCAGAACGCGAGCGAGATTCCCGAGAAATACAAGAAGGATGCGTGGGCGCGGATCGGCGTTGATGTCGAGAACGACTTCGCGCCGCTGTATGTCGTGCCGAGTGGGTCGCGGAAGGTGTTGACGGAGATCCGGTCGGCGCTCAAGGATGTCGATCGGCTCTATCTGGCGACCGACGAAGACCGTGAGGGCGAGAGCATTTCGTGGCATCTGCTGCAGGAGCTGAAGCCGAAGGTGCCCGTGCGTCGCATGGTGTTCCACGAGATCACCGAGCGCGCCATCCTGCACGCCCTCGACGACACGCGCGATGTCGACGAGAACCTCGTCAAGGCCCAGGAAGCGCGCCGCATCATCGATCGACTCACCGGCTACACGGTCTCACCACTGCTCTGGACGACGGTCGCACCGCGACTCTCGGCCGGGCGCGTGCAGAGTGTGGCCGTCAAGCTGGTGGTGGTGCGCGAACGCGAGCGTCGCGCGTTCCGCAGCGGTACCTGGTGGGATCTGGTCGCGCAGCTGGCGCATCTGGATGCACAGTTCGAGGCCAAGCTCGTTGCCCTCGGCGGCAAGCGCGTCGCCACCGGACGAGACTTCGACAAGGCCACCGGTCGCCTCACTGGTGAGGGTGGTGCAGGGGTTCGCGATCTGGTGCTGCTCGACGAAGCGGCCGGCACGGCGCTGGTGGCGCGCCTCAAGGGTGTGACATGGAACGTCACCGATCGCACCGAAGAACCGTTCACCACGCGCCCGTCGCCGCCGTTCACCACGTCGACACTGCAGCAGGAAGCCAATCGCAAGCTTGGTCTGGGCGCTCGAGAGGCGATGCGCGTCGCGCAGGATTTGTACGAGCGTGGTTTCATCACGTACATGCGTACCGATTCGGTGTCGCTGTCGGCGCAGGCGATCGACGCGGCACGGGCCTGCGCACGGGAGTTCGGTCCGGAGTACGTGCCCGAGAAGCCGCGCTTCTATGCCAACAAGTCCGCCAACGCGCAGGAAGCACATGAAGCGATTCGTCCATCGGGCGAACGCTTCAGGAGCCCCGATGAAACGGGGCTCAGCGGGCGCGAGCTTCGCTTGTATGATCTGATCTGGAAGCGCACGGTGGCCAGCCAGATGCCCGATTCGCGACAGACGCGGATGGTGGTGACGATTGCCGCCGACAACGCCGAGTTCCGCGCGAGCGGGAAGCGGATCGATTTTGCTGGCTTCATCCGGGCGTATGTGGAAGGGTCCGACGATCCCGAGGCCGCGCTGGATGACAAGGAAGTGGTGCTGCCGGCGCTGGTCGTAGGCGACACGCCGGCCTGTCGCGCCCTGGAAGCCGTGAAGCACGAAACGCAGCCGCCGGCCCGCTACACCGAAGCATCGTTGGTGAAGGCGCTCGAAGAACTCGGCATCGGTCGGCCGAGTACCTACGCCTCGATCATGGACACGATCCAGCATCGCGGCTATGTGCGCCAGGACGGCAAGGCGCTGGTTCCGACGTTCACAGCCTTCGCCGTCACACTGTTGCTCGAGGAGCGTATCACATCGCTCGTCGACACGCAGTTCACGGCCAAGATGGAGTCGCAGCTCGACGACATTGCCAGCGGCGATCTGGATCAGCTGTCGTATCTGAAGCAGTTCTTCTTCGGCGACAAGGCGCATCCGGGCCTGAAGCCGATGGTGGACCAGAGCGCGGCGGCACTGAAGAAGGAGGCTGGCGGCGCACGGCTGGTGAAGCTCGAAGGCGTCAACGCCGACATCCGCATTGGCCGCTACGGTCCGTACGTCGAAGTGATGGAAGATGGCACGCCGATGCGGGCATCGTTGCCCAGCGACATGGCACCGGGCGACCTGACCGATGACCTGGTGCAGGAACTGCTTCGTACGCGTCAGGAGGGCCCTCCCGTGATCGGGATCGATGCCGATTCCGGTCAGCCGATCTACATGATGCGAGGCGAATATGGCCCGTACGTGCAGTTGGGCGATGTGGAAGAAGGGAGCAAGACGAAGCCGAAGCGCACGTCACTGCCGAAGGGCGTGACGCCGGAAAACATCACGCTCGAGATCGCAACCGGACTGGTCTCGCTGCCGCGCACACTTGGCGTGCATCCGGACACCGGCAACGCCATTCGCGCGAGCCTCGGACGGTTTGGCCCCTTCATCGTGCATGTGAAGGGCGGCGAGGCGGGCAAGGACGACTTCCGCAGCATTCCGGCGAGTGATGATATGCTCTCCATCGGGCTGCCACGCGCACTCGAACTGCTCAGCCAGCCGAAGGGGCGCCGTGGCGTGACGAGCAGCGTCGTGACGCCGTTGCGCGAACTTGGTGCGCACCCGGAGGACGGTCGGACGGTGCTGGTGTTCGATGGCCGCTACGGGCCGTATGTCCAGCTCGGACCGAACGCGAGTGATCGCAAGGCGAAGCCGATCCGTGCCACGCTGCCCAATGATGTGAAGCCGGATGCGGTAACGATGGCGCAGGCCGTGCAACTGCTCGAGGCAAAGGCCGGTAAGCCGATCGTGAAAAAGAAGGCGGCGCGAAAGAAGACGGCTCGCGCCAAGGGTTGAACATGACGGCGATCGATATCGTCGGTGGCGGGCTGGCCGGCAGTGAGGCCGCGTTTCAGCTCGCCGAGCGTGGGCATCGCGTGGTGCTGCACGAGATGCGACCGGCGCGCGGCACGGCGGCGCACAAAACGGATCGCCTCGGGGAGCTGGTCTGCTCCAACACGTTCAAGAGTACCGAAGTGGCCAACGCACACGGCTTGCTGAAAGCCGAAATGCGTGCGCTGGGCAGTGTGGTACTGTGGGCCGCGGATCAGTCGCGTGTACCCGGCGGCTCAGCGCTGGCAGTGGACCGCGAGATCTTCGCCGCGACACTCGACGCACGGGTCCGGGCGCACACCAACATCGCGGTGGTGTGTGATGAAGTGTCGGCGCTGCCGGAGGTCGGCATCGTCTCGACCGGCCCGTTGACGTCCGACGTACTGGCCGAGGCGATCCGTGCCAGACTCGGTATCGAATCCCTGGCGTTCTACGACTCGATCGCGCCGGTGGTCAGCTACGAGTCGCTGGACCAGTCGCTGCTGTTCCGCGCCAGTCGCTGGAACAAGGAGACGATGGACGGCGCGGCGGAAGAAGGTGCGTACCTGAACGCACCGTTCAACAAGGACGAGTACGAAGCGTTCATCGACGCGTTGGCTGCGGGTGATCAGTTCACCGCGCACGAGTTCGACGCCGTGCCGTACTTTGAAGGGTGTATGCCGGCGGAGGAGATGGTGAAGCGCGGGCGTGAGACGCTGCGCTTCGGCCCGATGAAGCCGATCGGTCTGCGTGATCCGCGCACCGGCAAGCGGCCGTGGGCCGTGCTGCAGCTGCGACAGGAAGATCGCGCAGGGCGGATGTGGAATCTGGTGGGCTTTCAGACACGGCTGCGGATTGGCGAGCAGCAGCGTGTGTTCCGGATGATTCCGGGACTCGCTGATGCCGAGTTCCTGCGATACGGCAGTATCCACCGCAACTCGTACCTGAATGCACCGGCCACGCTGACGCCGCATCTCTCGCTCCGCGACGCGCCGCTGACGATGTTTGCCGGTCAGCTGACGGGGGTCGAAGGCTACACCGAGAGCAGTGCCACCGGACTGCTGGCCGGCATCAACCTGTCGCGGATGCTCCACGGCGATGAGCCGGTGATTCCGCCGCCGACGACGATGCTTGGTGCGTTGTATCGGTATCTGCGCGAGGCGGATCCGAAGCACTTCCAGCCGATGAACGCGAACTACGGGCTCGTCGATGACCTGCCCAATCCGCCGCGCGACAAGATGGAGCGCAAGGCGGCGATGGCGGATCGGGCATTGCGTGATCAGGCGGCGTGGATTGCGTCGTTGTCACTCGCTGGCCTGACGGTCTGATGGCACGGAAGGGCGTGGCGAAGGCGGTCGCTGCGGAGAGTGATGAAGCAACTCCGCCAGTTCCGCTGCCGCCACTTGTCGTCGAGTGGCTGCTGCATCTGCAGAAAGAGCGACAGATGTCGGCGCACACGGTAACCGCGTACACCTCGGATCTGGCACGATTCACGACCTTCCTCGGTGCGAAGGCACAGGGGGCGGCGTGGGACTGGGGCACGGTCGATCGCAACACGATTCGCAGCTTTCTTGGGTTCCTGTCGCGTCAGGGGCTTGAGCGACGCTCGATTGCGCGGACGCTGAGTGCGGTACGCGGCTTCTATCGGTACCTGCATCGCGACGAACATGTCGCCGCCAACCCCGCGCGCAGTGTCCGGACGCCGAAGGTCGGCCGACACCTGCCGGCGCATCTGGACAGCGGGACGATGCAGACGCTGATCGATGCGGCCTCGACGCGTGCGCAGGGTGGCGCATGGAACGATGTGCGGAACCTCGCGATGCTCGAGCTGTTCTATGCCACCGGGATGCGTCTCTCCGAGCTGCATGGACTCGATCGTGGTGATGTGGATCTGGTGTCGTTGCGGGCGAAGGTGCGTGGCAAGGGGCGCAAGGAGCGGATCATTCCGTTCGGCGGTCCGGCGCGGCTGGCGAACATCAACTACGAAGCCCGCCGGGATGAACTCATTCGCAGCATCGGCGCGAAGGCCGATCGCATGGCGTGGTTTCTCAACCCGCGGGGACGTCGGTTGTCGCGGCGCGGCATCCAGCTGGCCATGACCGGCCTGCTCGCACTGGTGGATGCGCCGGACGGCGCCAGTGTCCATGCGCTGCGGCACACCTTTGCGACGCACCTGCTCGACGCGGGTGCCGAGTTGCGGGCGGTGCAGGAACTGCTCGGCCACGCCAGCGTGAGCACGACGCAGATCTACACGCACACCAGCGTCGAGCGACTCAAGGCCGCGTACGCGAAGGCCCATCCGCGCGCCTGACGGCCACCAATGGGGACCACCAATGGGGACGGACCACCAATGGGGACGGAGTTCATGAGCTCATGGGGACGGAGTTCATGAGCTCACGAACTCCGTCCCCACGGGTCCGGGTCGACGCGCATTGGCGAATCCGTGCCCTTTGTCGTGGGCGGGCCTGAGCTGATATTGCGGTATGTCTGACAGAATGCCGGTATTTCACGCCACGACCATTCTCGCCGTCCGCCGCAATGGCCAGATCGCCATCGGTGGCGACGGGCAAGTCTCCATGGGACAGACCGTTGCCAAGGCGACCGCGAAGAAGGTGCGCCGGCTCGGCAACGGCAAGCTGGTCGCCGGATTTGCCGGCGCGGCGGCCGACGCATTCACTCTCTTCGAGAAGTTCGAAGAGAAGCTCGAGCGGTACGGCGAGAATCTGCCGAAGGCCGTGGTCGAACTCGCGAAGGACTGGCGCAGCGACCGCGTGCTGCGGCGGCTCGAAGCGCTGCTCATCGTGGGGGACAAGGACACGTTGTTCACGATCAGCGGCAATGGCGACGTGATCGAGTCGGATGACGGGATCATGGCGATCGGCTCCGGTGGCATCTATGCACTGTCGGCAGCGCGGGCGCTGATGCGGCACACGTCGATGTCAGCCCGTGAGATCGTCGAGCACGGCATGCAGATCGCCGGGGAGATCTGCGTCTACACGAATACGAACATCACCGTCCTCGAACCCACTGCCTGACCGATGCCGTCGCCGCGCACTGCCAGGGCGCTCGCGCGCCTCGTTGACCTGACGCCGCGACGGATCGTCGCTGAGCTCGATCGGTACATCATTGGCCAGTCGAGCGCCAAGAAAGCGGTCGCGATCGCATTGCGGAATCGGTGGCGACGGCAGCATACCCCCGACACGATCCGTCGCGAGATTTCACCGAACAACATCATCCTGATCGGGCCGACCGGATGCGGCAAGACGGAAATCGCCCGGCGCGTATCCAAACTTGCTGGCGCACCCTTCGTGAAGGTGGAGGCGTCAAAGTTCACCGAGGTCGGGTACGTTGGTCGTGATGTGGAATCGATGGTGCGCGACCTGATCGAAGCGGCGATGGATCTGGTGCGCAGCGAGCGTGAGTCGGAGATCACGAGTGATGCCACGGAGCGCGTCGAAGAGCGGTTGCTCGATGCGCTGTTGCCGGCTCCCGCTGCGACGACAAAGCCGGCCGATGCGCCGGCGGCGCAGGAGACCCCGGCGTCGCCGAACATTTTTCTCGTCGGCGCGTCGGGCGCCGCCACCACCGCACCAATCAGCGACGCAGAGAAGGATCGGCATCAGCGTACGCGCGACAAACTGCGCGTGTTGCTGCGTGAGGGGCAGCTTGAACAGCGCAGCGTTGATCTGGACGTGCCGATGTCTGCGCCGCCGATGATGGGGATGCTCAATCAGCCTGGCGCACAGGAGGGGATGGAGCAGTTCACGCAGATGCTGCAGGACATGATGCCGAAGCGAACACGGAAGCGCAGTATGCCGGTCGCCGAGGCGCGCCGCGTGCTGCTGAGCCAGGAGTTCGATCGGATGCTGGACCGGGACGATCTGATTGCGGAAGCGATCGAACGGACCGAGGAAACCGGCATCATTTTTCTCGACGAGATCGACAAGATCGCGGGGCAGCGCGGCGGGCAGTCCGGGCCCGATGTGTCGCGTGAGGGGGTGCAGCGCGACCTCCTGCCGATCGTCGAAGGGTCGACGGTGCAGACGAAGTACGGCATGGTCAAGACCGATCACGTGCTGTTCATCGCCGCCGGTGCGTTCCACGTTTCGAAGCCGAGCGACCTCATTCCGGAGTTGCAGGGCCGCTTTCCGATCCGGGTGGAGCTGCTTCCACTCACGGAATCCGACTTCGTACGGATCATGACCGAGCCCGAGCACGCGCTGACGAAGCAGTACGCTTCGCTGGTGGCATCCGAGGGAGCCTCGCTGACCTTCGCTGCTGATGGAATTGCCGAACTGGCGCGCGTCGCGACGGTGTGCAACACACGGATGGAGAACATCGGCGCGCGTCGTTTGCACACGGTCATGACCACGCTGCTCGAGGAGCTGCTCTACGGCCTGCCCGAGTCGGGCAGCGAGGGTATCGTGGTGGATGCGGCGATGGTCCGGGCGCGGCTGGAGCATGTGTCTCAGGACGAGGATCTGCGGCGCTACATGCTCTGACGCGCCGCGCCGTCGCCCCGGTCGGCGTGATGCCGTTGCTCGTGGCCGGTGCTCGCCATAGGCGTTTGATACGCTGACGCGCCACACCATCGCCCCCCGACCGGCTGATGCCATCTCCTCTGGCGCCGCGCTGGCCCTGCGGAACGATCGCTGCGGCTACCGCCACATCGTTGACGCCGGGTCCATTGGCGCTAGGTTCACTCCCTTTCCGGTCCATTCCGGGTCGTCTGACCGCCCCTCCGCTCCCGCTGCCATGTCCGTCGAGCGTCAACACCGCGACTTTCTCGCGATTCCGGATTTCGACCGCTTCGAGTTGGACGCGCTGTTGCGTTTGGCTGATCGGATGCGTCGCGGCGACTACGATCGACGCCCGTTGCGAGGCAAGACCCTCGCCATGCTGTTCATGAAGGCCTCGACGCGCACCCGCGTGTCGTTTGAAGTCGGCACGTTCCAGCTCGGTGGTCACGCGCTGTTTCTGTCGGACCGCGATGTGCAGCTGGGTCGCGGCGAGCCGCTGTCCGATACGGCGCAGGTGCTCACGCGATACGTCGACGGCATCATGATCCGCACCTTCGCGCATGATGATGTGCTGAATCTGGCGAAGCATGCCCAGGTGCCGGTGATCAACGGACTGACGGACCTGCAGCATCCCTGTCAGGTTCTGGCGGATGTGCTCACGGTGCGTCAGCACCTGAATGATGAACGCAAACAGGTGGTGGCGTGGATCGGCGATGGGAACAACATGGCCAACTCGTGGATCGATGCAGCCGCGTCGTTCGGTTTTGCGCTGCGTCTGGCCTGTCCGGAGGGCTATGAGCCCGATCCGGTTTTGCTGGCACGTGCGCAGAAGCAGTCGGATGTCCGGTTCATGCGCGACCCGGCCGAGGCGGCCGATGGGGCCACCGTCGTGACGACGGACGTGTGGGCGTCGATGGGGCAGGAAGCGCAGCGTGAGCAGCGTGTGCACGCATTCAAGGAATACAGCGTGACTGAAGCGTTGATGCAGCGTGCGGCCAAGGGCGCCATCTTTCTGCATTGCCTGCCGGCGCACCGCGGTGAAGAGGTGACGCCCGGCGTGATCGACGGCCCGCAGAGCCGTGTGTTCGATGAGGCGGAGAACCGGCTCCATGTGCAGAAGGCCGTCATGGCCGTGCTGCTCGGCGGGGAGACGTTGCATACGGGGCAGGTGCGGGCGTAGCCTGTTGAGAAAGCTCGCGAGCCTCGGACACACCTACACCTCTTCTGACACCTATGCCCACCATCGGAAAAGCCGCCCCTGCCTTCACCCTCGAGACCGACACCGGCGAGAGCCTCTCGCTCAAGGACCTCAAGGGCAAGAACGTCGTCGTCTACTTCTATCCGAAGGACGACACCTCCGGCTGCACCACCGAGGCCTGCGAGTTCCGCGACCTGATGCCGCGCTTCAAGAAGGGCAGCGCGGTGATCCTGGGCGTCAGTCCTGACAGCGTGAAGAGCCACCAGAAGTTCAAGGCCAAGTACGATCTGCCCTTCACCCTGCTGGCCGACACCGAACACGCGATGGCCGAGAAGTACGGCGTCTGGAAGGAGAAGAGCATGTACGGCCGGAAGTACATGGGTGTCGAACGGACCACCTTCCTGATCGATGCCAAGGGAGTGCTTCGGCAGGTCTTCGAGAAGGTCAAGCCGGCCGGGCATGCCGACGAGGTGGCAGTGGCGCTGGCGTCGCTGTAGCAGGCAGTACGCCGTGTCCTGACGGGAGGCGGGTCTTAGTGGCCTGGAACCGAAGTTCGGGAAGCAGTCGCCGGTCGGAGCATCCCGGCTGGCAGCGTTGAAAACCCTCGCAATACCGCTGGTATTGCTGTGGTTTTCGCCTTGCCATCCGGGCGCCCCATCCGGCTTTGTGCTATCCGAACTTCGATTCCACGCCACTAGTGTAGTTTTCGGCTCTGCCAGTTCGGCACCTCCTCCTGCCTTCCCGCCATGTCCGCCCACGAAACGCTTCAGCGCACCGCGCTCTTCGACACACACGTCGCGCTTGGTGCCAAGATCGTGCCTTTTGCCGGCTTCGAGATGCCCGTGCAGTACCCCGGTGGCATCACGGTCGAACATCACGCGGTGCGGAAGGCGTGCGGGCTGTTCGACGTCAGTCACATGGGCGAGTTCCTGGTCACCGGGCCCGACGCGATCGCGTTCGTCAATCACGTCACCACCAACGACGTGTCGAAGCTCGCCATCGGGCAGGCGCACTACTCGACATTCTGTAACGACCGCGGAACGATCGAGGATGACTGCCTGGTGTACCGCTTCGCGGATCACCTGATGCTGGTTGTCAATGCGTCGAACATCGCCAAGGATTGGGCACACATCACGCCGCAGCTGGCGCAGTTCGATGCCCAGCTCGAGGACGTCAGCGCGGCGACGGCGTTGCTCGCGTTGCAGGGGCCGAACGCGCCGGCCATTCTGGCGCGCCACACCGCAGTCGATCTGGACGCCATCACGTACTATCACTTTGCCGTTGGCACGGTGGCCGGCATCGAGAACGTGATCGTCAGCCGCACCGGGTACACCGGTGAAGATGGCTTTGAGTTGTACTTCCCGGATGCGCAGGCGCCGGCGATGTGGGCGTCACTGATGTCAGGCGGTGATGTGACGCCGGCCGGGCTCGGTGCCCGAGATACGCTCCGGCTCGAGATGGGCATGGCGTTGTACGGCAACGACATCGACGACACGGTCACGCCGTACGAAGCGAATCTCGCCTGGCTGGTGAAGCTGACGGCGAAGGAGCGATTTGTCGGCCGCGAGGCACTGGTCGCGCAGAAGATGGCCGGCGTGCCGCGGAAGCTGGTGGGCTTCACCATGCCGGTGCGCACGGTCCCGCGCCACGGGATGCCGGTGTCCATTGATGGCGAGGCGTGTGGTGTCGTGTGCAGCGGCACGGTGGGGCCGAGCGTCGGCATTCCGATTGGCACCTGTTATCTGCCCACCGACCACGCGAAGATCGGCACCACGTTTCAGGTGGAAGTGCGCGGCACACCCGTCATCGCCACCGTCGCCTCGCTCCCGTTCTGGCCCAACGGCTCGGCGAAGAAGTAACGTGCCGTGAAGGTTCTCATCACGCTGACGGACGTCGAGCCCGCGGTGCGGCTCAACGCGTTGCTCGAACAGGCTGGCACGAAGACGGAACTCGTGTCGCCGCTCGACGACGTGCGGGGTGCGCTCGAACGTTTTGAGCCGGACGTGGTCGTGATCACCGGTGCGCTCTTTGACACGGGCAATGTCCAGGTGGTGCGAGAGGAGCTCTGGGCGGGCGTGCCGGTTGTCGGTCTGGCTGATGTTGATGAGCCGGGGATTCGCGATCGCCTGCGGACCATCGGATACGCCGACGTCCTGACGAAACCCGTCGCGCCCGAAGATGTCGCGCCGGTGGTGCGGCGATTGCTGGAGCGGCGGCGCCTCAGTCAGGAAACGGGCCTGAGCGGCGACACGGAAGCGCTGCGTGAAGTGCTGGTGAAGATCGAGCAGATCGCGCCCGTCAGCAGCACGGTCCTGATTGAAGGGGAGAGTGGCACCGGCAAGGAG
>JANNVN010000150.1:0-3049 GCA_031414435.1 Gemmatimonadaceae bacterium
TGTGGCTTCCCGGTGCCATCACCACGTCGTGATTCGACTTCGCCGCTTCGATGCCACCAGCCATTCCGCGCCACGACATGACGGTGGCCGAGGCGGGCAGCGCGCCCCCTTCGAGAATCTCGTCCCACCCGATCAGCCGCCTGCCATTCTTCCTCAGGAACGCATCCATCTGTGCGATGAACCAGCTCTGCAACGCATTCTCGTCCTTCAGCCCGAGTGATCGGATCCTTGCCTGCACCTCCGCACTCGCCTTCCACTGCGTCTTGGTGGCCTCGTCACCACCCACGTGGATATATGGGCCAGGGAAGAGCGCCATCACTTCGCGCAGCACATCCTGCATGAATGCCACCGTGCTGTCGTTCGCATTCAGGATGAAGTCACTGAAGTGCCAGGTTTGCCGCACCTGCACCGTCGTGTCACGACGCACACCAAGGTGCGGATACGCCGCAATCGCCGCCTGCGCATGTCCCGGCATCTCGATTTCCGGCACCACCATCACGAACCGTTCCGCGGCGTAGGCCACCACCTCGCGAACATCGTCCTGCGTGTAGAAGCCACAGTGCGGCCGCCCATCGAAGACCTGCTTGGCGGGGTCGTACTGATACGGTCCCACCGACGTCTGCGCGCGGCACGAGCCGACCTCCGTCAGTCGCGGGTACTTCCTGATTTCGATACGCCATCCCTGGTCCTCGGTCAGATGCCAGTGAAAGCGATTCATCTTGTGCCGCGCGAGCAGGTCGATGTACTTCTTCACGAACTCCTTCGGCATGAAATGCCGGCCGGCATCCAGATGTGCGCCGCGCCAGACGAAGCGAGGCTTGTCCTCGATGTGAACCGCCGGCGCGCGCCACACCACGTCGCCGATCGGCGCGCTGCGATAGATCGCCGCCGGCACCAACTGCTTGTAGGACTCGAGCGCATAAAACGCTCCTGCTGCCTGCGCGGCATGCACGGTGACTCCCGCAGGCGTCACATCGAGCCGATAGCCCTCAGCCCCGAGTGCGGCGGCATCGCGCCCGGTCACGCGCACCAGTCGGATCGTGCCGGCACGCGACGCGCGGGCGGTGACGATTCGCAGGTCGAAACCGGTCGCGTTCGCGATGTCGCGGACGAAGCGCGTCGCAACGCCGGCGAATGCCGCATCGGTCCGGATCGTGCTGCCTGACGTGAGCGTGAAGTGTCCCGGTGCCGGGGTCAACACCGACGGCCGCGGAATCACGGCGTAGACCGCCGGGTCTGCAGCCGCCTGAGCGTGCAACGGTGCGGCAGCGACACAGCACAGAACCAGCGCGGTATGGAATCGGCGTGGCATGCGTGAGAGAGAAGGAGTCATCGAGTCGTGATACCAGGCAGCACGGACGGAAAGCGGTCCTGACCGACAACACCCAATCTGGCGGGTGGACCCCACCCGGGCTGAGCCGTCCTGACCCTGGGCGAGTGGCCGGCCTCCGGGGAGCATCCCGGGGCGACTCCGGGCATCTGCTCTGCGCGACGCCGAGGCCAGCCTGGAGGTCGTCTGGCACTGCACCGGTGGCCCGTCGGGCGTAGATTTCCATCGTGTCCGGCTGCGCATCGCGCCGGCAGGGAGATAACCATCATGGCAAGACGGCGAGCCGGCACGGCCGCAGCAGCATTGCCCGAGGCGAAGGAATCGCAGGCAGAACAGGCGCCCGTGAAAGTGGTGCGTGTCACGAAGACACCTGTCGCAAAGGACAAAGGCGCCAAGGGCAAAGGCGCGATAGCACCGACGCTCGGCCACACGATCGTGTGCGAGTCACCCGACGCTTCGGTCGATTCCGAAGAAGCAGCCACGGCGATCGCGGCGCTCGAAGCGAACGCACAGATCGCCCCGGAGGGCGCACCACTGGCACCAGGCCAGACGCACCAGATGGTGCGTCAGCCTGATGGAAAACTCGTGCCTGTGCGCCGACGGTTTTCGTCGATCTAGCTTTGGGGAAATGGTGTTCGAGGTGTGATCCCCGCACCACGAACGCGTACTCGCTGTCCTTCCTCGTCTGTGCACGATCGCTGCCGGACGACAATCCGCTGTTTTCAGTCCACGAGCGATGCGCCACAGCAGTCTGGCCCGCATGCAAAGCGCGCGCGCCGCAGGATCCGCGCGCCATGTGACTCGACGACCGTATGCGTCGCCAGTCTGGCGCGGCGCTCGCCGGATTTCGCTGACCCGGATCCGCCCGTACCGACGGCACCCTTCCCGCGAGCCAGCGACGGTGCATAGACGAGTGCGTCTGTCCCGGCGAAATCCACGCGGCCGCGCTCCATCAGCTGACGCACGAACCGCTGCACTTCGGCGTCAACACTCTCCGGGTCGTCAAATCCGCCCAGCACCGCCGAGCGGCCGCTCGGCATGTCACCAATCAGCACCGTGTTCGGCACATAACACACCACGCCGGAGAATCGCTCGGACACCGCGCCGAGCGAAACACGGCGTTCGCCGCTTACCTCGGTCACCAGAGTGCCGCCGATTTCGACGCGCCGCGTTGCGTGCGTCTTGCGTCCGCCGTCGCCGCCGAGCCGTTTGCCGAGCGCCGCAATCGCCGACCGGCCCGTGGCCGTGCCACCGACGGCCGTCGTGACTGCGGCCGTCGGTGTGAGCATCGCGCTGGCGCCGAGCAGGATGCCGTGTGCAGAGAAGGCGTCGGCGATCGCACGGTCGTTTTCACCGCCATTCACGTTCCGATCCTCGAGCATCATCACGCGACCTACCGCCTGGAAGAATCGCGGTGTGAGTGGTGCCCCTTTTGCACCTGCGACGAGGAGCTTTCCGGCCGTTGTCACCGCCTTCCGCACCGCAGCCGGCGTGCGTCCACGTCCAAGCAGGTTGCGGATGAGGTCATAGAAGGCGCCGTAGAACACCCGTCCGAACGAGTGCCCTTCGGATGTCAGTACGCTGGGGCCACCGCCCGTCGGCAGAGTGCTGGGCAGCGCCCACTGAAAACGGTTCAATCCCTGCCGCGGCTTGGACGCAGGATGCGTCGTGCCAAGCACCAGTCGCACCGCGCGCGCCAGATCTTCGCCGAACGTCTCG
>JANNVN010000151.1:0-8504 GCA_031414435.1 Gemmatimonadaceae bacterium
TCAACCGCAGCCAGAGCGAACGGAGCCCGGGCTGCAGTCCCCCTGCATCGCGACCGAGATCGAGGCTGCGGCACCGGGCAGGTGCGCCGCCGCTCGGGCGCCGAGCCCTACCAGATGGCGGACTTCGTCCAGAACAGAAGCACACCGCACCCAGCCGACACACCGCTACCTGGCTGTGGCGCGAGGCTCACCCCACCAGTGCCGCCAAACCAGGGCTCCGGCGGAGCGGCAATACCGCTGTATTGCGGCGGCGCATTTACGCCGTCGGCGTACGCTTCGACGGCTCCGATCTCCGACGGTCGAACCCAGCGCTCAATGCCATTGATACCTTCCGGAACCCGGAACCCGTCGAGGAAGGTCACAGGCGTGCAGTTCGATCGCCCGCCAAGCACCGGCTGGCCGTTGTTGTTGACCCCGATGATCCGGAATCCGGCGGTTCCGACCAGCGCGTTCGCAAGGTAGGTAGACGTCCGCCGGGCCAGCTCAGCGCCAGTGAGGAACACGCCGAAACCCTGCTGCTGTCGCCGTGCGAACTCGCTGCTGGCCCGCGCGGGCGCACTGTAGACCGACACCGGTGCGAGCACATCCACCGTGCGCTGCAGCCGAAGATCGAATGTCATCGCACCTGTCGGACGCAGGTCGACAGCATTGCGTGACGGCATGTACCCAATTGCGATGACTTCAATCGTCTGCGTTCCGGATGGCAACGCGTCGAGCAGATAGTAGCCATCGGCGTTCGTCACCGCCTCGCGGGCGTCGATCTGGCTGGTACGCGCCCTGACCCGGGCGCCGGCCAGCGGCTGGCCGGTGGGCGTGAAGATGCGACCCGTGATGCGGCTCGTCACCGCACGTTCGGCCGCGATTCCAGTCAGGGCCAGACTGTCGCGCGCCGCGGCGGGTCGCAGTGATGTCGACGGCACAAAAATGTCGCGAAAGCGGACCGGGTCGGCCGGGTCGAGAGTGAGCTCGATGCCATCGCTGGCGGTTTCCACGATCGTCGCCTTGCCGAGCGAATCCGCTGCTGGCACTGCACCAATGGCGCCGCCGGACAGGCTGGTCATCGTGCGCGCCTGAACCAGCACGGCGACACCGGCCGGGACGCCGCAGGCGGCGAAACGCCCGCCCGCGCCAACCGTCGCCCGCACGCCACGCAGAACCCGCTGCACACCTGACGAGTCGGCTTGAATCTCACCCCAGCGGATAAGCACTGTGCCACTCGAGACTGGTGTGCCGTCATCCGCGTCCAGCGCCCTGCCGACGAGGGCGCCGGTTCCGTCACGCTGGATGCCGCAGAGCACCGCGCCGATGCCTCGCGCGCTGGGCACGGCAAGGTCAGCGCGAACCGTCGCGCCAGCGCCCACCTGAATCAACCTGGGCGTGATGATCAAACCGAGCGAGTCAAGCCGTGGGTGCGCGAATCCAATGACATAACGACCGGGCGACACCGAATCGAGCCGGAATCGTCCGTCCGCGTCGGCTTCGGCGGAGTACCCGGCCGATTCGCGGGCCGCCGCAGGAACGAGCTCAATCCGCGCGCCGGCCAGTGGGCGTCCGGCCAGACTGTCACGCACCATGCCGTCGATGCGCGAGACGTAGAGCTGGGCCGCCAGCGCACCTGGAACACTGACGCCTGCCATCGCCATGCCAGCGATTGCGCGCACTGCCGAAGAATGCCATGCGTCCATCGGTGTCCTCCTCTCGGGCCGCGATAGTGCGGCCGGCCATGCGACCAGACGTGAAGATACCCCAGAGATCAGGATTGGTCCAATTCCGGACAAATGGCCCGGATGCCGCACCGCTCATGCCCTTCCGCCGCGCCGACGCAGGCACGGCCGGCACCGGAGCCCTGCGGGGGAATGCATGGCACAGTAGTGCGGACCCGCGCCAGCCCCCACACCGCTGCGCCTGACTCGGTATCTTTCCAGCAGACCGACTGCTGCACGCCACCCGCTTTCCATTTCGATGCCCGCCACCACAACCTCCGCCGCCATCGCCAGCACCATCGAGCGCCGACGGACGTTTGCCATCATCAGCCACCCGGACGCCGGCAAGACGACCCTGACCGAGAAGCTGCTGCTCTACGGGGGTGCGATCCATCTGGCGGGCTCGGTCAAGGCGCGCCGCGCACAGCGTCACGCCACCTCCGACTGGATGGCACTCGAGCAGGAGCGCGGCATCTCGGTGACGTCGAGCGTAATGCAGTTCAACTGGGCAGGGTACCACATTAACCTGCTCGACACCCCGGGGCACGAAGACTTTTCGGAAGACACATACCGGACACTGGTGGCCGCCGACAGCGCGATGATGCTGCTCGACAACCGCAAAGGTGTCGAAGACCGGACGCGTCAGCTGTTTCAGGTCTGCAAGCGCCGGCGGATGCCGATCTTCGCGCTGGTGAACAAGTGCGACCGCGTCGGCGAAGACCCGCTCAAGCTGATCAGCGACGTCGAGACGGACCTCGGTATCAACTGTCACCCGGTCACCTGGCCGATCCATCGCGATGGCGCGTTCGTCGGCGTGTACGATCGTCGCAAGGAACAGATCTATCTGTTCGACCGTAGCGAGGATCACGGTGCCAAACGCGCCACGGGCCAGGAAGGACGGCTCGACAGCCCTGACATCATCGAGCTACTCGGACCAGAGGCGCATCAACAGCTGCTGCACGATCTCGAGCTGCTGGAGGCCGCCGGTCACCCGTTCGATCACGAGCAGATCCTGACGGGAGATCTCGTCCCCGTGTTCTTCGGCAGCGCGCTGACGAATTTCGGCGTTGAACCGTTCTTCCGCGAGTTCCTCGAGCTGGCGCCGGCGCCAACGTCACGCGAGTCGACGCTCGGCGCCGTCGAGCCGACGCAGGAAGAGTTCACCGGCTTCGTGTTCAAGATTCAGGCGAACATGGATCCCAAGCACCGCGACCGCATTGCATTCGTGCGCGTCTGCTCCGGCAAGTTCGAAGCGGGGATGCCGTCGCTGCACGTGCGCACGGGCAAGACAGTGCGGCTGAACGCGCCGCAGCAGTTCATGGCGCGCGAGCGGACGATCATCGAAGAGGCGTGGCCCGGTGACGTGATCGGCATCATGGATCGCGGGAACCTGCGGATCGGCGATTCCCTGAGCGAAGGGACGAAGCTCGAGTTCAGCGACATCCCGCGGTTTCCGCCCGAGCACTTTGCGCGAGTGGTGCTGAAGGACCCGATCAAGCGCAAGCAACTCGATGCCGGCCTGCGGCAGCTGACGGAAGAGGGGGCGGCGCAGGTGTTCTACACGTCGCAGTCGGATGTGTCGCAGCCGACGCCGATCGTCGGTGCAGTGGGCGTGCTCCAGTTCGACGTCATGCTGCACCGCCTCGAACACGAGTACGGCACACGGTGCAAGCTGGAGCCGATCAGCGCGCGGTATCCGCGCTGGGTGACGGGGCCGGAAGTGGACATCGAACGACTCGCCAACGAACCCGGTCGGCTGCGCATCTATGACTCACTCGGGAATCCGGTAATTCTGTTCGAAAGCGAGTGGGCGCAGCGCTGGACGGTGGATCGGGTGAAGGCGCTGGAGTTTCATGAGGCGGCGCCGTAGATCAAATCCGCTACTCCCGGGCGCCGATGGCGATCCACGCATTCACGGCACAGAGCAGCGCAGCTGGCACAGCCTGCATCACGCCATCACCTGCGCGCAGCCGCACCAGGACGCCACACAGCATCAACAGGCAGAGGCCTGCCGCAGCAGCCCTGCCGAGCCCGGAGTAGCGAAGGCCAGCCAGAACACCCAGACCGCCCAGCACCTCGAGAAGGCCGGTCGTCGTTCGGAAACGGGATAGCCCGAAGCGTTCGAAATCGGCGACCATCGCCGACGAAGCGAGCAGGCTCGCACCCAGAACAGGAACGCAAGTCCATCGCTGGCCAGGATGCCGACACGCCACGTCATCAGTGCAACCCTTGGAACGCTTGTGCAGCGACTGCGACGCTCAGCAACATCAGAACCAACGCGGGTATTGAGCGCTGCCAGCTGTGTCGGACCCGCCAGTGCGCAATCAGCGCGGCGAACATGAGCAGGGCCATCAACATCGCTGGGACCAGCACGAGATCAGGATGCCTGAGCCCCGCGAGAAGAAATGCTGCCAGCGCAATCTTGGCTGCGCCCACCGCGTTGCGCACCAGTGGCGGAACACTGTACTCGATGAATTCGCGCTCCACGTTCTCGAGTCGAACGATCCAGACGAACGCCACCGACGCAGCAATGACAACCTGAGCGACCGCCGACCATGTCATACAAGGAATCCTGGAACCTGCACTGAATTCGTTCGGAGGGCGGGCCGGACACTGCTACTGGTGGGGCGTACCGGCGCGGCGCGGCCCACTATGCTCTCCCGACGGGCGACAGGCTACTCTGGCCGCTGCGCCGAGCACGCAAGCGTAGGGGCTCCACCAACAGCATGTGAGGCACCGTGAGCGCTGCGAGGCCGACAAACATCAGTCTCACCACGCGCAATTCCAGCGGTTCCGTACCCGCCACCATCAGCACCACCCCAGCGGCACACGTGACCAGGAGCATCGGCGCGATGGCGGCTTTGAGGAGGTGGCCGACCGCAGCGCCTTCCGTGCGCTCAACAGTGCGAAGTATGTGCCGTGCGCCGTGCATGCCGCAGAAAAACACCGTGAACCCCACCAACGGCGACGGAACAATCGCCACCGCACCGAGTGCCAGAAACTCCAGCGTCACCAACCGTGATCGACGCCATTCCCAGAGACCGCTCACCGCGAGAAGTACGGCCCAACCATAGGCAGCACGATGAAGGATTGGCACCAGAAGCGCCGCGGATTCGCCGCCAGCCAGCAGACCGAAGAGTTGCGACACTTCGCCGGCATGCAACAAGCATGGGAGAATGACGATCGCTCCACCAAAGGCCACCCGTGATATCGGTGACGTTCCATCGGCGGGGTCGCCACTGAAGTGCACTGCCGTGATCAGCAGAAAACCCGCCAGAAACACCGCCGGCCACCGCGCCCAAACGGCGATCACGCCGAGCATCAGGCACAGATACCCCGCTGCGAACGCGCACCATGCGCGTGACCCGTTGACGCGATACTCGTGTTTCGCGATCACCGGGTCCAGTGCTCCATGCGGCACGCCCAGCACCACGATGAGCAACGCCACACCGAGCAACTCTGCCGTCGGGTTCAGGCGAGGAAGCCACACGGACAGTAAGGTGAGAAGGATCGCAGCGCCACAGAACAGCGACCCTTGCACACGCATCACACGCGTCATCTCGCGCTTCTCATCCGCATCGACGGCCACTCGAAGGCGCTCCGAAGCTGTTGCAGGAACAGCCCAATCGGCAGGCTTGCGACTACCGAAGCAAGATCCAGTGGTCCGGCCCTGTCGCTGAGAAAGCGGATCAAGCGAGAAGAATCCGAGCCGGTGAACAGCTTCACGAACAGGTCGGGTGCGAGCTCGGGCTTGTCACGCAAGAGCGTCAGAAACACCCGGTCCATCGCGCGTTGCGGCAACGCGTCGGCGCGATGCACGACGTCGAAGCCATTCTGTCGCAATGAAGCCGCGGATGACGTGGCCCAGCGTTGGATTCGCTGAAATGCGTAACCGGTACTCGCGCGCGCCGCACCGGCCCTGATCCCCACGCGTGCATAGTTGGGTTCCACGGCTGTCGGTGACTGGGTGAGCCCCATTGGCAACACGCCAGCCTCATCCCGGAGCACCGTGAACGACGCACCGCTCGTGACCGATCGGATGGAGTCACCCAACGCTCTCGAGAGGTACAACGATGACAGCGGTCGTGTGCCGAACACGGTGTACTCGACCAAGGCACGCGATGGCGACACCGGCAGTACGTACCGGAATGCGACGCCATCACCTGTGCCCTCAACGAAATCCATCAAGTCTGCCGTCGAAGTATCGAAGCAGTCGGTGGAACACTCGATTTCCTGCCCGACGAACGATTGCCACAGGATGGCATCTCCAGCCCGCGGCTCAGATTCCGGCCGTGTGTCGATGATCCGTCGTGCGCGCACAGCACCCACGGACGTTTCGACCTGCCACCCTTGACCAACCCGCTCCGGCGTGCCGATCACTCTCACGCCGGATTCCAATCGAACGTTTTGCGACGCGGTGATCTGCGCCTTCGCATCGGTGTAGAAGGCACCGGAAGGCAGCATTTCATACGGCGTTGCCCCGCAATCGAATGTTGCGACGCCGCGGGCACTGCGAATCCGCATACGCGCCCATGAATGGCTGATGAGGTGCTGAAACCGAGCCTGGCCATCGCCCCAGAAGCACCAGGCGCGGTCGTGCGTGTAGGCCGGCCTTGCCTCCAGAATGAGTGTGCGGCCCGGCGTGGGCTGAGCCTCGGCCAACCGCACGCCAAGGCTCAGCCCTGCACAGCCACCTCCCAGAATCAGCAGATCAGACTCGAGGGTCATGCGTCACCGGCGGGAGGCATCGCCACCGAGTCACGCCACGCGCAGCGCTGGCGATACAGTCGAGACCAACTCGGACTTTCGTGCGGCGATATTGAAGATCAAGACACCGAACATTGCCTTTGAGATGATGTCGCAGATGGTGTAGCCGACCTGCACTGCGGTCGTGGCACCGCCTCCGGTGAATCCGATCATCGGGAACACGAAGACGACCGGGTAAAAGCACCACGAGACGATCGTGACCCAGCGTGCGGCGCCAATGAGTCCGCGCACCGACTCAGGTTGGGCCGCGATCGAGCGCTTGAGTCCAACGGCAAGGTCCAGCACAATGAGCGCAAACGGAATCATCGAGAGGCTCCACCAGAGCCAACGCGTCCCCGGCAGGATCGCAATTTCACCAGGATAGCCGAGGATGATCATGAGCGCTGCCAGCAGTCCGAGCTTGGTGCTCTTGGCCACCGTTTCCTGACGGCCGAGCTGCATAACGAGAATCAATTCAACCAACAGCAGTGGCACCGTCAGCAGCCAGTCGACATACCGATAGGCGTCATTGAAGCGAACTCCCGTCAACGCGACAGCGCCGTTTGAGACGGCGTAAGCGCCTTCCCAGCTGATCAGAATGCGAACGTAGTGATAACACGCGACCGCAGTGACGAGCCCCGTCAGCGTGAGTGCTGTCTTGTAGGGTGACGCAACCTGAGAGCGACTGAAAAAGAAGAAGAGTGTCGCCGCGCCCATGACAGCGATCGTGAACGAAAATGCGTTGTACACCAGGTCATACTGGCCGAGCGAAAGGTCCTGCACGTGAGGCGTGCCTCAATGTGGTTGGAAACGAGAAGACGTGTTCTCCTCTTCGGCGACTGCCGACGTTAGGCGAAGCAGGGCGGCTGTGCTCGGGTTCCCGCACTCGGTGTCGCGTGGAGCGAGGCGCCGGACGTGCGATCCCGCGTCCGCACGACGAGCGTCAGATGATACGCTGGCTAGGGCGCTGCATCCGATGCGCGCCTGTTGGCCGAGTGTGGCCGGAATGCGCGCGGCTGGGAACGGTGATCGTGCAGGTATCGTTTGTCAGATATATCTGTTGTGCGCAGCCGATGGCCTGACGCGACATTTCCTGCGACTATCGATGCCGCACTGCTTCCGCAGCAGACATGCGTGTGGGCCCAGGATACCGCACAGCCGGGCCCTTGATCGCGCGCCAGAGAATTCGGTTGAACCGGTCCTCGTCCGCAACGTCTTCATAGCGAAGATCGAGTTTCCTCGACTCAATGGCGCCAGTGCCGCTGGCTGGATTGCGCTCGGTCAGCGGCGTGGACGGTACCAGCGCCGTGTAGGGCCGTACATCAGGCGACGTCCGCCAGATGTCGCGCAGTGGCCGCCCGTAGTGATCATAGGGCGACAGCGCATCAAGGCCGAGCAGCGCCTCCATCGTTGCGATGGCGTCGGTGGTGTTCACGAAGCGGTGATGCGCGCCAGCCCTTGCCCACGGAGAGATGACGAGCATGACTGACCGATGTGAGTCCACGTGATCGGGGCCGTTCTGCGCATCGTCCTCGAGCACGAAGACGGCGGTGCTCTCCCAGAAAGGAGTCTTCGACAGCGCCTCGATCATACGGCCGAGTGCCAGATCATTGTCGGCCATGTGCGCGAACGGCGTTGGCTTGTTGGCTGATGCGCCGTGGGTGTGGTCGTTCGGCAAGCGCACGATCTGCAGCTGGGGCATCTTGCCTGCGCTCACGAACTTGCCCAGCTCCCAGGTCCAGACGTCGGCGCGGCGCTGATCAGGGATATCGAGATTGTACCCCGGGAACTCACCGCTCGTGTTCGCGACCAGAAACGGCTTCAGCCCGCGATACCACGCCGGTGCGTCCTTTCCGTCGCCATCGGGCGCGACGAACTCCCCGAAGTTCCGGAAGGTGATGCCTTTGCGCTGCGCCAAGTCCCAGAGATAGCCGTTGGCGGGTTCGGCTACGTCGTCGTCACCGTCGTCCGATGGCACACGGCCACGATTCGTCCCCTCGTAGTCGTACGATCGTCCTCGCCCGGAGTAGTTCGAGGGCACGGTCTTCTGCGTGT
>JANNVN010000152.1:0-6190 GCA_031414435.1 Gemmatimonadaceae bacterium
ACATGTTTCAGATACCCGGCGATCTGAATCTCCGACGCATCCGCTTCAACCATGCCGACCAGAGTCAGCGCGGCCTCAGCAAGCCACTCCGCGTCCGCGGAGTCATGTCGGTCGTAGAAGAACGCGAGCGTGCGCTTGAGCACCGGCGTGGACGGCTCGCCGCGATCGACCCAGTTGCTTGCCTTGGTGGAGGTCAGTGAAAGCTTCTGCAAGCGTAAACGAGTCAGTGGTGATGGGCTTTAGGAAGGAACGGAACGGGTTCGGCTGCGCGGCGATCACACAAAAGGTGACCGTGCTCCACAGAGCTCGGTCGCCGTTGGTGCAGCAATCCGGATTGCCACGTGCGTACGGATGTCTATCGGGCGCCGGCGCTGCACGCCCACCCCGTCAGGAGCAGCAATGCCCCTCCAAGGACAAGCCGCCACGAGCGCCGCTCGACGACAAAGAATGGAAGGGTCGGTATGATTGCCGCGGCTACCCACTGCGCCGGTGTCAGTCCGCTGTACCGGACATCGGCAACGCGGAGCGTGTCAAGGAGAAAGCGAACCGGAAGACAAAGCGACGCAAATGCAAACACGTAGAAACCAACGGGCCGACGCCGTCGATTCCAGTAGCGAAACAGAGGGATCACGACCAGCGAGAGAAACAGGCACTCGAGAAGCCCCAGGTCGAAGAAGCCGAGGCGCGCGGTATCATCCGGTAGTATTCGCCCGGTTGAGGCATACACAGTCTCGATAAACGCTCGCGCTGGAGCTGACGCAAGACTGAAGGCCAGCGCGGACGATGTCACGCGACCCGGATGATCGTGCGCGAGCGCGCAGCCAAATCTGCCGATCGCGAGCGCAACCGGAAACACGAACGCAATCACGTCAATGTATGCGAGTCGATTCGCCGCCATCTGGGCCCGATCGCGAAACCTGAAATACACCAGTGCAGCTGCGACCCCCCCGAGCATGCCGCCGAAGGAGCTGATGTCCTCCCACACACGGAACAGCAGCCACGGGTCGCTTCGCAGCTTGTCGGGGAAGTAGAGTGCAACCGAAAACAGATGCGCCCCGAGCATGCCGCCGAGGAGGACCCAGCCGGTGAGGTGCCGCCCTGTCGCCTGATCGAGGCCAACGTGCTCGATGCGACGCTCGTACATCCGCAGGCCAAGCCACATCGCCACACCGATGGCTATGCCGAACGCCTGAATCGTCACCGGGCCGAATTGCCACGTCGGTTGCGCCAGATATGGAATCATGATGCGTCTCGATACCGGGGATCATTCGGTGGTCGTCGCCACGTGCCTGTACGGGGAGCATCGGCCATCAGGCGCTTGAACGTCTGCAGCTCTGCTGCCGGGCCGTTCCATACTATGCGGCCAGCGAGTGCAACGAGCAAGGCAGCACGGACCGCGGCACACGCGAAGTCAGTTGGCGGCGTGTGGACCCGCCCGACACCACACAGGAGACTCAAGTTACATCGAGGAGCCGCCGATGGTAGTTGATCTGCCCCAGATGGTACGCCAGATGAGTGGTGAGGTGCACCAACAGATATTCGGTCGACGTCGGCGCTGCGAAGACCAGCACGGGGAACTCGCGCCCCAGGTCGGCATCGCTCAGCGCTGCGAGTGTGCGGTCCACGACGACCATCGTAACCTCCACCTGCTGGAGCAGCTGCGCCTTGGACACATCCTTCCGCGCGAACTCGGCGTCCCGGTCACGGACGTAGCCCGTCTGACCGAGCGTCGCTCCGATATAGGTATTCAGATTGCCCACGAGGTGGAGACAGAGATTGCCGGCGGCGTTGGGCGCCGTGCCCGCGATCTGCCACAGCGCTCGTTCCGTCTGGTACGAGGCAATCTCCGTGTGCAGGCGTTGCAGATCGCGTGCGAAGAGGGTGCGCAGCGTGGGGATCATGAATCGTCCGCTGCGGCAGCGACCGTCAGGGTCCCCTCGAGCACGATCACGGCGTTGCTACGAATCCGCACATGGTCGTTCTGCACGTCCACGGCCATGGCTCCGGTTCGCGCCGCGGCCGCTTTCCTGAGATGCTGGTGGGCGGCCACGTCGCACCGGAAGGTACGACAAGGCGTGGCCGGCCACCTGCTGCACCAGCGCGGCCGTCGTTCACCAACTGCCGTTAGATGGCGCCTGCGGATCTCGGTACCGACCGGCGCTGCAATGCGAAGCCGAGCACCGCAACAGCGCCACCGAGCATCGCCCCGACCGCCATCCGCCCCAGCAGGCGCTGCGCGGTCCAGAAGTCCGCACCGAACGGTCCTAAGGCGCCGTTTAGCATGCCTGCCAGTACTGCAATGATGACGATCGTTGCGAGCGCACGGCGACGCCACCCCCTGCGGAACACCGCCTGGATCCGACCCTGTGCGCGCAGAATCGCGTAGAGCCAGGAAACCACGACGAGCCCACCACCGATCGTGCTGAGGTGCTGCATGAGATTGAACCACGGCACGGACAGCGTTCCCCACGTCAGTGCGGTCGTCCGGAGGCCGGGCCACAGGTGCGCGCCCCAGTAGTTGCCGTGCGTGATGCCGTCCCAAAGCAGATGCGTACCGGCGCCGAGGAGAACGCCAACGGCGACACGAATCCACCATGTCCATTGCATGTAGTCCCGTCGCGGCTCTGCAGAGCAGCCGAGGAGCTCTCGTACGGGCTCGCGGGCGATGAACTGCCATACCGCGAACACGGCAATCCCGACTGGGAGGCAGAACGCCACCAGCCCAACGAGTGTGTGGCTCCAGAGGGCCACCGGACGCAGGTGCAGGAAGAACTCGAAATCAGGGCTCATAGCCCCGATCGCGAGCGCCGCAATCGGTAGGCGCTCGCGGCGCACGAGTGGCCACAGCACAGCGATCGCTGCAGGATGGGAGAGCGTGAAGGGCAATCAGAGTCCGGGAAGCGATCGATGCGTAGGCCGGTACTGGCGCTCTTCCACCTGACGACAATGGGTTCTGCTGCCGGTGCGGCGGCAGAAAAGGTGATCCTGATCCATAATGGCCGTCCGCAGCGTTAGCAGCAACCCGGGCTCGACGGCCTGCGCAACGCTGCATCCAGCCAAGTTTCACTCATCGAGATCTGCGGATGGCGCATCGTCGAAGCTTCCCGGTACTCGCGCCTCGCACGTTTCGTAATTAGCGACGCCCTCTCGCTCCCACATGACCAAGCGCTCACGGACGCCCTCGATGTCGGCCTCGGGCTCCAGATCCAGCACGAAGTAGCGCGCCGAGCAGCGCTCGAACGAAACGTGGAGCGGCGAAAGTGACCGCAAGCGCGGGAGTCGCTCCTCCTCCTCGACGTCCTCTTGGAAGAAGATGCGTATCGTCCGGTTGCCGCTCCGCTCGACGACCCGGAGGATCGAGGGCACTAAAGGTCCGCGTGTTCAGAATACCCCGGTCGCCGCGTCAGCGACAACCCGGGTCAGGCCTCAGTCCGCATCCGACCTCTTCGCATGCCGTTTCCATGGCGGTGCCACCTTCCCAAGGAGGACGGCCTCCACCGTCGCGAGCCGCACTCGGCGGGTCTCCTCGCGCTTCGCTGACGCCACGAGGTAGGCCAGGCCCCGCTGCTTTCCCGCGCTCAGCGTCTGCCACGCCTTCCGAACACCGGCCTTCTTCGCGAGGAGCATCGCGAGCTCCTCCGGTATGTCAACGGCATTCTGCGGGAGCACGCGAAACGAAACTTCCACACTACTTCCGACGCGGAGCCCCGCAGCCTTCAGGGGCGGCTTGGGCAGCATGAGATACCACCGTCCTCGCGCCGGCTGCCACGCGCCCTTCACCGGGATACCCGAGACGTCCGCCTCGATGCGCAGTCTCGCATGTAAATCAAGCGGGAGGTCCGCATGCAGCGCCGGGTCGAGATAGACCACCGTGTAGTGGTACGTGCTGACAGCGTGGCGCGCGATCCGCGTCTCGAAATGATGAGTGAAGTAGGCCATGCTTGCGCCACCAAATCAACGATGCCGGGGAGGCTTGACGAACGAGATTGGGTTCTGCTGCAATACGACCACACGTACCGTACTCCTGCGCACCGACCGCCGGTCGGAAAGTCAGCAGCAACGCGGGTCTGCTGGCGCCACACGCGCGCACGGACTTCAGAATCGGTAGTGCACCGCAAGTGACAGTCCGTCGCGCCGACTCGCATACAACCGAACGGGTACACTCCACGCGGGCGTGGCCAGCGACGCACCCACGCCCGCACCTATCCCGCCCCCGAGCAACGCCACGGGCAGCGCCAGAACAAGACCAATCGGGAAGGCCGCAGCGTCATCGTTCGCGTTTGCCGCCGTGAGCACCGCAACCAAGCCGAGGCCTAGACCGCTGCCGAGCAGGAACCCGCGCTTCGCACCGTGCCAACGATCCGCCCGCAACACGCTGAAGGTTCGCACGAGTGCCTGCGGCACCGCGATGACGGAGTCGCGAATGTCTTGCCGCAATCGAATCGTATCCTGCGACCCATCGAGCAGCGCCCCGCGAAACACGCGGTCGGTCGATGTTTCGATCCGAACTTCAGTACCCGTGCGGACAGGCCACGTCGACTGTGCGTGGAGCGGCGAGGCAGCAGAGGCGAGGGCAATGACACTTGCGAGCATCAGGCGAAACATGCACCTCTCGGAGGAATGTCCGACACACCGAACAAGCGGGCTGACGAACGAAACAGGGTCTTGCTGCATGGCGACCGCACCAAGTCGCGCCTGATCACAATACGTCGGTCGCCGTTGCTGCAGCAACCCGGGTCAGGGACCCGTCAGGCGCCGACGCGCATGCCGCCCGGTGTCGGGCACGATGTAGCACTCGTTCCCTGCCCGCCCGAGCCGCAGTCGCATGGAGTCACGGAATCCTGTACGCAGCACGACGGAGTCGCGCGTCGATACGAAGTTGAAGAACCATGCACGTACCTCCGCCGGACCGTCCGCGAGTGCAGAGAACTCTGCCACGCCCTGTGCATTTGCACGCGCCTTGAGCGTGTCGGCGCCTTGAATGATCCAGACGTTCAGTGGAGCAGCCGGCCGGCCGCCGGCCGCGTCGGTGGCGCCGATATGCAGGGCCGCGTGCTGCGCGATGCCCAACAGCGGCTCGGGCCACCGCGCCGCGCCGCGCTGCAGCGGATGTCCAGGGTACGCACCCGCGCCACATCCCAATTCCCTTGGCGTATAGACGCGCGTTGCACGACAGCCACCGACGGCGATGACGCCGACGACCAACACTCGCCACACGACGATGCGAACACGCACCCGAGAAACCCGACGGTCGGCGGTGTCTTTAGCGAACACGGTTGTGCTCCGATGCGGCTTCACGATGCCGCGCCCGGTCAAGCATGGTCGGCCGCATTGTCAGCAGCGATCGGGCGTTAGACGTCCCCACAAACAAGATCCTTTGGCACCGCATCTAGTTACCCGTCCGGACGCTGAACGACACGGCGCGCCAACGCTCAGTCCGTACGCTCGCCCCGAGGATCATGCCGACGAGCGCTCCCGCGGCTGCCGTCACAACACTGAAGTTGACGCCGAGATCGGCTTCCTGACAGTCGCTCCGTCGACACGCCAACCCACCCCACACCGCTCCGGCTGTTGCTCCCAAGACGGCGCCCCACCGCCAATGTGACGCGGAGTCCTCGCTCACGGAAAGCGCAGTCAGCTGTCGTATGGATACTCTCCGGTCGTCCACGACGAGGGTATTCCCGTTGAGCCGTGACCACGTGCCTCGGTAGTTGCGCAAGGCCAATTCGGGCGCGCTCAGACGGACGCGTTGCGGAAGCGCGAGCGTGGATAGGCTTTGGGCGGAAGCCGAGGACGCGAGCATCGCGAGTCCGAGCGCACCGTAGGCAACCTCTCGCGCGCGAACGGACGACATACGCATACGCACCATTCGTCGCCATGAGAGTCCTGCAATGTGGACTGTCGGCATCGATGAGAGCGAGTCTGTTGGTGAGAGCTTCCGTAATCGTGCTGTCCAAGGAAACTGGGTTCTGCTGCACGGCGACCGCACCAAATGTCATCCCGATCACAATACTCCGGTCGCCGTGGCTGCAGCAACCCGGGTTAGGCACAATGCTGTTCACTTAGCTTGCTTTGTGCTAGGTTGACGTCCGACACCACCGAGGAGTCGGGCATGGCAGGCACCGAGGCGACGTTGCCCGGCGGGATTCGGGTCACGGATCATATCAGTCTGGGCGTGCTGACGGCGAGC
>JANNVN010000153.1:0-1927 GCA_031414435.1 Gemmatimonadaceae bacterium
GTGCCGTTTCGCGAGGAGCGCGCCTTCGTGGAACGGTATCTCGCGCTCGAACACATTCGCTTTGGCGATCGCCTGCGGATCACGTTCGATGCCGATCCTGCCGCACTCGATGTCCTGGTTCCCGCATTCGCGCTGCAGACACTGGTCGAGAATGCCGTTCGACATGGTGCCGCACCGCAGGTGGACGCCACGCAGATCGCGATTGCTGCGCGCTGCACCGCTGATGAGCTGGTGTTGATCGTGACCGACACCGGCGTCGGTATGCGTGGTGGTGCTTCGGCACTCGAGACGGGGACCGGATTGAATCGCCTCCGTGCGCGACTCGAAGCCTTGTTCGGCGATCGCGCCCGTCTCGAACTCACGTGGGCGTCCGGGCCCGGATTCAGTGCCAGCGTCGTCGTGCCAATGAGTCCGACGGACGCCGACTGACATGCACGCTCCAATGCGTGTCCGTACACTCGTTGCCGACGATGAACCGGTGGCGCGAGCTGGATTGCGACGCATGCTCAGCGCGTATGACTGGATCGATGTGATCGGTGAGGCCGTACATGGGCTGGCGGCAGTGGAGGCGATCAATACGCAGCTGCCGGATCTCGTCTTTCTCGATATTCAGATGCCGGGACTGCTCGGCACCGAAGTGCTCACGCGCATCGTCCATCAGCCAGTGGTCGTCTTCACCACCGCCCATGCGCAACACGCTGTCACCGCATTCGAGCTCGGCGCCGTCGACTACCTGCTCAAGCCCTTCGGCGCCGCGCGACTTGCCACCACGCTGGACCGGGTACGCGCTGCACTCGGTGAACCCGCGTCCCACACTGCGCTGGAACGCATCGGCGACGTCTTCGGCACCGGTCCGATGACGCGGCTGTTCGTGCGGGTGGGTGGAGCGATCGTGCCGGTACCCGTCTCGTCGATCACCTGGTTCGAGGCGGACGGAGACTATGTCACGGCACACACTGATCGCAGCCGTCACGTGTTGACCGTGTCCCTCGGTCAGCTCGAGGCGCGGCTGGATCCGAAGCGTTTCGTGCGGATTCACCGGGCGCACATCGTGAAGCTCGACGCGGTGATCGCGTTCCGTCGGCACGGGAAGGGAGGGATGACTGCCGAGCTGCGTGGCGGACGGCAGCTGGCGGTCAGCAGGAGCAAGGCACAGGAGTTGAGGCGGTTGGGGGTGTAGGGGCGTAGAATCGAAGTTCCGGAAGCAGTCGCCTGTCGGCACATCCCGGCTGGCCGCGTTGTAAATCCTCGCCATACCGCCGGTCCCTGCACTCCCTGCTTCGTACCGCTGTCGCAGAAACGGGAACATTCGCTTTCGGGCTCCTGCATGTCGCACAGGAGCAGCCTCGCCTCTTGACTCGATGCTCCGCCGCCGTCCGGGCGCGACGGGCGCTTCAGCAACACCGGGTCATACCCGAGCTGCTCGTGCGACCCGGGAAACGCTTGTATTCGCGCGAAGGTCCCAGCGCCACACCGCATGTGGCGCGATCTACCGGGCCCTGCGGTCCGCGCACTAAGTTAGGGTCTCTGAAGTTGCCGGGGCAGCGACCGTTCCCGTTCGCCTTGCTGACACGCCCGTCTGGAGCCCGTTCTGCCGTCCACCTGTACGAAATGCGGGGCGCCTACTGCCCCCGATGCGATCTTCTGCAGCAAGTGCGGGCTGAATTTTACGCTCGAATATGCAGCAATGCGGACGATGCCCACGGGGGAGATGGAACTGCCGAGTGACGCACAGGAGCGCCTCCAGCGCGCGCTCGGGGTGCGTTACACGGTCGAGCGCGAGCTGGGACGCGGTGGAATGGCGACGGTGTACCTCGCGAAGGACATCAAGCACGAACGCGAAGTCGCCATCAAGGTGCTGCTCCCCGATCTCGCCGCATCCATCGGCGCGGAGCGATTCGAGCGCGAGATCAAGCTCGCGGCCAAG
>JANNVN010000154.1:0-3008 GCA_031414435.1 Gemmatimonadaceae bacterium
TTCGCCGAGGACGGGTTCGTGCTGCAGAGCGGGCGCGGCCCGGTTCGAGGGCGGGCGGGAATTCAGGCCGTGTACACGGGCCAAGGTGGCGCGCCGCTTCAGTTGCGCGCGCTGGCGGCGTCGGTCGCAGATTCGGTAGGGTACATCATCGGCGCCTATGGCTATGGCGATCCGCGCGGCGACGTCGGGAAGTTCACGTTGACATTGCGCCGGCGACCTGGCGGCCCGTGGCTGATCTTCTCAGACATGGACAACCCCAGCCTCCCGCCGCGGTGACCAATCGTCGCGGCGTCCACTCCGTCGCGCCGCGCCAGTCTCACCCAACACCTCAGCCATCGCCCAGTGTCCTCCAGCCTTCGTGTCTCGATCAACGCCATTGCCATCGTGCTCGCGCTCTGGTCCAACGCCGCCGCGGCACAACCTGCTACCGCACAACCTGCTACCGCACAACCTGCCCAGGTTCGCGCCCGACGCGCGTCGACGGACTCCGCGGACCGCTTCGTCGCCGCCGAGATGGCGCGCAGACATGTGCCCGGTGTGGCGATCGCGGTCGTGCGCGCTGGCAAAGTGATCCAGGCGCAGGGCTATGGTGTGGCCGACATCGAGCACGAAGTGCCGGTCACCACGCAGACCGTGTTCAAGATTGGCTCGGTCAGCAAGCAATTTCTGTCCAGCGGCATCATGCTGCTGGCACAGGATGGACGGCTGGCCGTGGACGACCCGATTGCGAAACACTTTCCCGGAACGCCGGAGAGCTGGAACGGCATCACCCTGCGCCATTTCCTCACGCATACGTCGGGTGTCATCCGCGAAGGGCCGGCGTTCGATCCGTTCCGCGTGCAGGCGGACAGCTTCGTCATCAGGTCTGCATTCAGTGCGCCACTCGACTTCCTCACTGGCACGAAATATCAGTACTGCAACGTCTGCTACTTCACGCTTGCCGATGTCATCGCGCGAACGTCGGGCAAGCCATGGCACATCTTCCTCGCCGAACGCCTCTTCACACCGCTCGGCATGACGTCAACGCGCACCACAACGACGTCTGATCTGGTGCCGCACCGCGCCCGCGGATACATCTGGAGGAACGCCGGCTACACCAATGGCGAGGAATATCTCGCCGTCCGGCCTAGCGGTGCGTTCCTGTCGACGGTGCTCGATCTGGCGAAGTGGGATGCTGCCCTCTACACCGATCGTATTCTGACGCGCGCGAGCCGGGACGCGATGTACACTCCCGTGAAACTCAATGATGGACGCACGCACCCGTATGGCTTCGGCTGGTTGGTCGACACGTTCGATGGGCACGCCCGCGTGCACCATGGCGGATCGCTTCCCGGCTTTCGCGCCGAGATGGCGCGTTTCCCGGATGACAGTCTGACGGTGATCGTGCTGACGAATGCCGACGGTGCGGTGCCGCTGGAGATTGTGAATGGGCTGGCGCGGATCTACTTCGCGAATCCGGGTCGCGCGCGGTAACGACTGATGGTGTTGTGCCTCGCGCAGCCCGCGCCGCAGGGGTGCGTCAGCACCGCGCCGACTGCAGAGCTCCAGCGAACAACGCGCTGCACACCCTGAGCCACGGATGTGCAGCGCATTGTCGATGTGATGGCGTACTCGCGGGTGTGCCGCTACATCGTTCGGAGCGTTACCGGCGGCACTGCCCTTCGACGTCACCCGCGCGGTTCGGGCCGCCCGTGAATGGGCCCGTGTTGTCCTTGCACGAGAGCTTCTGCGAGACGGTGTTGCCCACCACTGCCTTGGCGCCCGCTCCACCGTTGACGAACACTTCGACGTTCTGTGCCACACGGTTGCGCAGCAGCTCGAGGCGACCGTCGGTGGTGTTCTCCTGCACCTGAATGTTGCCCTTCTGCAGCACGGCATCGGTGATCGAGATTGAGCCGGTGTTCATCTTCTGAATCGTGATGCTGCCCTGCGAGAGCACGGTGCCGCCGTAGATGCGGATGCCGATCTGACCGGCGCTCTGGCCGTCCTGCGCCTGAATGCTGCCCTCGAGCCGGCCGCCACGCACGTGCAGCTGTGCGGCTTCCACACCGTCGATGTTTCCGCCAGTTGTCGTCTCGAACACGAAGAGCCGGGCGCGGGACTCAGCCAGGATGTTTCCCTTGACGGTGGCGCTGGTCAGCGTGCAGCTCTGGCCAGAGCGAACGTAGACGTTCTGGAACGTGCCAGTGACCACACCGCGGCAATCGAAATCTTCGTCGGTGTCGAAGCGTGTCGCGCTGCCGATCGAGGCCGAACTGGTCTCGGTCAGAGGCGACATCCCAGCAACACCACCGTTGACGGCGGCGTCTGGCGCCGTTGCACCGTCGGCGCAAGCGGTGACGAGCAGGATCGTGGCGAGCAAGGTCAGCGTGTTCTTCATATGCATCTCCCATGGAGTGGACGGGCATGCCCCACGCATGCCACGCCACCACCTAGAGCAATCGAGAGACCGTGCACGCGCCGCGCCGGACGCTCCCGCAAGTCATTGTACAGCATACACTTGGCGTGTGCGTCACTCCATCGGAACGGGTGCGCCGCCGCGCTATGTCGAGTCACCTGCGCCAAAACGCTGCAGCGTGAAGCGGAGCGTGACACACCATCTTCAGTTCGCATCGAGCGCGCGTTGTACTGTCGGATCCCGGCCGCGCACGGCTTGTCAAGCGGATGTAAGGCGAGCGTCGCGCGATGACCATTGACCGATGCTCAATGCGCGACGCGTCGAATGCCGGTCGTCGAACGAAAACGGCCAGCACCTTGACGTCGGGGCTGGCCTTCGGAACCGCGGAAATACGCTCTCACGGTGTCGTGCGAATCAGTATGCCACCATGTAGTTCGAGAAGTGCCCGATGAGACCACGCACCAGGCCAAGATCAGGGTAGTCCTGCGATGGCGGCCACTCGAGAATCGCACCGGTCGTTCTGCTGACGTATGCAATACGCGCGGGCCACAGGCAGGCGGATGCCTTGGCCCGCATGACAGGCGCACAAGCGCAAAGCCTGGTCTGGCGG
>JANNVN010000155.1:0-10701 GCA_031414435.1 Gemmatimonadaceae bacterium
GCGTGAGCCGAGTCGCGCCGGAACGCCTGCGCCGCCCAATGAAACGCTTCCGTGGTCACGAGCACGGCGCTGTCGCCCGCCGCTCGTGTGACGTGGACGCGGCCGAGGACCGTCGCACGCGTCGCCGGACGGTAGGGGCCGAAGGGCTGGACGCCGGGCGTGACGACGATACTGGTATCGTCAAAGTCGGCGAAGAAGTTGCTCGCGCGCGCGCTCAGCATCACGCAATCCACGACGCTGGCCCACGCCGTGGGCGACACGAGCCGCGGCGCCGGTTGCGTTGGGCGGGCGGTCGCGCACCCTGCAAGCATCGCGAGTGTCACGACAACGCGCAGCGTTGCGCGTACGGTCAAGGCGTGAGATTCGGAGCGCATGTCGCTACCTCGCTGATGGAAGACTGCGGAACAGCCCTTCTACGGGCTAGCGTCACGTTGCGCTGCGGCGGCTTCCCCAGATGGCGGAATGGCACCTTTGCGCTACCATAATGTAGGATAGCGCACGGCCGCCCGACCGCTACCCCACGGCAGCCGTCTGGACCAACTGCCGAAATAACGCCCGCGCGCCGGAACGTGATCAGTGCGTCGCCCTCGCGTGTGTCAAAATGCAAGACCGCATGTGAGACTGCGTCGATCCAGAACACGGTACCGCCACCCGGCGTATCGGCCGCGACGCGCCAGGCGGCACGGCCGTTGACGGGCTCGGTGCCGACGACCCGGATTGTGACCTTCACAATGCCGAGCCGTGACGGTGGCCCATAGACGGTCGAGATCGTCCGGCTTGCACCCGCGGAGAACGGCATTGCCGCCGCGAGCGCCTCGATCGCCGCGGAGGAATACGTGCCGGTGGCAACGACACGAGCCTTCGTCGTCGCACCCTTCGGTCCACCGCGTGTTCGAACCGTGACGGCCGTCGCTGAGTACTCAGCCACTCGTGTCGTGTCGCCGCTCACGAGGATGTCGACGCGCTTCCTCAACGACGCGCCGTCGAGGAACAACGAGCCGAGCGACCAGGACCCGTCGAGCGCGCTGCACCAGGCATACACCGCACGAGCTCACCGCGACGGTAGCTACGCTGCATGATCCCGCGTCCGAGCACCGTGTGCCGTCGCGCACCGTGAACGTGTCCACGCTCGTCGGAAGTTCCGGGGCAGTTTGTGCAACGGCGACTGTGGTGAGGAAGCCCGCGATCACGAGTGAGCGAACGAGCTAAATCATGGGCGAGGCGAGTGGATGTGGGTCGCCCTGAACACCAGGCATAGGATGCAGAGTGCCCGCTTGAGGGTTCTCTCATGCACCAGTGGGTCTGGCACTCTGCCAGCCTCATGTCCTTGTTAGGTCGCACGGTCGCGCGCCGGCAGCGCTTTGTACCAATGCAGGGCCACCTCGTCAGGCAACCCGGGATACGCTGCCGCGTCGACACGGGCGAGCACACACCCCTGCGTGTCGTAGAGACCACACGCAGCGACGTTGATCTGTTGCGTCTCGATCTTGAGCGCCCGCGCACCCGCTGCGAGCGCCGCCGCTTCCACGGTCGCCCACAAGGCTCTCGCGACGCCGCGGCGGCGCCACACAGGACTCACTTGCAGATCCCAAAGCTCAGCCACGGTTTGCACACTGGCGTGGTCGTCCGGCACAATGAGAATCGCCCCGCCCACCTGCAAATCACCAACAGAAGCGGCGAACACGCGCCACCGCGCGGTATCCAAGCGCCGCGCCCACTCCGTCGGATGATTCCCCGGCAGCACGTCATAGTCCTTCACGAAGGGCGCGACGATGGAGGTCTCGAAGAGGGATACACCCGACGGCGCTGATGGATCAGCGGAGAGGACGAGTAGCCGCTAAACCCGGAACGCCGTCGAGACGCGCGCGTACGCCTGCATTGCAGCCATCGTCTGTTCGTGTATCACGATTCGCATCATGGAGAGTGAAGGCGACCTAACGTTCGAGCGACGCTGGCCCCAGCGGCGTGGCGCGCTGGACAGCAAGCGCAGAATGGACCGCATGCTCAGTGCTGGAGGGCCGGTGTGCCACGCAGTTGGACTCAGCTTGAGCGAGGGGTTTGGCCGCATGCGGGGCAAAGCTGACACCGCGCGAGAGACAGAAATTGGCACAGCGATTGTCTTCACCTATTGCCGCGAAGCTGCACAACGAACACCCAGGCGAAGAACATCATGAAAATGAGATCATTAGCGCCGTAGATGCTGAAGAACACACCTGCGAAGAGATCGTTTGAATAGAGCTGTGCGAGGCTGTTCTCTGACAGCCACCTGATCCAAACCACACCATAGACAAGCTTTTCTACCGCAAAGGTTGCCGCCAGCCATTTGATGCTCGTGGTCACGGCGGCGGCAGCTAGATATGCCACGCCCCACACAACAATCATCAGAAGTCCGAAGTTCGACATCACGAGTGGATCAGCATTGTTAATCGCAAGGTTCGTGAATGCACGAGAGAATAGCAGTACTCCTCCGATGTTCATCAAGCCAGCCGCAATAAATCCATTCCGTATCACAGTTCTGTTCACGTGTATACCTGGAACATTGGAGTGATCATACTTCGGTAGAACCGGCACATTGCCACGGGCAAGGGGCTGTTGCATACTCGGTTCCGTGGCGCACGACAGCTAGTACAGATGCGGCTCAATGGCGTGCGTTTCTGCGGCGCGGCCAGGTGAGGCAAGGTGAGGCAAGGTGAGGCCGCCGCGTGCCTCAATCTAGACCGGAAGCGCGACGGCCGAGCAGCCATGGCCTCGACCGCAGCAAACGCTTGCTCGGGCGTAGCCAGTCGAACGACCCTGAGGTGTGCTTTGGACCATGCCATGCTGACCTGACCTATGGCAAGGTTACTCGACTGCCCTGCATGTCGACGGCGATCGGTCCATCGCTTGGTGCGCCGGCCGCGTCAAAGAACCTCGCGCTCGCCGTGCCGATGATGCTGTCGCCTCGGACGACTACACTGAAGGAGATCTCTCCTCGGCCCAGAAAAGCATGCGTCGTCCGGTCAGCCAGCATCTCCACGAATTTGCCCTTGACCGTATCGGCGGCGCTGATCCAGATGCCCTTCCCGTCACTGTCGCTGGTGCGCGGGTTCCCAGCGTCGGGATTGGCCTGCTGCATCGTGCCATCGGCATTGAAGACATACAAGTGGTACGGGAACGGAGCGCCTTGGTGCCGGACCACCCACACGCCCACGATCGGGTGTGCCTTTGGCGATCCTCCGCAGGCGAGCAGACCGGCAAGGGCGATGACGCTGGCGACGGGCCGTGAAAAGCGCGAGATCATAAACACCTGGGTGTCGGGTACTCGGAACAAGTGGTGCGCCAACTGCTGAAGACGGAGTGCCCGGTCCGGGACCGGTCTCGGAATCGGCCTACACCAGCATTGCCTGCGGAGTACCCGCACCGGAGAAGCTGCCACGCGCCGGGACTTCTGGCACTCCGGCTGGCACATGCAGATGTTAGGTGACGTTGAGGAGGCGCTGCACGCATCGACGGGGGCAGTCCTTTCCGGTCGACATGCACCGATGGACCAGATGAGCTTGCGTTTGTAGACCGCGTCCGTCCCGTTCGCGATTTCTACGATCCAGCGACACGGAGCCTTGACGGGAAGGTGCAGGCCGTCGCGAGCGTCAGCGCGTCCCAAACGATCGCCCAAGCCTCGCAAGAGTTGTCATGGCAACGTCAAATGTTCCTGGAACGACTGTGTTCACCGCCACCACGTACGCCCGGTTTCGACTGGCGTCGATCCAGGCTGTTGCCATTGACTGGTTATTCGTCCCCGTGTGGTACAACAGCGTTCCGTCAAACCCACGCTGAGTTCCGTTAAACCAACCCATTGCGTAACCGTTCGACGATGCTGCTTTTGTGATGCGACTGAGCGCCGCTGGCGAGACCAGATCGCGCCGCCCATCGCGGAAAAACAGTGCAAGAAACTTTCCCCAATCCTCGAGCGAGCACACGACTGTCGATGATGGGCCGTAGGTGCGCGTGATGTCGGACTGTGGCGCCGCGTGAATTCCTGGGGCAATTGGTGCGGAGCCAAGGTGGTCCCAAGGCTCCGTCGGCAGTCCATACGATGCGGGGAAACCAAACGCGCAGCTTTTCATACCGAGGGGAGTGAAGAGTCGAGTTGACACGAGCTCCTCCCACGACGTGCCCGACAGACGCTCAAGGATCGAGCCTGCAATGATATAGTTCCAATTTGAGTACAGGAACTGCGAGCCCGGCGGGTAGTACGGCGCATGTTCGAGTGCGAGGCGCACGAGCGCCGCGCGGTTCAACAGCGGCGTTCGCGAAGAGTCACTGAGCAGTTCTCGCGCACCAGGATAGTCGTACCGGTAGGCTGCATCGGGAGGCAGCACCGGATCCTCGCCAATGCCTGAGCGATGCTCGAGCAACTGTGCAAGAGTCACGCTCCTGAAATCGGGATCCATGTGCTCCAATGAAGGAAACAGCGTGGGCAGCGTCGCGTCCCACGACAGCTTCCCGGCGTCGACGTACATGCCGATGAGCACCGCCGTCATCGCCTTGGTGTCGGACCAGAGCCGCCAGCGGTCGGATATCGACACACGAGTCGTGTCGCCGACCTTTCTGATGCCGCTGGAGCCAACCGCGACGAGGCCGGACGGACCGAATCCGGCTGCGGCTAATGCAGGAATGCCGGAGCGCGCACGAATCGTATCCAGTCCGGCGCTGATGTCCGCCACTCCGACGTCGGCAGATGTGTGCAAGTCAAACGTGCGAAGCGCCTGACGTCCGCGCGCGAGTGATGCACCCGTCACAAGGACGATGGTGGCAGCAGCGGTGCCCACGATCGTGCGCCACGCTCGCCTCGGCACAGCGTCGAGCAACCACGTCGAACAGATGCCGATCTGTCCGTACACTGCAACGGCGAAGAGTAACTGCACAAGTCCTTCGTGTGGACCGCCGTGCTCGACGCCCGTACCCCCGCTCCGGACCACGGTGAGTACGGCAATGAGCAGGACGCCACCGGCAAGACAGGCCCGAAGCATGCCGTCGCTGCGTTTCCACATCGCGATCGCCAACAGCACAGGTGTGAGCAGAAACGCACTGGCCAGCCACCCCGGACCACCAAACGGATCGGGGCCGCCATGTCGCTGATCGGGCCAAGGAACGAGACCAACGATCGCCGTCGACATTGCGACGAGTGCCATCGCGAGCATAAGTAGCGCGGCGATCACGATGTGTCCACCCGATCGGTGGTGCGTGGAGACGATTCCGATGGCTCCGAGCAGCACCGCGGCGGCGGTGGCGATGACCCCATCGCTGAAGATCCACGGATGTGCCTGATCGAGCGCGACCAGCGATCCTAACTCGCTGACTGGCTGGCTCACGAAACTGAAGCCGGGGTAGAAGCACGCCGCGATGACGCACGCACTGCAGTACGCCAGCGGAACGATGGCGCCCGCCCGCAGGGCCCATCGGGTGACTGTAGCGCCTTCACCTGCTCGATTGTTCACGTCGCGACTCCAGTCTGGTGTATTTCGCTCGAACCCTTGTCCAAGCGTAGGCCAGCGGACCGAAGCGCAATAGAACAGACTTAACCAATTCCTCGGCGATACTCGGAAGGAGTCTGGCCGAAAGCGGTTTTGAAGCAGCGGGAGAAGTGGCTCTGATCCGCGAAGCCAGCCGAAAAGGCAATATCTGTCAACGAGCGTGTGACGTCGTGCATCAGCGCGAGCGAACGCTCCACGCGCGACACGCGAAGGTATTCGCGGAATCCACATCTGAAGTGCCGCGCGAAGTACCGGCTCAGGTACACGGGATGGACATTCAGCTCCCGTGCCACACTGGTGAGCGTGAGGTTATCCGTCGATGTGTGGAGCAACTCCGTGATGCGGCTGGACAGGCTGTTGCTCGTTCGCGGTGACGACGCATCACCAGCTAGACTGCCAACAATCTGCGCGAGCAACCCATCGACGACAAGCTCGAACTGCGGGAGGCGCCCGATGGTCTCTCGATGAAGCTGCCGAAAGAGGATCGTGATACGCGGATCCCTGATATGTCGCACTTTTCGGAGTGTTTCCTCACGCAGGTCGTTCGCCAGGAACCACTCGTCCGCGACTTCGAGAAAGAGAGTGTTGAGACGGGCGCCCGTGTGCCAGTTGCGATGCGGCTCCTGCGACGGCAGGTATAGCAGCGTACCTCGCTCGCATTCGATGCTTGATTCCTTCGTGCCATCCGACATCTGGCCGTCGAGGACCAGCGAGAAGAACGCATGCTCATGATAGTGCCAGCCGGCGCCAGGTGCGCCAGACGGGTAGTCCACCTGCGTCAGCAGCAGGTGCGCCGAACTCGAGACGGTTCGCGTCTCACCGAAGAACGCGCCAGTCGGTAGGTATTTCATCGGGAGATTCGATTGATGAGGCTCTGGCTTGCTAGCGCAGTCCGCAGATCACGACCCGTCTACGGGGCCGTGCTGGGCGAGTTTCACATGCCCTGTCTCAGAATCCGGGGGGGGGAGCACCTCCGCCGCTCAACCGTCCGCTGTGAGTTGTCGCGCGTCCGAGGCTTTCTGAGCACCTCGCTCACGGCAATGCTAGATCCACAATGAACAACGCAACGGTGGAAGTCACCTAACACCAGGATAGACTGCAGAGTGCCCGCCCATAGAGTCTACCACGCACCTGAGCTTCTGGCACTCCGTCAGCCTCATGGCTTGTTCGGTGACACGGGACCTGGCCGCAGCCACGCTACGGGCGGCCGTCAGGGCGTCTTCACATCGACGTTGTGATACGCCTCAACCCACCATCGGCCATCGCGCCGCGCGAAGACCTCCAACAGCTGCGTTCGCAGCACGCCATCGGCGGGAACGCGGATCCCCGGCGGCAGCTGCGTGACGCCACGGAGCTCGTTGTCAATGTCGACGAGCGCCACGTCTGGCCCAAGGAAGCGAATGCGACGCACCACGTGCTGCTTGGTCGTGCCGCGGTAGAAGGTGCGCAGGATCTCTGCATGGCGCGCTGCGAAGGCGGGCGCCCCATACAGCACCATGCCGAAGAGATTCGTGAACGCGACGTCCTGCGCAACATGCCGCGCATAGCGCGCGCCGTCCCCCGCATTCCATGCGACCGCCTGCTGCGCGACGATGCCCCGAATGGCTGCCTCCGCCGTCGAGTCCTGCGCGCAAGCCGGCGACGGGCAAAAGACGAAGCTCACCCCCAGTGCCATTCCTATAGCGGTCCGCATGAATCAGCTCCCGCGCGCAACCCGTCTCGCGCTGTGTGCGAGTAAGACATCGTGAAGACGCCGCGACCGCGGCACGGATACATCATGCCGATGCCCGACGCCCAGCGTCGACCCAATCGGCAGCGAAGCGAGTGTCACCGAACACCAGCATTGCCTGCGGAGTGCCCGCGTGATGATTCTACCACGCACCAACACTTCTGGCACTCCGTCAGGCTCATGTCCTTGTTAGACACCGACGTGCGTAACGGTACCGGCGCGCACTGTTGGCAGGACAGTGAGGAGCGCGGGGATCAACGGAACGAGATCCGGCACACGGTTCGATTTCGCATGTAGCACGATCACGGCGACACCGCTCGCGGCCACGTTTTGCTGAAAGATCAGATTCCGATCGACGGTGACCAGCGTGGAAAAGCCGGCAGCCAGCATGGCGCGCATCAGCATCCCGTTCCGGTGTCCGGCCCATCCTTCCGTGATCGCGTGCGAGGCCGCGAGGTTCGGAAGTTCCCGCAGCAGCTTGCGAGGCACGCACTCGTCGAAGAGGACTCGGCCGGGTATGCCGGACGTCACGCCGCAGCGACCCGCGCGAGCAGCATCTCCTTCGCGAGTTCTAGCACCGCAATCGCTTGGTCGCGCGACACGCTGGGGAAATTCTCGAGAAATTCGTCGAGCGGATCTCCGGCCTCGAGATAGTCGAGGAGCGTCTGCACGGGAACACGTGTGCCAACGAACACAGCGGTACCGCCCATGATTTCGGGATCGCTATGGATAGGCAGCTGACTCGTCGGCATGAAAACTCCCTGTAGGTCCCTTCCTCAAACCTACATCGAAAGCCGGGAAGGTGGCTAACACCAGGCATAGCCTGCGGAGTGCCCGCCTGATGATTCTACCACGCACCGCCACTTCCGGTACTGTGCTGGCACATGCAGATGTTAGGTGGCACGGACCGGTGGACACCGCGTGCCGCCGGCTCACGCGTCGTCGCCTAACCAACCAAGCCGGGTCAGCATGACGCCCAGCAGCGCAGCAGTCATCGCCCACACGCCGGCCTCCCACCAGTTCGCGGTGGCGCCGGCGGACACGAAGTTGGACAGCGAGAACAGGGATCCGAGACCGTACACGTAGCCAATGCCGCGCGCCAGGCGCCGCGCCAGACGCCGACCACGTCCCACGCCGAGCACCGTGGCCGCCATCGCGCCCACGGCGCCCCACTGCCACACGGGATGACTCGGAATACCTGGTGTGAGCAGCGGTCGCACCACAATATCTGCCGCAAACACGATCGTGCTGATCGAAAGCGCCAGCGCTGCGGCTCGGTCGTCACGTCGCACCGGCGACGGTTCGGTGTGATCAACGTGTGCGGCACTCCGCGTCAGGTCGCCACGCGCGAACGCACCGACATCGCCGACGCCTGGCCTGACGCCAGCGACGGGTGTAGTCGGCGAACGGTGCATCATGGCACATGCCTCCTCAGGCTGAACGCGGTATACGTCAGCGCGCAGAACTTAGTGACAGCTAACGAAAATGGGTTCTGCTGCAATGCGACCGCACGATCCTAATCCTGCTCACGAGACTCCGGTCGCATTGTCAGCAGCGACCCGGGTTAGGCGGCAACGGGGCTCGCGTGCCCTGCGACCCACCAGAATTCGCACGAGAACTCGCCGTTCCCCACGGGGATGACGGGTAGACGTACGATGCCCGGAGGCCAAGGGCTATGGAATGCGTAAGGTTGTATCAACGACGGTTTCACGGGGTAAGCTCGCATCGCCGATGAAGTGCTCCACGATCACTCGGTATGTGCCAGACCCGACACCACTGACAGTCGCCGTGTACGGGAACGGGCCGATCGCCGTTTGGCAGAGGTCACCCAGAAGCCGTCCTCCTCTCAAGGTGACCTTGACGGTCCCGCGACTCTGCGTAGCACCCGCTTTGACGGCATTGTCGAGACATGGAGCCCAGAAGATGCCTCGGAGCACGATGCTGCGCGCCTGCACCTCGGCCCTCGGCCCGATGATGCCGACTTCGTCAGTCTCTCGAAGTACGAGAGACACCCGTGGACCATCACTTGGATCAGTAAAGATCGCGCAACCCGCCAGCAGAACCATGAGGGCGGCGGCGCATGATCTGACTGCAACGGTACGCGAGTTCACAAACAGCTTCTCCTTGAGGCAGAGACTGGAACACTCGAGATCGCCGAACGGAGTAACAACCGCGCGCAGGCCGCCTAACACCAGCATTGCCTGCGGAGTGCCCGCACAGAAAATACTCTTGCTCGCCGGAACTGGAGGCACTCCGGCTGGCACATGCAGATGTTAGCAACTGTCTTGAAAGTCAAGCAGTCGCGGCGTGCTCTGCTGCGAAGTCTGGATTCCAACGCGTCGCAGTACGGACCATAACATTGAGCAGCGTCAGGAGCTTCCGCATACACGCGACGAGCGCGAGTTTCTTTGGTTTGCCGGCGGCGACGAGGCGCTGATAAAACGCTTTGATCACCGGGTTGTGACGCGCGGCGACGAGGGCGCCCATGTAGAGCACCGCGCGCACGGGCGCCCGGCCGCCTTGGACAAATCGGCGACCACGCAGCGTGCCCGAATCGCGACTCAACGGTGCCACACCTGCCAGCTTCGCGATTTCACGCCGCGACAGGTCGCCGAGTTCGCGTAGATCCGCGAGCAAGGTGCGCGCCAGCACGGGGCCGACGCCCGGCACGCTGCGCAGCAGATCCTCTTTCGCGCACCACACCGGCGACTGCCGGATGGCGGCCTCGAGTTCCGCGTCAGCCCGACCGACTTCGCGCTCGAGAAACGCGATATGCGTGGTCAGACTTTTCTTCACCGGCTGCTTGCCGACGCCGAAGACCTGGCCCAAGCGATTGCGCTCGGCGCCCAGCATCTCCAGCAGTTGCCGCCGGCGCGTGAGCAGCGCATCGAGCACCTGTGCGTCAGCGGTCGGCAGTGGGCGCACCGCCGGACGGACCACGTCCGCGAAGCGCGCGAGAATGGCCGCATCAATGCGATCGGTCTTCGCGAGTTGGCCGGTTGCACGCGCAAAATCACGCACCTGGCGCGGGTTCACCACGACCACTGGCAGGTCGGCGGCGGCCAACGCCGCGACGCACAACAATTCATAGCCCCCGGTCGCTTCCAACACGATCAAGGTCGGTGCCAGCCCGCGGAGCTGGTCGACCAGTGCGGCCACACCCTTCACGTCATTGCTCGCGGTCCACCCAGTGCCTGTAGGCCGCACGCCGACGACCAACTCCGCCTTCGCCACATCAATCCCGACAAACATGACGCCTCCAGAGCAACGTTGTCGCCCCCGCCCATCCTTGTGATAATTCGGGCTCGACGCCACCGCCGGCCCCCGCAACTGTTCGGGCTCTCGCGACAACTGATCAGAACGCCGCTCCGGCTAACACACGGTGTTTGCCACCCAGACCACATCGAGCTGGCGCCCTGATCAGATGTACCGCAACTTCAACCTTTCGGTAGATACAAG
>JANNVN010000156.1:0-30136 GCA_031414435.1 Gemmatimonadaceae bacterium
CACGCACGAAAGGCACCAACGCGCGCAGGGCGCGGAGGCTGCTGGTACGAGGCTTGCTCATCAGGTGGGTAAGCGCTGCAACGACAGGGACTTCAGATGTCGTGGCGTGACCATCTGCACATGGAGAACACATGCGAACCAGTGAACTTATGCCCCGCTCGATCCTGCCGCTGGCCGCGGCTGCACTCCTGGCCCTGACCGCCTGCGGCGGCGAGGCAGCAAAGACCGCTGACAGCACGGCCGCGGTGGCCTCGTCGATTCGGGACTCGGCTGTCATCCCCGGCATGGCGGATTCCGTACCGTCTGTCGAAGTCATTCCGCCGGCCCCCGCGATCGCCGAGCCGGTCGCGGCTGCACCGGTCGCTGCGCCGGCAGGTGTGAAGCCGAAGCCCGTGGCAACCCGGCCGCGCGCGACCGCGCCGAGGTCTGGCGCCCCGGCAAGGTCCAATCCGTCGCCAGCTCCAGCACCGGAACCGGCACGTTCCAGTGGCACGATCGCAGCCGGTACAACGATCACCGTCACGAGTGGCGCCAAGCTCTGCTCCAACACGGCGCAGGTGGGCGATGCGCTCACCGCGACCACCAGCGCTGTCGTGACAGCCTCCAACGGCGTCTCGCTTCCTGCGGGATCGCGCGTCGGTCTGATCGTCACGAAGTCGAAGACCTCTGCAAATCAGGGCGACGAGGCGGAACTCGCCTTCGATGTCCGCTCGGTCACCTTTGGTGGAGAGACGTACACCATGTCGGGTGAAGTGACCACGGCAGCCGTCCTCAAGGAACGGAAGGGCGGCGATGGGAAGAAGGTCGCGATTGGCGCCGCAGCGGGTGCGGTGATCGGCAACATCATCGGCGGCGGAAGTCGCGCGCAGCGCACCGTGGTCGGTGCGGCGGCCGGCGGTGCGGCCGGTGCCGCTGCTGCGGCGCTGACGGGTGACCGCCTGGCCTGTCTGCCCGAGGGGTCGTCGCTGACGGTGCGTGTCGGGAGCCCGGTCACCATTCGGAATTAGTCTCCATCGAGGGTCCGTACGCACCACCCTGCGTGCGGGCTCTGACGGTCGAGATGTCGGGAATCGGTATAGCGCGCGCCCGGGACTGCCTTCGCAGCCTCGGGCGTGTTGCTTTCCGCTGCGGCGTAGCGCGGCATCGCAGCCCTTCCGAACTGGCCTCGAACGAGCGCCTCGGTGAAACCGCGTGACGACGCGAGGAGTAAACCATCCACGCCGAGAGCGCGTCCGAACACCGTGCCGGCCGTACGACGCCAGGCCACTCCGCCCTTCGTCCCGTCAGACCCTCGTGCGCTTTCGTCGCCTTCTGTCGTATGTCCTGGCCGTGGGTAGCGCGGTCTGCGCGCCACCGCTGGTCGCCCAGCAGCTCGACGTCATCCGCGGCCTGATCACCGGTCCCGACTCGATCCCCATCGCTGGAGCCCGGGTCACCGCGACGTCGCTCTCGGGCAACGTCAACCGGAATGCCAGAACGGATACGAAAGGCCGATTCACCATCACGTTTCCCGGTGGTGATGGCGACTACTTCCTCACCGTGGCGGCGCTGGGGTTCGCCCCCAAGCGGTTCGAGGTCAAGCGGACTGCCGATCAGGAAGTGCTGCTGGCTGATGCACGATTGACGCGGGCGGTGACGCAACTCGACGAGGTACGCGTCGTTGGCGACCGACCGCGCACCACGCGGGACGATCGCACGCCTGACATCGGGGGCAGCGAGCGAGCCATCAACAATGGCAACGTCAGCGCGAATCAGGCAGGTGATCTGGCAGCGATGGCGGCCTCGTTGCCCGGCGTTCAGCTCGTCCCGGGTGCCGACGGGGATCCATCGGGGTTCTCCGTGCTGGGTCTCACCCCGGACCAGAACAACAGCACGCTGAACGGTCAGAATTTCGGTGGCTCCAACCTGCCGCGTGATGCCGGTGTTTCGAGTTCACTCGTCACGTCGCCGTACGATGTGTCACGCGGTGGCTTCAGCGGCGCACAGTTTCAGCTGCGCACGCCGAGTGGTTCGAACTTCACGTCACGCACGATGAGCCTGAACCTCGATGCGCCGGCGCTGCAGTTCACCGATGCCGCGGCGCGATCACTGGGACAGGAATTCAACAATACCTCCCTCGGCGGCCTGGTGGCCGGCCCGCTTGTCCTCGACAAGGCGTTCTACAATCTCTCATACCAATTCGGGCGACGGAGCAACGATCTCCGGACGATTCTGAACACGGACGCCGATGGCCTGCTCACCAGCGGTATCGCTCCCGATTCCGCCGCACGGCTGCTCGCCATCCTGCAGCGACTTGGGGTGCCCCCGCTGACGCCTGGCATTCCGCGTGACCGCCTCAGTGATCAAGGGAGCCTGTTCGGCACGATCAACCTTGCACCGCCGGGATCGCGTACCGGGCAGGCGTTCGCATTCTCCGGCAACGGTTCATGGAACCGGACCTCGCCCGCCGGTGCGTCGATCGGCGAACTCCCCTCGCATAGCGGAGAGCGCATCAACTGGAACGGCGGGTTCGGCGGTCGGCACTCCGCGTACTTCACCAGCGGTACCCTCACGGAAACCAATGTGAACGTGAGTGGTTCGCGGAATTACGGGACCCCGTTCCTGAGTATCCCGAGCGGCACGGTGCGGGTCAACTCGACGCTCGCGGATGGCACGACGGCGCTGCGGAACATCACGTTCGGTGGCAACCCGTTTCTCGCGACGTCGTCTGACAATTTCAGCGGTGGCATTCTCAACACGCTGTCGCTGTTCTCGCGGAACAGCAGGCATCGGATCAAGCTGACCAGCGAACTGCGTCGCGATGATTTCACGATCGATCAGACGGTCAATCGGCAGGGATCATACGCCTTCAACTCGCTCGGCGATCTCGAGGCGGGACGCGCGGTGTCGTACACACGGCAGCTCGAACCGCGAAAGATCAGCGGCAGTCAGTACATCGCCGCGGTGTCGCTCGGCGATGCATGGCGCAAGAGCAATGACCTGCAGATTCAGTATGGCGTGCGGCTGGACGCGAATCGGTTCACGAACGGACCGACGGAGAATCCGGAGATCGCACGGTTGTTCGGCACTGCGAACAACGCCGTGCCGAATCGCGTCTACGTCAGTCCACGCGTCGGCTTCTCGTGGACGGTCGGGACGGCACCGCAGGTCGCCGGATTCGACGGTGCCGTGCGTGGTCCGCGCGCGGTGATTCGCGGCGGTCTCGGCGTCTTTCAGAATACACCTCAAGCGACGCTGCTCGGCGGCGCGCTGAACAACACCGGCCTGACGACCGGTGTGCAGCAGCTTGGCTGTTTCGGCGCTGCAGCTCCCGTGCCCCAGTGGAGTACGTGGCTGGCCGATCCCACTGCCATTCCGCCCGTCTGCGCTGACGGGAACGTGAATTCGCCCTTCGCCAACCTCAGGCCCAACGTGTCGCTCTTCCCGGAGAACTGGGCCGCCACGCGCAGCCTCCGTTCCAATCTGCAGTGGAGCGGACCCGTCCTGCGTAATCGCTTCTCGGCCAGCATCGACGTCACCTACTCGCGGAACATGAACCAGCCTGGCACCGTCGATCTGAATTTTGCCGGTGTCCCGCGGTTCAACCTCGCAGCGGAAGGTGCGCGCCCCGTCTTCGTTCCACTCGCGAGCATCGATCCCTTCACCGGCGCCGCGGCACCGCGCGACTCCAGAATCTCCCAGCAGTTCAACGCGGTCAACGCCAATCAGTCCGACCTGCTCAGTGAATCGCGTCAGGTCAACGTGCGGTTGACGCCCGCGACCTTCAGCTCGTCGTTCCAGTGGAGCCTGAACTACGTGTATGGCAACGTGCGCGAGCAGTTCCGGGGCTTCCAGAGCACCGTGGGTGATCCCCGGGCGATCGAGTGGTCGCGGTCGTCGTTCGATTCGCGGCACCAGCTTCAATACACCTTCAACTACAACTTCTTCGACGCGGTGCGGGTGAGCTGGTTTGGCAACCTTCGATCGGGAAGTCCATACACGCCGCTGGTCGGCGGCGATGTGAACGGTGACGGTCTGGCGAATGACCGGGCATTCATCGTTGATCCGGCGCGAACCGCCGATATCGCAACCGCCGCCGGGCTGCGGGAACTCCTCGGCAGCGCAGGGCCGGATGCCCGGAACTGCCTGCGGCGGCAGCTCGGCGCACTCGCAGGCCGCAACAGCTGCAACGGTGTCTGGACGCAGACGGCATTCCTCTCCGTGTCCTTCAACCCGCTCAAGCTTCGCCTGCCGCAGCGCGCAACGCTCTCGTTCCAGGTGAGTAATCCGCTCGGTGCCGCTGATCTGCTGCTGCACGGCTCACAGAACCTGCGCGGCTGGGGGCAGCCCGCAACGCCCGATGCGACGCTCCTGTATGTGCGTGGGTTCGACGCTGCGACGCAGCGCTTCCGGTATGAAGTGAATCAACGCTTCGGTGCCACACGTCCGGCCTTCACGACCTTCCGGGCGCCGGTGACGGTGACGGCGCTGCTGCGGTTTGATCTGGGTGCAGCCCGTGAACGTCAGGTCCTTACGCAGCAGCTCGACCGCGGTCGTCGGTCACCTGGCCAGAAACTGCCCGAACCATCGTTGAACGCTATGTATGGCACCGGCAACGTCACCATCAACCCACTGGCCCAGATCCTGAGGCAACAGGATTCGCTGCAACTGACCAGTGCGCAGGCAGACAGCGTCGCGACCATGAATCGGCAGTACACGATTCGGCAGAGCGCGATCTGGGCACCAGTGGTGAAGGAATTCGCAAAGCTGGATGATCGCTACGATCAGGACATCGCCTACAACCGCTACAAGAAGGCGCGTGAGGCATCGATCGATCTGTTGCGCAGCCTGGCCCCGGCCATCCGCGGTCTCCTCACCCCGGAGCAGCGTCGCAAGCTGCCGGCGATTGTCGCCAGTCACCTTGATCCTCGATATCTGGCCTCAATCCGGTCCGGCACAATCGGTGGCGGACAGTTCGGAGGCGCGCAGTTCGGCGGACTTGCCGGCGGCGGGTTGAGTATTCCGCAGGGCGGCAACGCCACTATCATCGTTCGATGAATCAACACTTCTCTGGTCCTGCCATGACAAAATCCATTGTGCGTTCGGTGACGCTGGGCGTCGCGTCCTTCACGCTCGGCACGGCGTTGTGCGCGCAGTCGCTGCCGGCGGTCCGGCCGCTCGGTCCGGTGACGCGCGTCTCACCCACCGACGTCCTCGGCAGCGTGTCGTCGGTGCGTCCGCTTCCCGGCGGACGGCTTCTCGTCAACGATCTGGTGCGCCGGCAGGTTGTGCTGCTTGATTCGATGTTCGCACGCGAGATGATCGTTGCTGATACCACTGCCGCGACCGCGAACGCATATGGCGCACGCGCTGGTGGACTGATTCCATACCGTGGCGACTCGTCGCTGTTCATCGATCCGGCGTCACTCTCCATGCTGGTGATCGACCCGGCCGGCAAGGTGGCGCGCGTGATGGCCGTACCGCGGCCGACCGACGCGCAGTTCATGGTTGGTGGCCCGTTCGGCACACCGGGGTTTGACAGCAAGGGGCGCATCGTGTATCGCGGGTTCACGCGTCCGAACATGCCGCCGCCGAGCGCAGATCGCAGCACCGCGTTCCAGGCCCCGGATCAGCCTGACTCGGCGCCGATCCTGCGCGTCGCGCTCGATACGCGGACGCTCGACACCGCCGCGTTCTTCAAGATCCCGAAGACGAAGGCAAGCGTCACGCAGAACGATCGCGGTCAGGTATCGATCAGCATGGTGATGAATCCCATGCCGGTGGTGGATGACTGGACGCTGCTGCCGGACGGCACGCTGGCCGTCGTGCGTGGTGCCGACTATCACGTCGATTGGCTGGCGCCGGATGGCTCGCGCACCAGCACTCCGAAGATTCCGTTCGATTGGCAGCGGATGTCGGATGAGGCGAAAGTGACGTTCCTCGACTCCGCGAAAACGGCGATGGAGGCAGCGCGCTCACGCGCGGCCGGCACCCCCGGTGCGAATGGCAATGTCGTCACCGCCGCCGCGCAAGCGGGCGCGGCGGGCATGGCTGGCGGTTCCGTCGTCATGCGCTTTGAGGCTGGCCCCGGTGGCGGTGGACCCGCGCCGGCAGGTGGCAGCCCAATGACACTGGCGCCGCCAGCCATCAACATGGTGCAGCCGAATGAACTGCCGGACTACCGCCCCGCATTCGGCACCGGCGCGACGCGCGCCGATCTCGATGGGAATCTCTGGATCCGCACCAGCAAGGTCGCCAACGGCGGCCCGGTCTATGACGTCGTCAATCGGAGCGGCGTGCTCGTCGACCGTGTCGCATTTCCGTTCGGTCGCGTGATTGCCGGCTTCGGACCGGGCGTCGTGTATATGGGGGTCCGCGACGACAACGGCGCCCGCCTCGAAGTGGCGCGGCTGCGCTGAACTTGGGCGATCGATCGGCGACTGAGCTGCTGAACTACTGAACGGCGAAACTGCTCAACTGCTTAACGCAAAAGGTGCAAGGACGCAAAGGCGCAAAGAGGTATACTGCTCGGCCTACGTTCAACCGGATACGGAACGATGAAAACGAGGGGAACTGCTCAACTGCTTAACGCAAAGGGTGCAAGGACGCAAAGGCGCAAAGAGGTATACTGCTCGGCTTACGTTCAACCGGATACGGAACGATGAAAACGAGGGGAACTGCTTAACTGCTTAACGCAAAGGGTGCAAGGACGCAGAGGCGCAAAGAGGTCAGCGCGGTATCGGATGGCAGGCGTGTGGTTGCGTTTGCAAGGTACATTTTGCGAAATGCCAATGCGATGGGAACTCCGAGTCGCGAGCGCAGTTCCCATCGCCTTTATCGTTTCGTATCGGGCTGAGCGTAAGCCGCGCGGTATGCCCCTTTGCGCCTTTGCGTCCTTGCACCCTTTGCGTTAAGCAGTTGCTCTTCTTTCACCCATCGATCACGAGCGACCTGTGCGACACGCGCAGGTACGAGCGGTCAGTACCCGACCGCCGCACCGAATGCACGAGGCTCCGACACGCCGTGCCAGCCGCCCGGTACACGTCGGATGGCGTTGACGTTCGCGATGCCGCCGAGGAATCCGATCGTGTGCCCCATGGCCTTCAGCGAGTCGACCGTGGCCGCCGGGAAACCGTTCGTCTCCAGACGCAATTCATCCGGCAGTGCCTGGTTGTGCAGCCGTGGTGCCCGCATTGCATCCGCCAGCGGCATGCCGAATTCGATCACGTTCAGGATCACCTGACTGGTCGCGGAAATGATGCGCGGGCCGCCTGCTGCTCCGGCCACCATTTGCACGCTGCCGTTCGCGTCGAGGACAACGGTCGGTGACATCGCCGACAACATCCGCTTGCCCGGCTGAATCGCGTTCGCCTCGCCCTGCACCAGGCCGAACATGTTCGGCTTGCCCGGCTGCACCGCAAAATCATCCATCTCGTCGTTCATCATGAAGCCAACGCTGGCCAGGTACACGCCGCTGCCCCACGAGTTGTTCAGGGTCGTCGTCGTGGCCACCGCGCTGCCGTCACCGTCCACCACCGAGTAATGCGTGGTGTGCGTACCTTCCTGCATCTGCTGCGTCACGGTCGGCGTCGGTGTGGCGCGCGTGCGGTCGATGGACTGATACAACCCGCGCGCGTAGGTCTTGCTCGTCAATTGTGCCATCGGCACTGGAACGAAGTCGGGGTCGGCAATCTTGCTGTTGCGATCGATGAAGGCGCGCTGATATGCGCTGCCCATCAGATGCAGATAGGCCACGCTGCCGAACGCCGGCATCTTTGTTTCGTGCTCGACGATGTTCATCGTCTCGGCCATCGTCACACCGCCGGAGGACGACGGCGGCATGCCGACCAGTGTGTAATTGCGGTAGGTCCACACCAGCGGCTCGCGCCAGCGAGGGGTGTATCGCGCCAGATCCGCCTTCGTGATGATGCCGCCTCCGCGCTGCTCTTCGGCCGCGATGCTGTCCGCGATCCACCCGCGGTAGTAGGCATCGGCCCCGTCGCGCGCGATCGCATCGAGCGTGCGGGCCAGTGCCGGTTGACGAAGTGTGGTGCCAATCGCCGGGGCGCTGTCTCTCGGCAGGAAGACCGCGCGACCGGCGAAGCGCATCAGCAGCGCACGGCTGCGCGAGATACTGGTGTGGATCCCGCTATCGATCACAAAACCATCGCGCGCCATGCGGATCGCCGGCGCCATCACCTGTTGCCGCGTCAGCTTGCCATACTTTGCCTGCGCCGCGACCAGACCCGCAACCGCGCCGGGTACGCCACTCGACCGCCAGCCGATGATGCTGCCGTCAGTGGTGCCGTCAGGCTTCAGATACATGTCCCGGGACGCTGCCAGCGGTGCGACCTCACGGTAGTCGATCACCTCGCGCCGGCCGTCGGCCATCTGGATGACCATGTAGCCGCCGCCGCCGATATTGCCAGCTTCAGGCCAGACAACGGCCAGTGCAAAGCCAGTGGCGACGGCGGCATCCACCGCGTTGCCGCCCAGTTTCATGACTTCGGTCCCCGCGGCGCTGGCTAACGGGGCATTGCTGCTCACCATGCCGTGTTCAGCGAACGTTGCGGGTGCGTCCTTCGCAAACCTCCAACCGTCGGCGAAGACCACCGGCGTGCGGCGTACCGAGTCCTCTCGCGCCCCGGCATCCGCGCGAGCGGGGACTGTACTGGTCGGGCCAGGGAGGGCAACCGGCGCGGGCGTCGTCGCCGGCTGCGGCGAGCGACAGGCGGTCGTCACCAACAGGGCGGCCAGGGACAGGTGAGCGTGACGAAGTCGGGGAGCGGCCATCGGAGGGATGAGCGGAAGGGTGGCACTGCGGTGTTGCACCAGTGGCATCGCGCGGCACAAACACCGTGAGGCCGTCGCGCAGACTGCCGGCAGAGTATCTTTGCCCGACCCGAAGCTTACCCGGGCACTCGTGAGGCCGACAGCGCGCGTCGGTCCCGGGTTATTTGCCTTGCCTTCCGACCACGCTAGTGACCGCCGACACCCCAGCGTTCCGCGACCCACGGGTCACCGAACAGCGGAATCCACATTCGGTGGCCATCGATCTCGCGACGCCGCTGGAGATCGTCGACATCATCACGGCTGAAGACGCGCGTGTCGTTCCGGCCGTTGCCGCCCAGCGCGCATCGTTGGCGGCTGCGATCGGCGCGGCGGAACGCGCGCTTCGTGCTGGTGGCCGCATCATCTACGCCGGCGCCGGCACATCGGGCCGCCTCGGTGTGCTGGACGCAAGTGAGATTCCGCCGACCTTTGGCGCCGACTTCGGTCTTGTCGTCGGTCTGATCGCCGGTGGTCCGGCCGCGCTCCTCAGAGCGCAGGAAGGCGCGGAAGACAGCCCGGAAGGCGGCGCGCGCGATTTGGATACCATCGATGTCGACGCGCGCGATTTTGTCGTCGGCATCGCGGCCAGTGGTACGACGCCGTATGTGCACGGGGCGCTGCGCCGCGCGCGCGCCGTTGGCGCCACGACGGGCATGATTGCATGCACCGCATTGCCAGCCAGCATTCAGGATGCGATCGACATCCCGATCGTGATCGTTGTCGGCCCGGAAGTGGTGACCGGTTCAACGCGCATGAAGTCTGGCACCGCGACCAAGCTCGCACTGAACATCATCAGCACCGGTGCGATGATCCGCATCGGCAAGACCTTCGGCAACCTGATGGTCGATGTGCGCGCCACAAACGCCAAGCTGGTCGATCGCAGTGCGCGAATCGTGGCAGAAGTGTGCAGTCTCGATCGCGGCGCCGCGCAGGCGCTGCTGCAACGGGCGGACGGTGTGGTGAAACGCGCGATCGTCATGCATCTGCTGGGTGCCGACGCCGCGCAGGCTGATACGGCGTTGGCCGCGGCGCAGGGCGTGATTCGCCGCGCCGTCGCGATCGAGCCACCCGCGATGCCGGCGGAGGGGGCGTGATGGCGCTCGACATGCCGCTGGCAGATGCGCCGATCCTCGTCGGGCTCATGTCCGGCACCTCGCTCGATGGCATCGCGGCCGCCGCCGTCAAATTCCATCGAACCGCTGACGGCGACCGCCCCGAGCTTCTCGCATTCGAATCCGTGGCCTACACGGCGGACCAGCGGGCGCGGCTCGCCGCTGGCATGGTCCAGGGCACGGCGCAGGAGTTCTGCCGCCTGCACGTGGACCTCGGCCAATGGCTGGCCGGTGCGGCAGCCCTGGTGATGGCCCGCGCGAATCTGAGCGCGTCGGACGTCGCGGCGGTCGCGTCACACGGACAGACGCTCTGGCACGAGCCGGGACACTCGACGTGGCAGATCGGTGATGCCTCGGTCATCGCAGAGCGCCTCCGCGTTCGGGTGATTCATGATTTCCGGGTTCGCGACGTGGCGGCGCAGGGGCAGGGTGCCCCGCTCGTTTCACTTGCGGATCTGCACCTCTTCGCCGCACGCGAGCACTGGCGTGCCCTCCAGAATCTCGGTGGCATCGGGAACGTCACCGTCGTGCCTCCGCTTGGCGTCGACCTGCCTGCGCTGGCCTTTGACACCGGGCCGGGGTGCGGCGTGATCGATCGGGTTGTCGCCGCCCTCACGCCCACCCGTCACTTCGACATCGACGGCGCGATGGCCGCCGCCGGCCGCCCCGTGGACTCCGTGCTGGAACAGCTGCTGGCCGATGCCTGGTATGTTCGGCCGCCGCCAAAGAGCACGGGGCGAGAGAAGTATGACGCGGCCTTCGTGACGGACCTGATCGTCGCCTGCCGAGGGGCCGGGCGTGACGTTACGGACGAGGACGTCGTCGCCACGGCGACAGCCCTCACGGCGCGCACCATGGCCGACGGGTATGCCCGCTTCGTCCGGAACGACCTGCTTGACGTGGTGCTGTCCGGAGGCGGCGCTCGCAATCCGACCCTGGTTCGTATGATCCGTGAGGCTATGCCATTGCGCACGGTGCGTACCTTCGATGAACTCTTTTTTGACGGCGAAGCCAAGGAAGCCGTGGCGTTCGCCTATATCGCTCTGCAACACTTACGTGGACTTCCCGGGAATGTGCCGGCGGCGACGGGTGCCGCTGGACCGAGAATCCTCGGGACCCGTACGCTTCCATAACCGGCCACACGTGATCCCATGTCGCCGAGTATCCCGCCGACTCCCGATCGGCGCACGCAGAACCTCGCACCGCCGCCTGATGGTGGTCGTCGCATGAGCGACGCCGCCTCGCTCTGCATCGCCGCCATCCGGTGGGATGCCTCACGCGGCTACGGCGATGCACGGCCGCACATCGATGCAGCGCTGCGGCTGGGCGTTGGTGGGTTTACGCTCTACGGCGGCACGGCCGAGGCGGTGCGCGCGCTGACGCGCGACCTGCAGCAGCGGTCGAAGACCCCGCTGCTCATCGGTGCCGACATGGAACGCGGCGCCGGGCAGCAGTTCGAAGGGTCCACCGGGCTGCCGCCGGCCGCCGCGATTGCGTCGTTGCGCGACCGCGATGCCATCCGCCGCGCGGCGCGACACATCGCGCGCGAGGCCCGTACCATGGGCGTCAACTGGAACTACGCCCCCGTCGCCGATCTCGACGTGGAGCCGGTCAATCCGGTCGTGAACACCCGCTCGTTCGGGGCACAGCCGAGCGAAGTCGGTGACTACGTGGCGGAGTGGATCGATGCCTGCCAGAGTGAGGGAGTGCTGGCCTGCGCGAAGCACTTCCCGGGGCATGGCCGCACGACGGAAGACTCGCACCTGACACTGCCCGTTGTCGGCACACCGCACTCGGTGCTGATGCAGGACGATCTGCTGCCGTTCCGTTCGGCGATCGATGCCGGTGTCGGGTCGATCATGACGGCGCATGTGGCCTACCCCTCGCTCGACCCGAGCGGCGCGCCTGCGACCCTCTCGCGCGAGATCCTCACCTGGGTGCTGCGGCAGCGGTGCGAGTTCGAGAATCTGATCGTCGGCGATTCGATCAACATGCAGGCCGTCCTGCAGGGCATCGACGAGGGAGAGGCTGCCGTTCGCGCCATTCTGGCCGGGTGTGATCTCGTGCTGGCCCCGGGCGATCTGCAGAAGACCGTGCAAGCGCTCGAAACGGCGGTGGCCGAGGGCCGCATTGAACGCGATCGCCTGCGCCTCTCGCTGCGTCGTCGGCTCAAGTGGGCGCAGTGGGTGTCGCCGCCGAACGACTATCGCCGGCCCTCAGGGACCGATGTGCTATGGTGCGCAGGCCTCGCCGATCGTGTGCTGCAGGTCGTGCGTCCACTGACACGTGGCGTGCGGGCACCGGTCGAGATCTGTTCGTTCGACAGCGATACGCACGGCGACTATCGCGCGCCGCGTCTTGCGTTGATGAACACGCTGCGGACGCTGAGTGTCGATGCCCGTGTCGCGGATCGCTCCGATGGCCCGAGTCGTGGCACCGTTGTCATTACCGCGTTTGGCGATCCGGTGCAGGGGCGCGGTTCGCTCGAGGTTCCGGCCCCGGTTCGCGATGGCGCACTGCAGCTCTACGCCGACGCACGCGCGGCCGGCCGCGATGCGGTCATCATCTGGTTCGGCCATCCGCGACTGGCGAGCGCCTTCGGCGACGACGCGCCCCTGGTGGTGGCGTGGAGCGGCGACACCTGCATGCAGGCAGCGGCGGCGCGCTGGTTGGCCAAGCAACGCGGCTGACCGCGCGCCGGCCTGGCGGGTCAGGCGCGCCGAAGTGTGAAAAGTGTGATCTCGGGCCGCACGTTCACGCGCATCTGCACGTTGAATCCCACGCCGCGGCTGATGTAGACGCGCCGACCGTCGTCGAGTGCGATTTCACCTGACGTGTAGCGTTTGTTCTTGACCGGCGTGATCGGTGGTGCGAGAAATGGTGAGCGACACTGCCCGCCGTGTGTGTGCCCGGAGAGCACCCAGCCATCGTAGCCGTTCCACCGCGCGCGCTCATCCATGCAGTCGGGGTTGTGATTGAGCACCAGCGACGGTGTGCCTGTCGTCCACGACGCCAGCGCCCGTTCCGGTCGCGCAAATGGCGACCAGTAGTCGTCGATGCCGATCACCGACAGTCCGTCGATCTCCAGCGCTGCATTTCGCAGTACCGGGATCCCCGCCAGCTGGACGCGGTCGACGATCTCCGACGCGACGCGTGCGTTGCGCCATTCGTGCCCGTAGTCGTGGTTGCCCAGGATGGAGACGGTTGCCATCCGTCCACGTGGCATCAGCGGCAGGTGGTGCTCCAGCTGACGCAGTTGCTGCGGTCCACTCCACGACACCCAGTCGCCCGTGTACGCGACGAGGTCGGGGTGCAGCGCCGCTGCCGTGTGCCAGACGCGCGTCAGATACTCGTCACTGACTGGCCCGAGATGCAGGTCGCTGAGGTGCAGCAGCGTCTTCCCGTCCAGAGACGACGGCAGCCGGGCGATCGGCAGATCCGCACGCGTCACCTCGAGCCAGAACGGCTCGAGCCAGTGCGCATAGCCGATCAGGCCAGCGAGACCCGCGCCAGCCGAGGTAAGGAAGGTCCGTCGTTTCATCGTTGCCACCTGACCAGTGCCAGCATCAGCGCTGGACCATACACATTACGATCAGGGTGAGCCGAAGTTCCCGTAGCGCCAGATCGCCCAGCCGACGACGACGATTATCGCGAAGATCGCCACGTAGAGATACGCCTTGGCCGGATCACGCGGCGGCATGGCACTGCCGGCGCCGGTGGCGTTCGGATTGGCGACGCTCTGCACACCGAGAGCTGGTGTCGGGGGCCGGCTCACCGCGGGTACGGCACCGCTGCGCATGCGACCGCGCAGGCGATCGAGTGCCGGCGCACCGCTGTCCGGCAGCGGATAACTCTGATGGCCGATGCGACGCTCGAGCTGGTCGTGCTCGGGCAGCCCGTCGCCGGTGAACTGCGTCACCACCACCGTGATGTTGTCGTGGCCACCTTCGGCATTTGCGGCGGCGATCAGCTGCTCACACGCGTCATCCGGTCCCGTGCTCGCTCCGACGATTCTCGCGATATCCGTGGCGCGAAGATGTGTCGTCAGCCCGTCGCTGCAGAGGACCAGCGTATCGCCGCGTGCCAGCGGCTGCTGCGTGAAATCGGGACGGACGGTGCTGTCAGGGCCGAGCGCCTGCAGAATGATGTTGCGGCGCTCACTGACCTCCGCCTGATCCACGGTCATCTCGCCAGCTTCAATCAGCTGTTGCATCAGCGACTGGTCCTTCGTGATCTGCAGTGCCACCCCATCGCGCACGATGTAGGCGCGACTGTCGCCGATCTGCGCCAGATAGAGGGAGGTGCCGAACAGCCCCGCAATCGTCGCCGTGGTGCCCATGCCGGCATGTTCCGGATGGGCGCTGGCATACGCGTAGATCCGATGGTTCGCCGTATCGGCGGCGTCCCGGATCGTCTCGACGAACGTATCCGTGTCGCGCCCAACGTTGTTCATCCACTGCGCGCGAAAGGTGTCGAGGACTGCCTCCACCGCCATTTCACTCGCAATCTCACCCGCCGCGGCGCCGCCCATTCCGTCCGCAACCACGAGCACGACGCCACGCAGTCCGACATCCAGAACGCCTTCCTGCAGCTCCGCATGAGTCTGCCCGGTGGCTAGGTCGAGGATCGCAAAGGCGTCCTCGTTGTGATCCCGCGTAATCCCGACATCCGTCAAACCGGCAAGACGCAGTCGCACGCTGGAGCGTGGGATAGGCGTCTCGGACGGCGTGGGGTGGGTCATGACTGGCACAGTCGGCGCGTGAAGAGGGTGGAATCTGCGTCCCTGCCGCGAGCTCGTCCCCTCCGGACGTGACCCGCGTACAGAGAAGCTAGGACGACGCGCACGAGGCGGTCAAATCGGAGGGCCAACTGACCGCGCTATCTTTCTTCATGCTACGTGCTCTGCTCCGGTCCGGTTTCGAGGTGCGCCCGCGCGGCGCGCTCCCTCTGGTTGTTGCGTGTGTCGCGCTTGCCGCCTGCGCCGGACGCCCCGGCGGCGTTGCCGGCACCTCCGACTTCTCGCCCCCGGTCTGGCGAGCCATCCCGCGGGTCGAAGGCCCGATGGCGATCCGGGTGCAGTACCCAGCGCCCAATTCGCTCATCGCCGCCCGGGACTCGACGTTCCTGCTCGGCTCGGTGAATCACGGTGGAGCGACGCTGACAGTCAATGGTGCTCCGGTGTCGGTGCTGCCGAATGGCGCGTTCCTCGCTTGGGTCGCGATGCCGCCGCGAGCCCAGGCACGATTCGAGCTGGTCGCGACGCTTCCGGGCGGCGCCTCCGAGCGTCTGGTGTTGCCGGTGCGAGTGCCGGCCGAGCGCGCGGCCGTGGATGCCGCACGGCCGCCGTATCTGGATACCACGAGCGTCACGCCGCGTGCAGGCCTCAGCCTGCGCCCAGCCGAACCGGTTCGGGTCTCGGCGCGACTCGCGGCAGGTGCACGGGCGGAGTTCGCGCCAGTGCCGTGTCCGGGCGCCGCGTCGCCATCGGCCAGCGTGCCGCTGCTCCTCGGCGACGGCGGTGATGCGGCTCGCGATGTGCCGGCGGCTGCGTTGCGCTGTGGCGGTCGGCTGACCGTGTTTGGCCGGGGCGATACCGTGCCGGTCATCCGCGCGGTTCCCGCCGTCGCGGATGGTGACTCACTCGGCCTCGTGCGTGTTGGCGTCGCGGCCGCTGACACCGATGCAGTCGTGATCGCGCGGCCGGTGCCAGGCGGCACCTACAAGTGGTTCATCATGCCGGGCACCGTACTGCAGGCGACGGGTCGGCAGGGTGATGCGTTGCGCGTGCAACTCGAGCCGGGGCTCGACGTGTGGGTGGATGCCGATGCCACGACGCCATTACCGGCGGGCAGTGCTGCACCACGCCGCACCGTCAGCAACGCGCGTGTGGTGCCGACTGAGGGATATGTGGATGTTGTGCTGCCAATGAGTGCACGCCCCGCGTATCGGGTGGAGGTGGAAGGGCGTACGCTCCGGCTGACACTGCACGGCACGACCGGCAACACCGACATCATCTGGTTTCAGCGCGCCGATTCGCTGGTGCGCGATGTCCAGTGGACGAATGATCCCACCGGGCGCGCGGTGTATTCGGTGCAGCTGGAGCGCGAAGTGTACGGCTGGCTGGCCTTCTGGCGTGGTGACGCATTCGTGCTCCGCCTGCGCCGGCCGCCGATGGTCGATGCGGCGAATCCGTTGCGTGGACTGAAGATCGCGGTGGACCCGGGACATCCGCCGGCCGGTTCCACGGGGCCGACAGGGCTCTATGAAGGCGTCGCAACGCTGGCCATCGGTGAGCGCGTGCAGCGGTTGCTCGCGGCCCGCGGTGCGGTGCCCGTCATGCTGCGCACCACATCCGCGCCCGTGCCGCTGGCGGATCGTCCGGTGATGGCGCGTCGGGCCGACGCCGCCGCATTCGTCTCGATTCATCTCAATGCCAAGCCCGATGGCGTGAACCCTTATCTCAACAACGGCAGCGGGACGTACTACTTCCAGCCACTGAGCACCGGGCTGGCCCGCGCCATTCAGGCGCGACTGCTGGTGCGACTCGGTCTCAGCAACGAAGGCACCTGGTTCGACAACCTGGCGGTGGTGCGGGGGGCGTGGATGCCGAGTGTGCTGGTGGAAGGGGCGTACGTGATCGTGCCGGAGCAGGAGGCGGCGCTGCGCACGCCGGAGTTTCAGGAGGCGTATGCGCTGGCCATCGTCGAAGGACTCGAGGCGTGGTTTCGCTCGCTCGCGACGCCAGGGCCGCGGCCATGACGCCGCCGTCCGGCTTTCGTGGTCCGCCAGAAGTCGCGGCGACGGCGTACGTGCATCCGCGCGCTTCGGTGTGCGGCACTGTGCGGCTCGGCGACGAGGTGAGCGTCTGGGGAGGTGCCGTGATTCGCGGCGACTCCGAGCAGATCACGATCGGCGCCGGCTCCAACATCCAGGATCTGACGGTGGTGCATGCCGACCCTGGTGTGCCGACGCGGGTTGGCGCCGGGGTGACGGTTGGTCACCGGGCGATTCTGCACGGCTGCACGATCGAGGATGACGTCCTGATTGGGATGGGTGCGATTCTGCTCAACCGGTGTCACATCGGCACGGGGAGCCTGATCGGCGCCGGCGCTCTGGTGGCCGAGGGCGTCGTGATTCCGCCGGATTCGCTGGTGCTTGGTGTGCCGGGGAAGGTGATCCGGGCGACGACGGACTCGGAGCGTGCCCGGATGCTGCAGTCGGCGGCGACGTATCGGCGACTGGCAGCCGAGCATCGCGATGGCGCCGTGCGATACCACGACGGTTAGTGTCGGGTGGATGCCCGAGGCGGTGCCGCGGCCGAAGCACGGGCCGTGGGTCGTCGGTTCGGTCGGCGCAGGCGGGTGCGCGGCGGCCGTCTGCGTGCGGTGGCCCATCGGGCGCCCTGGCCCGGTCGGGAGCGGCCGATCGGCCGAGCGGCCTTCGCCCTTCGGGGATGCTTCGCCGTCCCTCTGCGGCCCCGTGGGGCGCTGCGTGGCCGGTGATCCGGCCCGCCTCCCGGACTTGCCTGGCTACACGCCCGGCGTTCTGACGGGTTGCGTCACCGGCCTGCTGGCATGTGACGTGCAACCGGGCAATTTCCACGGATGTGGAGTGCTGTGGACGGTGTGGAAAGAGGGGTGGGCGCGCTGGTCCCTTAGGCGACGTCCGAGCGTAACTCGTTGTTCGATAATCTCTTACTAATCATTGGTTTTCACTAACAAGTGAAACCTGGCGGCAAAAACCGCGACTGCTGAGCGCTGGGATCGGCCTCCTGAAACAGTACAATTGTGATCTTGGAACCGCTAAACTGTTGCTCCGTTACGCCTTTGCGACACGCTGGCGCGGACTCACGAAGGGCCGTACTGTCCTGCTCCGCGCTGATTGCCGGTCTGTTTCGGTCGTGTCACGCCGCGCTCCGTCGTTTCTTCTCCCCCGCAGTACCACGTGGTGTCAGGACCCCGCAGCAGGCGAGTGGCTGGATCGCTGCGGGCCAGTCCGTGTCTCTACTGATGAGGCTCGGGCCACGTGGAGGGGTAGCAGGAAGGATGGGGTTGGGTGACCGGACGTGAGCAGGCGGTTCCACAGGCAGCACAGAGGCGGGCTCACATGCAGGATCCGAATTCGCAGGCCCAACCACCCGTGGGGACAGAAATGGCGACGGTGCTTTACCCGGAATCCCTGACGTCGCAGATGACGTCGACCGCAGACAAGGCAGTGAAGAAGCGTGACGGCCGCACGGCCAGCTGGGACCCCGAGCGGATCGTGCGTGCGATTGCGCTCGCGTTTTACGCGGCGCGCAACAAGGCCGCCGACAATCCGCACCGGGACGACCAGGCCAAGCACTACGGCCTGAGCCTGATGGACCACGCCGATGTGCTGCGGATCGCGGGCATGGTGACCAACACCGTCGAACTGCGTGCCACCCGCGGTGTGCGTCCGTCGGTCGAGGAGATTCAGGACATCGTCGAGATGATGATCGCGGGAGCTGGCTTCTTCGACGTGGCGAAGGGGTATGTCCTCTACCGCGCCCGGAAGTCCGAGGCCCGGATCGCCAAGCACGGTGTCAGCGGCATCAGCGATTACATCGCGATGTCGAAGTATGCGCGCTACCGCGAGGACCTGGGTCGCCGCGAACTGTGGCCGGAGGCGGCCAAGCGCGTATTCGATATGCACCGCTCGCGCTTCTCCGCCCTGCTCGAGAACGAAGTCTTTGGCCTCGACCGCACGCTCGGTCAGATGATCGATACCGCCGAGTCCGCCGTGCGCGACCGGCAGGCGCTGCCCAGCATGCGCTCGATGCAGTTCGGTGGTGATGCCATCGAAGTGAACAACGCGCGCATGTACAACTGCACGTTCGGGCACATCGACAACGTCAAGAAGTTCAGCGAAGCGCTCTGGCTGCTGCTGAGCGGCACCGGTGTGGGCTTCAGCGTGCAGAAGCAGCACGTCACCCGCCTCGCCCCGTTCCCGCTGCGCGCCAACGCCGAAGACCTGCCGGTGCGGCATTTCACCATCCCTGATACGATCGAGGGCTGGTCGGACGCGATGCATCAGCTGGTGACGAGCTACTACGACGCGACGTACGTCGAATTCGATTTCTCCGAAATCCGCGCCAAGGGCGCCGTGCTGCGCACGAGTGGCGGTCGCGCCCCGGGCCATCAGCCGCTGAAGAAGGCGCTCGAGAAGATTCGTGGTGTGCTGGATGCGATCCCGGGCCGCAAGATGCGCCCGATCGAGGCCTACGACATCCTCATGCTCGCCGCCAGCGCGGTGATCAGCGGCGGGATCCGTCGCTCAGCCACCATCGCGCTGTTCAGCGCCGATGATGAAGAGATGGTCAACGCCAAGACTGGCGAGTGGTGGAAGCACAATCCGCAGCGCCAGCACAGCAACAACAGTGCGATGCTGGTGCGCAGTGACGCCACGAAGGAAGAGTTCATGGCGCTCTTCAATGCCATCCGTCAGTTCGGTGAGCCTGGGTTCTACTTCACCGAGAGCGCCGAGTACGGGGCGAATCCGTGTGTCGAGATCGGGCTGGCGCCGACGCTGATCGTGGACGAAACGGTGATGGGTAAGCTCATGAAGTACGGCTACAACCAGACCGTGGGCATCGGTGACACGATCAGCGGCTGGCAGCACTGCAACCTGACCACGATCAACGGTCGGGTGTGCGAGACGCCGGAGAAGTTCTACGAGCTCTGCACCGTGGCCGCCACCATCGGCACGCTGCAGGCCGCCTACACCGAGATGAGTTACCTCGGCCCGATCACGCGCGTGATCAATGAGCGCGAGTCACTGCTCGGCGTCAGCATCTGCGGCATCCTCGAGCGTCCCGACGTGTTGCTCAACCCCACGGTGTTGCGGAAGGGTGCCGAGACCTGCGTGATGACGAATCGTGCGGTGGCGGAAGCGATCGGTATCCAGCCGGCGGCACGAGTGACCTGCGTGAAGCCGGAAGGCACCGCCAGCCTGCTGCTCGGCACGGCTAGCGGTATCCACCCGCATCACGCCAAGCGGTACTTCCGTCGTGTGCAGGCGGCGCGGACTGAGCCCGTGTTCAACTTCTTCAAGTCGTGGAATCCGCAGATGACCGAGGTGTACGGCATGAAGGCCGACACCACGGATGTGATCACCTTCCCGATCGAAGCCCCCGAGGGCGCGATCCTGAAGAAGGACATCAACGCGCTGCAGTTCCTCGACATGGTGAAGCTGGTGCAGGAGAACTGGGTGGTGCCGGGCACGGCACACGAGAAGTACAACCCGGGCCTCCGTCACAACGTCAGCAACACCGTCACGGTGCGCGAGAACGAGTGGGAGCAGGTGGCGGACTTCATCTGGGAGAATCGCGCCTACTTCACTGGTGTGAGCCTGCTCGCCGCCAGCGGCGACAAGGACTACCAGCAGGCGCCGAACGAAGAGGTCACCACGCCAGCCGACATCACGAAGTGGAACGGGCTGACGTACGAGCCGGTGAACTACGCGTTGATGAGCGAAGCGGCGGACTACACGTCGCTGAAGGAGACGGTCGCCTGCGCCGGCGGGGCCTGCGAGATCATCTGATCGGCAGGTGATGGCAGTGAAGCGGTGAACGCGGGGGCTCCAGGTGCTGGGGCCCCCGTTGTGCATGGGGCACTGTCCATGGCGACGCACCGGTGACTCACTCAGGCTCCTCTGGAGACTCAGTGTCGATCGGCGGACGGCGCCTAGGCCGCGCGCGGCCCAGGCGCAGGAGCAGCGATCACTGGCGCGTGAGTCGGACCGTGAATCGTGCGTTACCCACCTGCTGCGCGTCCGCGACCAGCGTCGGACCGATCACGGTCCACGTCAGATCGCGAATGAACGTGTCGGCGCCCTGCACGAAGCGAACCGTGTTCCCGGTTCTGGTGAAGGTTCCTGCCAGACTTTCATTGGTGGGGAGCTGTTCCGTGAAGAGAGATGGAATGGTCAGTCTCCCGCTTACCGAGTTTGATGATCCGAGCGTCAAGATGAGTGTGGCACCTCGAGCAAGGACGTCGATCTCAGCGGCTCCAGTCGGCGTTACCCGAAACGTCGTCGCGGCGTAGCGCCCCTCGATCGATGACGGCGCGGTGGGGGTCTCGCCGCCGCAGGCGGCGAGCGTCGTGGCCGTGAACAGCAGGAGCGTCACGCGTCGCGTGATGGGGCGCGCCGACAGCATAATGGTGCCTCTGAGTGGGATCCGGTCGTCCGGACGCAGCAGCGCACGAAGGCGCCGAAAAATGCATGATAGCCGCGGAGTTGCCAATGATCCGTAGCGACATGTAACAAAACAGCAACCCACCTGATAGATCGCACTTGCGGCGCGGCCCAGTGTGGCAACCTTGTCTGCGTTTCTTGGCGACGCTTGCCCTTCCTGCGGTACTCCCAGTATTGGTGGGATGATGACTTCATTCAAGAAACGCACGGGCCGGCTAGGCCGGGCGCTCGGCGGCGCCTGGATCATTGCCGCGTGTGTGGCGCCGGTGGGTGCACAGGCACTGCGGGTGGACCCGCTGCTGCCGAGTTGTCCTGCCGGTCGCACACCGATGATCGATACCACGCAGGTGGTCGTGGTCCTCGAGCCCGCGAAAGCATTCCTCGACTCGGCGTACTCCGACGCGCAACGTATGCAGATCAGCTACTACGCCGATGCGATCGCGCGACGATTCGTGCCCCCCGAGAGTCTGGGCGAGATCCCGACACTGGTCGATCTGCCGGCGTACTACGCCGATGGCGAGGATGACGGAAGCCGGAGCATACTTGCCGGAAGGCTGGTGCTGATCGTCACGCGCAAGGGCCGCATCACGCTGGCCTGGGAGTACTACCCGCTGGCCTCACCACTGGCGCGGGCCGTGGTACGGGCGGCGCAACTCGCCGACAGCGCTGGTGACTTCGAGGGTATCATGCGGCCCGCGGAAAAGAGCGCCGATGACACTCTGGCGATCGACGTGCGCTCGCGCCTCGAAGGAGGCACGCCGCAGTTCCCGCTGATGCGCGCGCGCGTACCGGGCTATCGCGGGGAAACACTTGCGATGGTCTTCAAAGCTGGACGGTTGGAGTACCCGGAATCTGCGGGGCGGCAGCGTGTCGGAACGCGGGGCGAGGTCCGCTTCGTCGTCGGCACCGACGGCCGCGCAGTGGCGGCGTATACTCAGGTCACGCGCGCAGGCTGGCGAGACTTCATCCAACCGATGCGGAAGGCGATCATCGGCACCGAATTCATCCCGGCCACCAGTGGCGGATGCAAAGTGCCGGCATTGGCGCGGCAGCGCTTCAGCTTTACGATTTCCCGGTAGATCGTCAGCAGGTACACGCAGTCACTCTGAAGGCGCCTATGACGTTCCCCGATCATTTTTCGCCTGTGGCGGCGCAGTATGCCGCCAGTCGTCCGCGCTATCCCGACGCCCTGTTCGCCTTTCTCGCGCAAGCGAGCACATCGCGCCGTCGCGTGTGGGATGCCGGCTGCGGCTCCGGGCAGGCGAGCATCGGACTGGCGGCACACTTTGATCGAGTGGTCGCGACGGATGCCAGCGCGTCGCAGATCGCGAACGCCGAACCACATCAGCGGATCGAGTACAGCGTTGCCGCAGGAGTGAATGCGGCGCTTGCCGATCACTCGATCGATCTCGTCACCGTCGCGCAGGCGCTGCACTGGTTTGACCGGCCTGCCTTCTACGCAGAGGTTACGCGCGTGCTCAAGCCATACGGTCTGCTGGCCGTCTGGACGTACGGACTGACGACAATTGCGCCAGCGATCGACCACGCCGTGCTCACCTGGTACCGCGACGCACTCGGCCCGTACTGGCCGCCGGAGCGGCAACTCGTCGAGGATCACTACCGCGACATCGACTTTCCGTACCCGCAATTGCCGGTGCCGGCACTGACGATGACCGCGAGCTGGACTCGCGATCAGTTCGTGGCGTATCTCGGGACCTGGTCAGCGGTGAAGGAATTCTTGGTGCGTGAGGGAGGGGACGCCCTGAGCCTCGTGTCGCCGGAACTTGTGCGCGGCTGGCCGCACAACGAAGCGCGCGATGTGTCCTGGCCGTTGACGCTGATCGTTGGAGGTCCGACGCGCTGACGCTTGCGGTAGGGCGCGCGAGGCTCGTTCTTCCTCGGAGGTTGCTGCCACTCGGCAGAGATCGCACCCCACAGACGGAGAAGCGTGTGACACTTCCCGGTCGATCACGCAAGACAAGGCAGTGTCGATGAAATCGTCGACCGACATGCGCTGCGTCAGGTCACTCCTGCTGATCTCGACACTGGCAGCGCCTGCATTCGCGCAGGCACAGCGTACGGAGCTCTTTGCGGATTGGACGCGACCAGTCTATCCGGCCCAGGAGTACGCGGCCCGTCATGCGCGCGCAATCGCGCGGCTCGGTGGAAACGACGTGCTGCTCGTGCCGAGCGCCGAGGGCACGAGTGGCGGCGAGACGTTCCGGCAGCACGACGATTTCGAGTACTTCACCGGGCTTGAGGTTCCACGATCGATTCTGGTGATTGACGGTCGGCTGAAGCAGACACGGTTGTTTGTCCCGGCGAGGGATCCGAGGTTCGAGAACAGCGGCCGCCCGAATGACTTCCCGGGCCGCACGCTCGCCGCAGATCCGGCGCTCCGCGTGATGACTGACGTCGATGCAGTGTTGGCGGATACGGCGCTCGACTCGTATCTCGCCGACGTCGTCGCGCGCGGCGCCCGAGTGCTGATCAACACCGGAAGGGCAGGGACTGTCAACGGCGGGGCGCCATCGACACTTCTCGCACCCGCTGCCGGTGAGCTGCTGATCGCGCACCTGCAACGGATACATCCGAGCGTGTCACTGCAGAATGCGTTTGTGCTGATCGCACAATTGCGTATGATCAAGTCAGCGCGGGAGATTGTCACGATGCGTGCCGCCGCGGGCGTGACCGCCACCGCGATCGAACGTGGTGCAGCCCTCGTGCGGCCTGGAGTCGACGAACGGTCGTTGACCGGGGCGTTCACCGCCGACTGCATGGCGCTTGGAGCACAGCGTGATGCCTTCACCCCGATCATCAAGTCCGGCGACAATTCCCTCTGGCCGTGGCGCATCCTCGGGGCGCACTACAACCGGCGGAATCGCCAGATGCGGGCGGGCGAATTGGTCATCTATGACGTCGGGTGCGAGCTCGACCACTATGCCAGCGACGTGGGGCGGACCTTTCCCGTCGCGGGGCGATTCACTTCGCGCCAGCGCGAGCTCGTCGAGATGGTGCGACAGATCTCCGATGCAGTGATCGCGGCGGCGAGGCCCGGTATCACACTGGGCGACCTGCAGCGGGTGGCTGCGGCAGCGATTCCCGCCGCCGCCAGGCGGTACATGCAGGCGCCGTTGTACTTCGGGCACCACCTCGGCCTCGACTCTGGTGATCCTTCCCTCCCCGACGCGCCGCTGGCCGCCGGCATGATCTTCACGATCGAGCCCTGGTACTACAACCACGATGAGAAGATCGGCGTCTTTCTCGAGGACGAGATCCTGATCACGGCGACCGGGAGTGAGAACCTGACGGCCGGGCTTCCACGCGACGCCGCTGGCCTCGAACGGCTCCGGGCGGGCCGGGCGCGGGCTCCCCGGCGATCGGGCGTTCTCCAGCGTTGACGGCTTGCGGAGCGTAGCGCTTGAGTCGTGATTCTGCCCACGACTTGCGGCGCCGTTGCCGCTCCTGAAGCACTGCCCCACCCAAGGAGACCCCGCGTGACGTTCACGCTTCCGCGACCCGATGCCCTCCGCATCGCGGCACTCGCCGTGCTCGGTGTGCTGCCGCTGGCGACGCTCGATGCGCAGGCTGCCCGGCCCGCCGCCCGCACCACCCAGGTCCGCCGCGAGGTGCCGCCTGCGCCGAGTGGTCCGCTGACCTTCGATTCCACCGTCTTGTCGGCCCTCAAGTGGCGCGAAGTCGGTCCCGCCCGCGGCGGCCGCTCGGTGGCGGCCGTCGGGTCGGTGCAACGCCCGAACGAGTACTGGATGGGCACCACGGGTGGTGGTGTGTACAAGACCACGGACGGCGGCCAGAACTGGGCCGCCTCTACCGACAACTACTTCGGTGGTACCATCGGCGCCATCGCGGTCGATCCGCAGAATGCCGACGTGGTGTGGGTCGGCGGTGGCGAGACCGACATCCGTGGCAACACGGCCGGTGGTGATGGCCTCTGGAAAACGCTCGATGCCGGCAAGACGTGGACACGACTCGGCTTCCGTGATGAACACATTGCCGCGATCCGCATTCATCCGACGAACAAGGACATCGCCTGGTTCGCGGTGTTTGGCAATCCGTTCAAGGCTGGCACCGAGCGCGGCGTCTTCAAGACCACCGATGGCGGCAAGACCTTTGCCAAGATCCTGTACGTCAACGACTCCACCGGCGCGATTGACATCCAGCTCGACCCGTCGAACCCGGACATCATGTACGCCGCCACCTGGCAGGCCTGGCGCACGTCGTGGGCGATGTCGTCGGGTGGCATGGGCAGCGGCATCTACAAGTCGCTCGACGGCGGCGCGACCTGGACGAACCTGACGCGCACCGCGACCGGCCTGCCGACAGGCGTGATCGGCAAGATCGGCCTCGCGGTATCGCCGGTGAAGCCGAGCCGGGTGTGGGCGATCATCGAGCATGACTCGGGCGGTGTGTATCGCTCCGACGATGCGGGTGCCACGTGGAGCTACATCAACCGCGAACGGAAGTTGCGGCAGCGCGCCTGGTACTACTCGAACATCGTGGCCGATCCGAAGGACACGAACGTGATCTACGCGCTGAATGTTGGTTTCTATCGCTCACGCGATGGTGGCAAGACGTTTCGCGAGCCGATCAACGTGCCACATGGCGACAACCACGATCTCTGGATCGCGCCGAACGATCCGATGCGTATGATCGAAGCCAACGATGGCGGCGCGACGGTGAGTACCAACGGCGGCAAGAACTGGACGGAGCTCGACTTTCCGACGGCGCAGTGGTATCACGTCGACGCCAGCAACGACTATCCGTACCAGATCTGTGGGGCGCAGCAGGACAACTCGACGCTGTGTGGACCGAGTCGCGCGGCGGGACGTGTCAGCCTCTCCGATTGGAAGGACGCGGGCGGTGGTGAGTCCGGCTACGTGACGCCGCACCCGACCAAGCCGTGGATCGTCTTCGCAGGCAGCTACGGTGGATTGCTGACGCGCAAGGATATGCGCACGGGCTTCTCGCGCGACATCACCGTGTACCCGGTGAATCCGATGGGATACTCGTCCAAGGACATCGCGGTGCGATTCCAGTGGACCTTTCCGATCGTGTTCTCGCGTCACAATCCGAACGTGGTGTATGCCGCCGGATCAAAGCTCTTCCGCTCGATCAACGAAGGAGAAAGCTGGACGGAAGTCTCGCCGGAACTGGCACGACGCGATCCGAAGACGATGGACGCCTCGGGCGGCCCGATCACGAAGGACCAGACGGGTGTCGAGACTTACGCGCTGATCTTCGCCTTCGATGAGTCACCAGTTCAGCCGGGCCTGCTGTGGGTGGGGACCGACGATGGGCTTGTCTGGATCTCGAAGAACAGTGGCGGCTCGTGGGAGAACGTCACGCCGCCCGATATCGGCGACTTCACGCGCGTCTCGATCATCGAGCCGAGTCATTTCGCCGCTGGCACGGCCTACATCGCCGCGAATCGTTATCAGCTTGGCGACAAGCGCCCGATCATCTTCAAGACGACCGATTTCGGCAAGACGTGGACGAAGATCGTCAACGGGATCAACGACGAGCACTTCCTTCGCGTGGTGCGTGAGGATCCCATGCGTCGCGGGCTGCTCTACGCGGGCACGGAGCGCGGTGTCTACACGTCGTTCGATGACGGCATGAACTGGACATCGCTGCGCCGCAACCTGCCGCTGGTACCGGTGCACGACATCAAGGTCAAGGACAACGATCTCATTCTCGCCACGCATGGACGTGGCTTCTGGGTCATGGACAACGTCTCCCCGCTGCGTCAGCTGACGCCGCAGGTCGTCGCGTCGTCGGCGCATCTCTTCAAGCCAGACGACACATGGCGCACCGAGTGGGGTGGAGGTTTCTTCGCGATGCTGCAGGAGTTGACCGGTGGTGGTGGCGCACTCGGCGCCAATCCTCCCGGCGGGGCGCGTTTCCAGTATTGGCTCAAGGATCCGAACCAGACTGTGAAGTTCGAGTTCCTCGACGCGGCCGGGAAAATCATCAACGGCTTCACCAGCGATCAGGATCCGGAGACGGCTGCCGACTCGGTGCGTCAGGAAGGGATCAAGGCCGGTTTGATCGACTCCCTCGTGACCAAGGCCGGCTACGCACGCGACTCGGCGGTGAAGACGATCACGGCGCGGTTTGCCAACCCAGCCGCAGCCCTCGCTGGTGTGGACATTGAAGAGCTGTTCTCTCGCGCCCCGCGCCCGGTGCGGGTACCGAACAAGTCTGGAATGAACAGCTTCGGCTGGAACATGCGCTACCCCGATGCTGCGCGCTTCGACGGCATGATCATGTGGTCTGGTTCGACCACGGGCCCGATGGCACCTCCGGGCGCATACAGCGTGCGGATGACGGCTGGCTCGACCACGCAGACCTATCCATTCCGCCTGAAGAAGGATCCGCGCAGCGATGCGTCGGACGCCGATCTGCTGGCGCAGTTCAAGATGCTGCTCGCGATCCGTGATCGCACGACGGATGCGAACATGGCCGTGCGCACCGTGCGCAACATGCGGTGGCAGGTGGCGGATCGCGCACCGAAGCTGACGGGTCAGCCGTCGGTCGAGTTCCGCGCATTGGCCAACGACATGATGGCCGAGTTGACAGGTGCGGAGCAGGAGGTCTATCAGACGAAGAACCAGAGCGCACAGGACCCGCTCAACTACCCGATCAAGTTGAACAACCAGATCGCGGCGTTGTCGGGTTCAGTGGGCGAAGGCGAATATCGACCCACGCAACAGGCGCAGCAGGCGTTCGCAATGCTGAGTGGCAAGCTGGAAGTGCAGCTGGTCTCGGTCAAGAAGAGTTTCGATACCAGACTGCCGCGGCTGAATGCCATTCTGAAGGCCGCCGGCCTGCCGGAACTCATCCCGAGCACTGAGGAGATCAAGCCGAACCGGCCGAAGATCGCGATGTAGTCTCGACGCCACGCACACAGCCGGCCGCCTGTCGTGCTGTGTGCCGGGCATTGCAACAACCGGATGATCCACCGGCAGTTGCCCCAAGAAGTCCTTTGCGTTTTTGCGTCTTGGCCCCTTTGAGTTAACGCTGTTGCAGTCGTTGCCTGATCCGGAAGTCCGTGTCATCGCGACGATCGTAAACTGCTTCAACGCAAAGGGGCCAAGACGCAAAGGCGCAAGGAACTGCTTTGAACTGCTTTGAACTGCTTTGGACTGCTTTGGACTGCTTTGAACTGTTTTGAAATGCTTTGAAAATGCTTCGCACTGCTTGACGCGCTTGGAACTGCTTGCAGGCGCTGACCTACTTGTGTGGAGCCGCCTGGCCGCGGAAGAGGGCAACGTACTGGCCATAGCCTTCAGCCTCGAGCTTGTCGACCGGGATGAAGCGCATCGAGGCCGAGTTCATGCAGTAGCGCTGGCCGGTGGGCTTTGGCCCGTCGTCGAACAGGTGACCGAGGTGCGAGTCGGCGTTCTTGCTCCGCACTTCCGTGCGCGTCATGAAGAACTGGCGGTCGGACTTGGTCCTGATGTTGGCTGTTTCGAGTGGCTTCGTGAAGCTTGGCCACCCCGTCCCCGACTCGTACTTGTCGAGTGAGCTGAACAGCGGTTCGCCCGAGACGATGTCGACATAGATCCCCGCCTCATGGTTGTCCCAGTAGGCGTTGCGGAAGGCACGCTCGGTGCCTTCGTGCTGCGTCACCTGGTACTGCTCAGCCGTGAGCAGCGTGCGGAGTTCAGCGTCGGTCGGCTTGACGAATTGGCGGGGTGTGGTCACGGATGGTCTCCTGGCGGTCGATGCGGTGCGCACCTGTGCGCTCACGGCAAGCGGGAAAACGATAGCGGCAAACAGCAGGGCAGAGAAGCGATGCGGGCTCATGGACGTGGCTCGGGTGTTGGTGCGGTCGCGCCCCAGAGCTCTTTCAGTCGCTGGTCGCGCCCGCAGTTCCATCGGTAGAATCGGTAACGGACGGGGTTCTTCTTGTAGTACTGCTGGTGGTACTCCTCGGCTGCGTAGAAGACTGACGCTGGGGCGATCTGGGTGACGATCGGCCCGGGCAGCGTACGCGCTGCGCTCAGCGCTGCTTTCGAGGCCTCGACGGCGCGCTGCTGCGCGGCATCGTGGTAGAACGCTGCCGAGCGATACTGTGTGCCGTGGTCACAGAATTGCGCATCCGATGTGACCGGGTCGATGTTGTGCCAGAACACGTCGAGCAGTTTCTCGTAGCTGACCTTGGCGGGGTCGAAGACGATCTGGACGGCTTCCGTGTGCCCGGTCCCGCCCGCGGAGACCTGCGCATACGTGGCGTTCGGCGTCTGGCCACCGGTGTATCCTGACGTCACCTTGACCACGCCAGGCAGCGCGTCAAAGGGATGTTCCATGCACCAGAAACAGCCGCCGGCGAATGTGGCGAGTTTGAGGCCGGCGGGCGCGGGAGGTGTGGGAGACGTGCCTTGCGCGGCCAGCGTGCCGGCGGCCAACAGCGAGAGCAGCGTCGCAGCGAGCGCGCGCCACAACCGGTTTGTCGTCGGCTGAAGGTGTGTCATCGTGTGTGTATGCATGCCAGATGTATTCGGCCGCAGCGTGCTTCGTTCCCGGCGCAGGAGCCGCGCCAGTCAACGATGCAGGCGCGCCCTACGCGGCTGACAGTACGATGCGTGTGCTGCGGTGGATCCATGGCGAGCACTGGGACTGCATGGCCGTAAGCCACGTGAGACTGCACGCAGTGCAGCGATCAAGGCTCCGACGGTCGTCGACAGCTCGTCACATCGAGTCGGCACGCCTTGGCGAAGAGATCGAGCGCCCGGCTGGAGTCCTGGGTCACCCCAATTCCACGTCGATGTGCGATGCCGAGGTTGATACACGCGGCTGCAACGTCGCCGTCGCAGGCTTGGGCAAACAGCCGCGCCGCTCGCACCGGATCACGCCGCACACCACGCCCCTCGGCCGTCAGCGCACCGAGATTGAGACACGCGGTGAGTTCGCCATCGCGGCAGGCGCGCCCGTACAACGCGGCCGCACGCTGAGGGTTGGCTGGAGTGCCCCGA
>JANNVN010000157.1:0-5393 GCA_031414435.1 Gemmatimonadaceae bacterium
GGCATCCCGGTGTCGAGCTTTGACAACCACGATCTGGATGTGCAGGTGACCGGATCGGGCGGGCTCGGACTGGTGGCCGCGCTTGGCAGCGATGCGAAAGCAGAAGGGCGGCTCAAGGTTGGTGATCTGGTGGCGATCTACAGCGGGCAGAGCGATCTGTTGTCGCCGATGGCGGCACGTGACCCGATGTACGCCGACTTTGCGATTCAGGGCTACGAGACCGACTTCGGCAGTCACTCGCAGTTCATCGTGACACAGGCGCCGCAGCTGCACGGTGTGCCCGGCGACCTGACGCTGGAGCAGGCAGGTTCCTATATCCTCAACCTCGGCACGATCGTGCGGGCATTGTTCACCACGCTGCGGATCGAGGCGGGGAAGACGATGTTCGTCGAAGGGTCGGCGACGGGAACAGGGCTCGAGGCTCTGAAGACGGCGCTGAAGTCTGGCGTGCAGGTGACGGGACTCGTGTCGAGCGCGGATCGGGCGGCCGCGGTGCGCGCACTGGGTGCAACGGCGACGCTGGATCGCAAGGATCGACGGTTCGCCGATCTCTTCACCGTGGTGCCGGAGGACGAGGCGGGAACGCAGGCCTGGCTGTCGGCGGGCGAGGTGCTGTGTGCAGAGTATCGCGGGCAGAACGGCGGACGGCTGGCTGACTACGTCGTGTCACATGCCGGTGAGACGGCCTTCCCGCGCTCGTTCCAGCTGCTGGAGCAAGGCGGGGCGCTGACGTTCTATGGCGCATCGAGCGGCTACCACTTCACCTTCGTTGGCAAGCCGGGCGCATCAGACCCTGAGACGATGCTGCGACGCGCTGCAATGCGCGCCGGCGAGGCAGTGCTGGTGTTCTACGGGCCGCGGACCACGGAGCTGGTGGACCGTGTGGGCCTGGAGATGATCGAGGCGGTGCGTGCGCTGCGCGGTCGGTGCGTGGTTGCCGCCAGCACTGATGGCCAGCGCGAGTTTCTCCAGTCGCTGGGCTTCGAGGACGCGATTGCAGGGGTGGTCTCGCTCGAGGAGATCGGGCGCAGGTCATCGGAGTTCGAGTGGCCGCGGACCATGCCGCGACTGCCAGACGCGAAGACGGCAACGGAGACATTCCGGCAGGCCGTGCGTGACTTTCAGGACCATACGCTGAAACCGTTTGGCGCGGCGGTGGGCAAGCTGTTGCGGTCGCCGGACAATCCACGCGGTGCGCCCGATGTGATCATGGAGCGCGCTGGGCACGACGCGCTTGGCGTGTCGACATCGCTGGTGAAGCCCTTCACCGGGCGCGTGATCTATTGCGAAGAGATGGCGGGGCGGCGGTATGCGTTCTACGCGCCGCAAGTCTGGACCCGGCAGCGCAAGATCCTGATGCCGACGGCGTCGATTCTCGGCACGCATCTCACCAACGCATTCGAAGTCACGCGCATGAACGACATGATCGCGGCCGGATTGCTCGAGATCACGCCACCGACCGTGGTGCCGTGGCATGAGTTGCCAGCGGCACACCAGGCGATGTGGGAGAACAAACACGCCGGGGCCAACTATCTGGTGAACCACGCCTTGCCCGCGCTCGGACTGCGAGGCAAGGATGCATTGCTCGAAGCCTGGGCCGCCGGGGAGCAGGGCGCATGAGCGCACAGTCGGAGGGAACGTTGACACCGCCAGCGAATGGAGAGGGAATGGACGTCACGGCACGCGAGGGACGGTTGTTCGGCAAGGTGGCCCTCGTCACAGGCGCCGCGGGGAATCTCGGTGGTCACATCGTCCGTCACTACCTGCGGGAAGGGGCGATCGTGGTGTTGACGGGGCGTGAGCGTGGTCGCGTGGAAGCGGCGCGACTGGACGCGATTCTGGCGACCGGCGTGCCGGAGAGTCGAGCCAGTGTGGTGACGCTCGATGGGGCCGATCCCGCCTCGGTGCGTTCCGCATTCGCGGAGGCGATGGCGGCGCATGGACGTATTGATGTCGTGGTCAACAATGCCGGCTCAGCGGGTCCGCGTCAGCCGTTGCGCAACGTGCCGCTGACTCGCGAAGAACTGGAGGCGTCGCGCGCAGCGGGTTCAACCGACACCGAAACGGTCGGCGACGCGATGCGCAGCATTCTCGGTGTCGCATGGCACGTCGCCAACGCCGCCGCTCGTGTGATGCGTCCCGGCGGATCAATCATCAACATCTCGACGATCTTTTCGCGGACGGAGTACTACGCCAGGTCGCCGTATGTCGTGCCGAAGGCAGCGTTGAATGCGCTGTCGCGGCAATTGTCGTTCGAACTTGGCGAGCGCGGCATCCGCGTCAACACGGTCTACCCGGGACCGATTCGTTCCGAGCGGATTCAGACCGTGTTTGCCGCGATGGACAAGATGCGTGGGGACGAGCCGGGCACGACCGCCACCACCTTCACTGGGTTGATGTCACTCAAGCGTGCAGGCGAGGAGCCAGCGGCTGGCCGCACGTTCCCGACGCCGACGGATGTGGCGAACACCTGCGTCTTCCTCGGCAGCGACGAGTCGGCCGCCTTCAACGGGCATGACTTCGAAGTGACGCATGGCATGTGGGTGCGGAAGGAGAGTCGGTCCGAGTTCGTCTCGCGGCCGACCATGCGCACGGTGGATGGCAGCGGGCTCTCGGTGCTCGTCGCCTGTGGTGATGCGCTGGAGGACGGGCTTGCCGTGGCACGCCTGCAGGCAGAGGTGGGTGCGATGGTGTTGCTCGGGGTGCCGCGGGACGCTGACGTGGCCGGCGTGCAGGCGCTCCTCGAGTCGCACGGCCATGACGCGCAGATCCGCGTGGCGCGCTTTGATCGTGGTGTGGTGGCAACGATGGAGCAGGCGCTGGCCGATGGGCCGGCCGGCGGTGGCCCCATTCACGGTGCCATCATCCTGCCGGCGTTCGGCCCGGAGCGATTCACCGGCCCTGTTTGCGAGACGCCGGAGGCTGACATCGACGCCTTCATCGACAATGAGCTGACCGGCGCGATTGCGCTGGCAAGGACGGTCAGCCGTTACTGGAGTGCGCGAACAGACCTGCCGCGGAACCCTCGTTTCATCATGATGTCGAACGGCAGTGATGGTGCCCACAATTCGTACGCCGATCTGCTGCGCGCTGCCCTCGAGTCGCTCACGCGCGTGTGGCGTGACGAGACGAAGGTTGATGTGAAGCACGGACGACGGCAGTGGATCGAGTGGGGCAATCAGATCATACGCTACGGCAACACCGAACCGGAGAACCGTCGTTTCAGTGCAGGGCAGGCGGCACGATTGATCTGCACGGACCGGCGGATTCCGCAGGTCAACCTGTACATGCCGAAGTCGATCGTGAGGGCGACCGGCGCGAAGCGCTCAATGGTGGGCTTCATGGAGAACCTGACTGGCCTGCACCTTGGCAAGGTGGCCCTGATCACCGGAGGCTCGGCCGGCATCGGTGGACAGGTGGCGCGATTGCTCGCGATGGCGGGTGCGCGCGTCATGCTGGTGGCGCGTCGCGAAAGTGAACTCGAGGTGATGCGCGCGCAGATCGTCGGGGAACTGGAGGACGTCGGCTACAGCGGCGCCGCTCGCCGCGTGCGGACGATGGCGGGTGTCGACGTGGGCGACGTCGCAACCCTCAAGCTTGCGGTGGAAGGGACACTCGCTGCGTTCGGCCGCATCGACTACCTGATCAACAATGCTGGTGTCGCAGGCGCGGAAGAAATGGTGGTCGACATGTCTCTGGATGCGTGGCGTTATACGCTCGACGCGAATCTGGTGTCGAACTACGCACTGCTGAAGGAAGTGGTGCCGGTGATGCGCAAGCAGGGCAGTGGTTACATCCTGAACGTCTCGAGCTACTTCGGTGGTGAGAAGCACCTGGCGGTGGCGTATCCCAACCGGGCCGATTACGCGGTCTCGAAGGCGGGACAGCGAGCGTTGGTGGAATCGCTGGCGCGTCATCTTGGGCCGGAGATTCAGATCAACGCAATTGCGCCGGGTCCGGTGGACGGCGATCGCTTGCGCGGTTTGGGTGGCAAGCCAGGCCTGTTCCAACGCCGTGGTCGGTTGATCCTCGAGAACCGTCGCCTGAATGCGATTCATGCGGCGGTGGTGAAGACCGTGCGCCGGGGCGTCCGTGTGGATGTCACGCTCGACCAGCTGGCCTCCAACGATGTGAAGCGGCTGGCAGGGACTGAGGAGCTGCCGCAGGAATTGCGCGATCTGGCGGCACACTGTCTGCGCGAAGCGGCCGAGGGTGCAACGTGGGGCGAGTACCTGATGACGCCACCGATTGCCGCTCAGCTGCTCGCGCGCCTGTCGCTCGGCGGCCTGTTCCTCGACATGCGGAATTGGCAGATCCCGGCGTCGGACCGCTGGCTGCGTCGGACACCGCCAGACGAATTGCCATTCCTTCCGGCGGCGATGATCGCGCGCGAGGCGGAGAAGGTGCATCGTGGCGTCATGTCACTGCTGCACCTGCGCCGCATGCCGACCGAGACCGAAGTGGCGTTGGCGACAGTGTTCTTCCTTGCCGACCGGGCCATCAGCGGTGAGACGTTCATGCCGTCGGGTGGGTTGAATCTCGAGCGGTCCATCACGGAGCGCGAACTCTTCGGCAGTGCCAAGCGCGAGCGCCTCGATCAGTTGCGTGGGCGCACGGTCTGGCTGATCGGAGAACACCTGGCACCGCATCTGGCTGAGGCGGTCCGGCAACTGGTGGAATTGTGTCAGGTGAGTCGCGTCGTGCTGTTGACGCGCACGATGGCCGGCGCGGACGGGATCGAGGCGCTGGTTCCGCGCGAACTGCGGCGCGCACTGGTCAAGATTCCCTGCGGCGATGACATCGAAGCGGGAATGGATGCCGCGCTGCAACAGGCCGACAAGCCGACGACCGTGGTCTCGACCCCGTTTGCCCCGCTGCCGACGGCGTTGTTCGCCACCGATGGCGAGGTGCTCGACGCAGCCGCGTTCCGTGACCTGGTCGATGCGAACCTGACCCATCACTTCCGGGTGGCGCGGAAGGCATCGCTGCTCGACGACACGCAACTGGTACTGGTGTCACCGGACGTGCCGGCAGGCGGTCACATCGAGGCGTTCTCGCTGGCGAACTTTGTGAAGACAACGATGCATGCGCTGACCGCCACACTGGCGGTCGAGAACGAGCGTCTGGTCAACGATGTGCCGGTGAATCAGATCAACCTGACGCGTCGTGTGCGGAGCGAAGAGCCGCGCGACGACGAGGAGACGCTCGAGGAAGTGCGGCGGTTTGCCCGCGCCGTGCTTCTTGCGGGTGCGCCGTTGCCGGACGCAGAGGATTCGCGGTATCGCTCCCGGATCTATCGCGGGATGGCAATCACGGTGTAGGAAGCAGTGGGCCCGATGTGCACACACGCCCCGACCCTGGATGGGCCGGAGCGTGTGCGTCTGGCGCGATTG
>JANNVN010000158.1:0-7070 GCA_031414435.1 Gemmatimonadaceae bacterium
CCCCGACCGGTGTCGGAACATCGAGTCCGAGAATCACCAGCACCATGACACACAGCATCGTGAGCAGACTGACAGCGGTGACGAGCAGGGCGGGGCGTTTCGGCAGCCACCCGGTGGCGGAGGCCATGGGGATAGCCAGGCAGGGCGCAAGCAGGTACGGGGCTGCGCCCGCGTGCCAGGTCAGGAGCGCGATCACCGGGAGGTCAATGCACGCCTGCAACGCATCGAGCCGGTGCCGACGCACTGGTATCAGGATGTATTCAAGTGCGATCACGAGCAGAGAACTGACCGCGATCCACGATGCCCAGATCGTGAAGACCCAGCGCGGCAGCGTCTGGAGGAGTGCGGGATAAAGCGTGGCCGCAACGGCGCTCAAAATGATCCACAGCAGCAGCCGGCCACGCGCAAAGCGCGTCACCAGGTAGGCGGGAACCGGCGGCTGGGGGGCGGGAGTGTCCAGCGACGACATCGAATGCGACGGAGAGGGCTGTGTGGCCGCGGAGTCGCGGGGGAAGTCGCGCGCGCGCCGTGGAGAATACTGCAGGTGCTCGACTGCGATATCCACACCAGTCCAGCAGCGGACGTGCTTGTCAGTCCAGCACTTGGCGCGTTTGTCCACAGTCGCGTGGACAACGTATCCACAATTGCCGCAACGACTTAGGTGGGGTTTGTTCGGGATTGTGAGCGGCGGCCGACAGGTGTACGCTTGTTCCCACGCGGCCGGCGCTGGTTGCGAGAAGGAATGCTCCTGTCGCGGGTGAGGGATGTGAGTGATGTCAGCGTCAACGCCACCGTCCGAAGAGTACCTGACCCTGCTTCGAGGCGGGTCGGGCCCCCGCTCAGCGGGCAGACAGCAGGCGCGGACCGAGCGCGGTGAGCGCGGCGAGCTCAAGCCACGCCGCCAGCAGGTCAAGGTTGGGATCGCCAGTCGAGGCGGATCGGGCGGCGGTGCATTGCGCGGTGATGTCGAGGGCGATCGCGCGCGCGTCGGAACGCCCTCGCAACCCAATCGCGAGCAGGCCGGCCGCATCGGCGAGCCGCTCGCGCACGAACTGCTGGAAGCGAAGGCGCAGCTCAGTCTCGTTGGTGCTCGGCGCAAGATCGGTGACACCACTTCGCTGCTCGCGCAGCGCGGCCAGCTCGCTGATAAGGCGGTCGAGGGTGGTCGCGTCGGGGTGCAGGAGCAGGAGTCGCCAGATCGTCCAGAGCGACGCCGTGGGCGCATCTCGCTCGTCGTGGCCTTGCTGTCCGCCCTCTGTGCCGGCCTGCTCGAGTCGCTGCGCGATCGCGGGCGTTTGCAGCCAGGTGCGCGTGTTGGCAACCGCCGTGGGTCCGGCAACGGCGGCGAGCGCGCACAGTCTGGCCGCGTGCCGCCGGAGCCCCTCGTCAGAGGCGATGGACTGAAGGCCGAGGGCCCGGTGCAGGACGTTCGCGCGCTCGGCACCGACGCGGAGCGCGGCACGCTCAAGGCTCGCCGTGGTACTGGACGAGTTGGAACGGAGCGCGTCGCGCCCCAGCAGTGCCGCGAGTTCGTAGGCGGTCGCAAGCGTCTGCGCGCGCTCGCGGAGAGCGGGATCGGCAAGCGGCGCGGTGGCCTTCTCGGCGGCCACGAGGGCAGCGAGGCGATCCGTAACCGGCATCGCATCGACAGCCCAGTGTCGATCGACGAGATCCGCACCGCTCGCTGGCGGCGCGGGGAAGATCGCGTGTGACGTGTGCGACACGGCGGGTTGGCCTCCAGGCGCTACCCAAGTCTGGCGCGCCATCAACAAGGTGAGGTCGCAGTCCGGTTTCAGGCACGTAAAGAACGTCAGTCTGGCAACATATAACCCAACGTCGTGCTTCCAGGCAACTTGGAGACGACGCCATCAGGATGGAGAACGGGACGTGGCACTGCCGTACGAGCAGGGACAGACAGGCGAAGGATTCCGCGTGGCAGCCGACCTCGTCGGCACGCAGACGCCGCAGCGGGCACCAGGCGACCTCACGCTGGAGCTCCTCATGAGGCAGGCGCTCGAGGTGCCTGGAGCGGCCGCGGCGCTGCTCGACGCCTTCGCGGCGCAGTCACGGGCGCTTCGCCTGGTGCAGGAGGCCGATGCGCGCGGCGCCGCGTCGTTACCGACGGAGCTTCGGCAGCGGCTCGATGCCGCGGCAGCCAGAGTCCCGGCCTGGCTCACCGCTGGTAGCGGAGCAGGGGTTCGCGCTTGAGGCAGCTGTCGGTAGAATGAACGCTGTTCGGCACGGCGATGCAGCCGGTGCCCCTTGGGACACTCGGTGAGGTTTTGTCCGTCTGAGATCCCGGCCACTCCCGATCGCGCTGCCGTGACGCCGTTCCTGCTGCCGAAATCACCGGCCGATCTCGCCGACGCGACGTGGCCGGAGATCGCCACGTACTACGACGCGCTGGCCGCCGGCGCGCCGACGCGCGCGACCGCGCGTGCGTGGTTGCGCGAGTGGTCGCTGCTGGAAGAGATCGTGAACGAGGCGGGATCACAGGCGCTGATCGCATATACCGGCAACACCGCGGATGCGACGGCGGAGGCGCGCTACCTGCGGTTCGTTTCGGAGATTCAGCCGAACGTCGAGGCGCGCCAGACAGGATTGGCACAGCTGCTGCTGGACACGGGTATCGACGATCCGGACATCGCCACGTTGCTGCGCGAGTTTCGCACGACGGTGAAGCTGTTTCGTGATGCGAATGTCGTGCGCTTTTCGCAGATCGAGGAACTCAGTGCCGCGTATCAGAAGATCGCGGGTGGCCTGAGCGTTGAAATTGACGGTCGCACGCTGACCATCCCGCAGCTGCAGCCATTGCTGGAGTCCGACGATCGCGCCTCGCGGGAGCGCGCGTTTCGCGCCGGTGCAGATGCGTATCTGGCGAATCGCACGGCGATGTCAGACCTGTTCGACGCGATGTTCGTGCTGCGTCAGGATGTTGCGCGTGAATCGGGTTTTGCGGATTTTCAGGCCTACGCGTACGCCGCAAAGCACCGCTATGACTACACCGTGGATGACGTCGCGGCGTTTCACGATGCGGTGGCGAACGTCGTCACGCCGGCCGCCGCTCGTGTGCACGCCTACCGACGCGATCGGCTGGGCGTCGACGCGGTACGGCCGTGGGACCTCGCGGTGGATCCGGATGGTCTGGCTCCGTTGCGGCCATTCAGCGACACGGCCGACTTCACGGGCACCAGTGCTCGCATCTTCACGACGCTGGATGCCGAGCTTGGTGAGCGCTTCGCCGACATGGCGCGTGACGGGCTGCTCGACCTCGAGAGCCGCGCACACAAGGCACCCGGCGGATACTGCACCACGCTGCACCATCGCAAGCAGCCCTTTGTTTTCATGAACGCCGTTGGCGTGTCTGACGACGTGACGACGCTGATCCATGAGGCAGGGCATTGCTTCCACGCCTATCTGGCGTCGCACCAGGAGCTGATCTGGCAGCGTGGCACGGGTTCGGAGGCTGCGGAACTGGCGAGCATGTCGATGGAGCTTCTCGCCGCGCCCCACTTCGCACTGCCCGTCGGGTACTACACGCCGGATCAGGCGCGGCGAGCGCAGGCGGCTCATCTCGAAGACATCCTGCTCGCGTTGCCGCACATCGCGAGCGTGGATGCGTTCCAGCGCTGGATCTACACGAGTGGCATGGGGCACGACCGCGACGCGCGCGATGCGGCATGGCTCCAGCTGCGGTCACGCTTCGAAGTTGGAATCGACTGGTCTGGCCTTGATCGCGAGCGTACGGCGCGTTGGTATCGGCAGCTGCACATTTTCGAGCTGCCGTTCTACTACATCGAGTATGGCATCGCGCAGCTCGGTGCGCTCCAGATCTGGAAGCGAAGCCTGACGGATCCGGAGGGTGCGCTGGCGGGCTACAAGGCCGCGCTCCGGTTCGGAGGCACGCGTGGCCTGCCAGAGCTGTATGCAGCAGCGGGCGCACGATTGATTTTCGATGCTGACGGCATGCGCGAACTCGTGGGGCTGGTCGAGGAGCGACTCGAGACGCTGCGCGGTTCGACCGTCGCTTGAGCGAGCGCGGCGAGGCACGCTCGCCAGGCGCTGCCGTGAAACACGACCCGTATGGTGCGTTGCGTGTGCCGGCATTCCGCTGGTTCGTCATCAGCCTGATGGCGATGACCGTCGGTGTGCAGATTCAGGGCATCGCGGTGGCGTGGCAACTCTATGCGGCAACGAATGACCCGCTGGCACTGGGGCTCGCCGGTCTGGCGGAAGTGCTGCCGTTCCTGGCGCTGTCGTTGCCCTCGGGACACTGGGCGGATCGACACAATCGCAAGACACTGGCGTTGATCGGCATCGGCGTGCTGGTGCTCTGTGCCGCGCTGTTTCTGGGCATGACGGTTGGCTTGCGCATTGCTGCGGCTGATGGTGCCGCGCGCGGGATTGGCTCCACGGCCTGGTCATCGCCGCTCGCCATCTACGCCGTGCTGGCGGTATCCGGGGTGTCGCGCGCAATCCTGCAGCCGGCGCGACAGGCAATCGGGACGATGATTGTCCCCGCGTCGCTCTACGCCAATGCTGCCACGTGGCGCAGTTCGATCTGGCAGTTCGCGTCGGTTCTCGGGCCGGCGATCGGCGGGCTGGTCTTCGCCTTTGCCGGACCGCTGCCGACCTACGCTCTCACGCTCGCCCTGCTGGTGCTCGCGTTCTGGGGGATGTCAGTGGTGGAGGTCCCTGCACGGACGCCGAGCGTGGTTGCATCCGGATCAACCGGAGGCGCCGGCATGCTGGATGGTGTGCGATTTGTGCTCCGCGACAAACTCGTGCTGGCGGCACTCTCGCTCGACATGTTTGCGGTGCTGTTCGGCGGGGCGACCGCGCTGTTGCCGGTGTTCACCAAGACGGTGCTGCATGTATCGCCGGAATGGCTGGGCTTCCTGCGCGCGGCGCCCGCAGTTGGTGCGGTGTGCATGGCGCTCCTGCTGGCACACCTGCCGCCAATGGATCGTGCGGGGCGGACGCTGCTCCTTGCCGTCTTCGCGTGGGGGCTGAGCATCATCGGGTTTGCGTTGTCGCGCAACGTCTGGCTGAGTTGCGGGCTGCTGGCGTTGGGTGGCGCGGTCGATGGCATCAGCGTAGTGATCCGCTCCACGTTGCTGCAGGCACGGACCCCACCGCACGTGATGGGACGCGTGATGGCGGTGAACTCGATCTTCATCGGCAGTGCCAACGAAATCGGCGCCTTCGAGAGCGGTGTCACGGCGCGGCTCTTTGGTGCGGTGAACAGCGTCCTGCTGGGTGGGGTCGTGACGATCGTGGTCGTGCTGGGCATGGCGGTGTTGTCGCCCACGCTGCGGAACCTTGGCCGGCTGCATGGGCCGGAGCAAGATGAATGAGCCAGAACGCAAACAGTGGGGCAGCCCGCGACGGGCTGCCCCACTGAGCGTCATGCGGACCCAGCTCACATCGGACTACGGCAACGCCTTGACCGCATCCGGCAACGCGAAGACCGAGGCCTCGATCGGATCGAACTTGAGCGCCGTCACATTCAGCACGACATCGCCCTGCGGCGTGCCCTGCGTGACCTTCGTCGGAATCTTGAGCGCGCCGAACGGCTTGTAGTCGGCGTAGACGACCTTCATTTCGCCACCGTCGGCCTTGACCGTTTCCCCTACCTTCAGGCCGGTGGCCTGATCGTAGTAGACCGTCCGTTCGCGGCCCGCCTTGGACGTGATCTTCACCGGCCAGACCTTCACGCCTTCAAAGTCGCTCGCCTCGAGGACCTCGGCGCTGGTGTAGCTGCCCGCTTCCCAGAGACCGGCCGTTGGTGCGGTGGCACTTGAGGCTTCGGCTGCGTCGGCGGCCGAAGCCTTGGCGGCGCCTGCCTGCGGATTCATCGACCAGGCCACGGTTCCGTCGAAGCCCTGGAGCACCTGACCGAAACCGGCGACATCGAGCGTCATCAGCATCTTGCCGCCGCTCACCTTGCGCTCGTAGCCGGCGCTGATGCCGGCGAACGTGATGTCGGCCGAACCGATCTCGGTGCGGGAGGTCGCGGCGCGGAACGCTGCGGCGCCACCGACCGCGGCAGCATGCTTTTCAAACACCGCCTGTGCGGTTGGCTTCTGTGCGAGCAGGGCCCACGGAAAAACCAGCGCCGCGGTCAGGAACGTGCGGCGGATGGCAGTACGGGACATCGGAACTCCGGGGAAAGGGTGACTGGTGTACTACGCCGGCACCCGGGATTTGTGTCAGGTCAGGCGGTGGCCAACCCTCAGACGATCGAGTGGGCGCAGTCGTTGCAGAACCGCCGTGATCGTCAGCGGCAGGCGCGCATGATCACGAGGGTCAACGCCACCTCCACCGCAGCGGCGGCCGCGGCCCAGACGAGCAACCGTGGGCGGCGACCCTTGGGCGCCGAACCGAGGGTCCGCCCGCACGAGGGGCAACTGGTGGCCCCCTCGTGCAGGACGGTCGAGCATTCCCCGCAGCGAACGTCCATGCCGGCTAGGGATTCGTCGCAGTCTCGCGCGACGACGTGGTCAACGGTTGCGGCCATTTGTCGAACCAGCTGCGCATATAGAGCTGCGTACGCATCCAGTTTGACGGCTTGCTCGAGGTTCCATGCCACTCTTCGTTGAAGCGGATCATCGCCGTCGGCACCTTCATCATCTTGAGCGCCGAGTAGAACTCTTCCGTTTGTGGCATCGGGGTGCGCAGATCCAGCACACCGGTCATCAGCATCGTCGGCGTCTTGACATTGCCGACGTACATCAGCGGCGAGCGACGGAGATGTTCGGATGGATCGACCCACGGCAGCTGGGCGAAGTTGCGGTACCAGCTGGCGCCGTCGGTGGTGCCGACGAAGCTGAGCCAGTCGATCACGGGGCAGTTGGCGCTGGCTGCCGCGAAGCGCGTGGTGTGGCCCACGATCCACGACGTGAGCACTCCGCCGCCTGAGCAGCCGAAGACGTACATGCGCTTGGTGTCGACGTAGCCACGATTGATCACCGTATCCACCGACGCCATCAGGTCGTCGAAATCCTTGCCCGGATAGGCGTTCTTGATCGCGTTGCCGAACGCGCTGCCATAGCCGGTGGAGCCGCGCG
>JANNVN010000159.1:0-1791 GCA_031414435.1 Gemmatimonadaceae bacterium
CTGGGCATGCGCGCGTTCTCGCCCATCGTGGCCTACATCCTGGTCGGTTTCGTGGTCGGGACGATCACGCAGGAGTTCTTCAAGGGCACCCGTGCACGGATGCGGATGTACGCCGAGAACGTCGTGCTGGCCTCGCTGCGGCTGATCGGCAACAATCGCCGTCGCTATGGGGGCTACATCGTACATCTCGGCGTCGCGATGATCTTTGCCGCGTTCGCCGGCTTTGCGTTCAAGAAGGAGTTCGACGTCTCGCTGAAGACCGGTGAAGTGTTCCGCGCGACCGATCCCTTCGGCCACAAGTGGACGTTCACCAGTCAGGGTGTGAGCGAGTTCAAGCGGCTCAATCGCTACGTGACTGCGGTGGCGCTGTCGGTCACGCGCGACGGCAAGCCGATGCCGGTGCTGAGCAGCGAGAAGCGTCAGCACGTGGACAGCAATGATCAACCGACGTTCGAGCCGAGCACCGAGGTCGGACTGTACGAGACCACCATGCAGGACGTGTACATGGTGTTCTCCGGGATGATCGGTCCGGACCAGGCGGAGGTTCGCCTGAGCTTCAATCCGCTCGTCTGGTGGGTCTGGTATGGCGGCATGGTGATGGCCATTGGCGGACTGATCGTGATGTGGCCGCAGGCCGAAAAGAAGCGGCAAGGTGGCTATGTGACGGTACTGACGCCGGGCTCAGAGGCGCTGGCACCGGCAGGTGTGCCGTGACCGAGCGGATGGCGACGCGTCGCGATTTTCTCAGAGCGGGCAGCCTGCTGACGGTCGGTGCGATGTTGACTCCGCGGCTTGTGGCGCAACAGTCGCCGGCGCAGGGTGCGGCCAACATCGCGATGCCACAGTCGGACTACAAGCCGGTGTCGCTGCCGAAGAAACCAGGTGCCAAGCCGCTGGTAGCGCAATTGGACCGCGATGAGCTCGAACGTGGGCTCAAGTGCGCCTGTCCCTGCAAGCTGGATGTGTTCACTTGTCGCACGACGGACTTCCAGTGCGGCATCAGCCCCGCCATGCACTCCGATGTGGTGCGACTGGTCGAGGGTGGCTACAGCGCTGACGAGATCATCGCGGCATTTACCACCGTCTATGGCGAGCGGGTGCTGATGGCCCCGATCAAGGAAGGGTTCAACATCGCGGGGTACGTGGTGCCGTTCATCACGGTTGGCATTGGGGCGACGATGCTGGTGGCGCTGCTGCGTCGCTGGAAGCGGGAGACCGACGCCCACACGCCGGCGCTCGCGACCAAGTCCGTGCTGCCGATCGCCGGTGGCATGCCAGAAGCGACCGACGAGGAAATGCGTCGATTGCAGGCCGCTGTCCGTGGCACCCGCGACCGATGAACGAACTGTTCGCCAGCAGCAGTGCTCCATTCATCGCCGGCATCGCGCTGGCGGTGATCGCGCTTGCGATCGTGCTGGCTCCAGTGTTCAGTGACGAAGCGCCGGCCGAGATTCGTGCCGAACACCGCACCTCGCCGAAACTCGAGATCGACGATGAGCCTGTCCCGGGCAGCGCGATCGAGGCACTGCGCGAAATCGAATTCGATCGCGAAACCGGCAAGCTGTCGGAAGATGACTACGACGGCATGAAGGCTCGTTATACCTCCCAGGCACTGGTCGAGCTGCGCGCGCAGGATGCAGCGAATGGAGCAGGGGCGGCGGTTGCCGCTCCGGCAGATCTCGCCGAACGTATGGTGAAGAAGTACCGGCCGGGATCAACGATCTGCCCCACGCACGGCCTGCGTCCGGAACCCGATGCACTCTTCTGCTCGGAGTGCGGCGCCTATCTCCC
>JANNVN010000160.1:0-16537 GCA_031414435.1 Gemmatimonadaceae bacterium
GATCTGCGGGAAGTCGCCGTAGTGCTCCGCACCGGGCAATGGCTCCTCTGCCAGCAGATACAGCTCATCAGAGCCGTACACCCATCGGTCACCGCGCTCAGCCAGGGCACGCTTCTCCCACCGCGCCACGATGTCGAGCAGTTCGCGCGAAGACGCGCGATCCATGCTCTTTCCGGTGTAGAGATGTGAAAACTGCGTCACACCCACCGGCACCAGCGCCACGGAGATCACGGCGTCCTGCAGGTTCCAGAGATCGGTCAGTGATTCCTCGAGCACCGCGCCGTCATTCAGCCCCGGCACGATAACCATCTGTCCATGGAACTGGATGCCGCCCGCAGCAAGGCGAGTCAGCTGGTCGACGATGTTTGGAACCCGCGGATTGTTCAGCAGCACCTTGCGCGCTTCCCAGGGCGTCGCGTGCACCGAGACATACAACGGCGAAAGCCGGTACTCGATGATGCGCGCGATATCGCGCTCCTTCACATTCGAGAGCGTCGCAAAGTTCCCATACGCGAACGACAACCGGTAGTCATCATCGCGGATGTAGAGCGGCTTCCTGAGCCCCTTGGGTAACCCTTCGATGAAGCAGAACTCGCAGCGGTTCGCGCAGCGACGAATCGTCGGCGGCTCCAGCTCGAGGCCCATCGACGCACCTTCCGGCCGCACAACGTGCCAGGTGTGATCCGTTCCGTCAGGCTGACGCGCATCCACCGTGAAGGACTCGTCGGCGGTGAGGAACTCCCAGTCAAGGAAGTCCTCAATGACGCGCCCGTTCACGGCTCGCAGCTCAGTGCCGCGAACCATGCCCAATGCCGCGCCAAGCTGCCCGTCCTCGACGGCCGCAACACGTACCATCCCTGACTCTCCCGAACTGATCCGATAGCAAGCCCTGCAATGCGAAACCGCGCCCGCGGAGGACCGGGGCGCGGCTCAACAAACTTACGAGCTGAGAGGTCGGAAATCAAGCAGTGCCAGCGACTTCCGCGACTTCAGTCAACAACATCCTGCTACTTTGCCACCCGGTAGCGGAAGGCCACGATGCCAGCGCCCTTGCCATCAGCCGAGATCGTATCGAACCCGCCCTGAGCGATCTGCTTCGTGCTCACCGTCTGGGTCGCTACCGTCGCACCCGCCGCATTCAGGAAGTCGACCACGAGGCTGAATGTGCCGGCCGGCTTGTCAGCCGGCACCTGAACCACCGCACCAAACTTTGCCCCCTCGGCGGTCGGCGAGAAGCTCCGGACTTCAACCGACGGGTTCATGTTCTGCATCAGCGTCGTGTAGTACACCAGCGAATCATTGAAGACCTTGATCCTCGCCTGCTGCGCCGGATTGAGCATGATTTGCTGACCGGCGCGGGGCCGAACGCCCTTGTTCGCGACCGTCTGAATCGCAAGCTTGCGCGCAGACTGGACGTTCCGGGCCAGCGAGTAGATACCGAGATTGTTCGGATCCAGCTCGCGAAGCTTCTGGAAGAGCGGTGTGATCGCGTCGAATCGTTCGAGGTTATTGAGCGCGACGGCAGAGTTGTAGAGGGCGTCCCGACTGTTCGGATTCTTCTTCAGGGCGGCGTCGAACAGGCGCAGACCGGACGTGTACAGCTTGCTCTTCGTCAACTCGCTGCCAGCGTCCGTGAGCTGCGCGTCGGTCACCGACGCGACATTCGCGAGTACTTCATCGACAAACTTCACTGCGGCAGCACTGTCCAGCTCGGCACCGGAGACCCGCATGATGCGCAGCTTCGTCTGGAGATCGTTCGGGTAGTACTCGAGGTATTTGCGATATGTGGCGACAGCGGCGCGTGTCAGCGAGTCCTTCTTCGCCGCCGCGGCAGTCGCAGCGCCGTTGACATAGAGCGAGGCCAGGTTCGTCAGCATGTTGTCGCGCACCTTGATCGCATTCGTGTCTGCGGTTCCAGACGTGACTTCGATCGTCTTCGTGAACCACTCGGTCATCATCGTCGTATCATCCTTGGTGAGGGCGATGTTGGACATGATGTTGTACGCGAAGTACTGCTTGCTGTCGAACAGCAGCGAGTGGCGCGCGTAGAACTCCGCCGAATCGAGTTGCTGGGAGTTCGTGAAGTTCACGGCCTTGTTGATCAACTGGCCCCAAAGCCCATTCGTATAGAGCTTCAACGAGTCCGAGCATTCCGGCTTGGCCGCGCGGATCGCCGCGTACGCGGTGTCGATTGCATGCGCGATGTCCTGGGTGCCGGTTGGATTGGCAGTATAGCCCAGCTTGGCCCGGCTCTCGACCAGATTCGTGCCCGGCTGATCCAACCACACCAGCAGCACCTGACTGAGCAGGAAGTTACGGCTCGGCTGGACCGGCGCCGGGAACTGCGTCACATCGTCAGTCAACGCCTTCATCGTCAATGTCAACGCCTTGGCCTTGTCCTCCGGCTTCGCCCCAGCCTTGAAGACGCCGTTAAAGACCAGCCCAGCGGTCAGCATCTTCGGGTGTGACTGCAGCGGCAGATCGCACTTTGGCGCCTGCGCGTCGAGTGAGACGGCGCACAACACGAGTGCACCCAGCGTCTGTGCCGCGCTGCGGCGAGTGGTCCACAAAGCCATTCGTCATATCTCCAGATGTCGTATTGTCGAGCTCGGCATTCCGAGTCGTAGTTTTCACTGCAAGACCGCTGCCGGTGTTACCCGGAATCACGCAATATAGGTGATGGGCAGGGCCGCCAGGCGCAGTCAGCTCCGCCACCGGTAGCTGGCGCCGCTGCCGGTATTGAAGAGCACGACCTCGCTCGCAGGGCCGAGTGTACCCCTTTCGACAAGCACCGCGATGGCGGCGAGCGCGCAACCGCCCTCAGGTGCCGCATCCACGCCAGTGGCCTTCGCCAATCGTGCGGTCTGCTCCCGCATCACCGTATCCTCGATCGCAACAGCCGCACCGTCACTCTCGCGCAGCGCGCGCAGCAACAGGCGGTCGCCAAGTGGCGTCGGCACTCGCAATCCGCTCGCATAGGTCACCGGGTCGAGCCACGGCTCAGCCTTCGTCTCCTTCGCCTCGAAGGCCCGGACGATCGGCGCACATCCGGCGGCCTGTGCCACGACCACCTTGGGCCGTCGCTCTGCCGGGTCGAGCCAGCCGGCCGACTGCATCTCGGCGATGGCCTTCCAGATACCGATCGTTCCTTCGCCGCCGCCGGTCGGATAGACGAACGCATCGGGGAGCCGCCATCCAAGCTGTTCGGCCATCTCGTAGCCCATCGTCTTCATTCCTTCCACGCGATACGGCTCCCGCAACGTCGCGACGTTGAACCACTCGTGTTCCGCGGCGTACTCGCGCGCCTCACGTCCGGCATCGCCGATATGTCCGTCGACGAGGATGAGCGTGGCGCCGAAGGCGACGACGGTATCGAGAATCGGCGGCGGCGTCGTACGTGGCGCATAGACGCGCACCGGCACACCGGCCGCCGCGGCGTACGCCGCAAGTGCGGCGCCAGCGTTGCCGGCGGTCGGCACGGTCACACCTCTGACGCGGTGGGCGCGTGCACGCGTCATTGCGAGCGCCATGCCACGCGCCTTGAATGACGCCGTGGGGTTCTGCCCTTCATCCTTGATCCAGAGGCGACCGATGCCAAGTTCCCGCGCCAGCGCTGGTGACTCGAACATCGGAGTCCAGCCCTCGCCAAGGCCAACGACGGGCTCATCGGCCGTGACGGGCAACACGCTGCGGTATCGCCAGAGACCCGTGGCCGCAGTATCGATGCCCGAAGAACGATCTGCGGGCAGTGTCACCGCGGTGAGCCATGGCTGACCGCAGGCTGCACACAGGGTTGCGAGCGCCTCGCCGGGTGCGGTCGCATCACAGCCGCTGCAGTAGAGGCTCCATGCCGTCTTGTTCGTAGCGGAGTTCATTCCGTGGGAAGTGGATGTGGCGAGGGTGTTGTGACGATTGTTGCACTGTCCTGCACTGCAGGCGTCGCCGCGGGTATCTCAACGCCAAGGCCCGTCAGCACGCGTGTTGCAAGTGCGACGGAGAATCCCGGAACCTGCGCAATGGCTTCCACACCAGCGTCCCTGACGCCCTGCACACTGCCGAACGCGCTCAGCAGCGCCCGCCGACGGTTTGGCCCAACCCCAGGGATCTCGAGCAGTTGCGATGTGACTGTCCGCTTGGCGCGCCGCGCACGCTGGAAGGTGACGGCAAATCGGTGCGCCTCGTCTCGCGCCATCTGCAACAGGCGAAGACCGGGCGAGCGTCGCGAGAGCCGCAAGGACTCGCTCCGCCCTGGCAGGAAGACTTCTTCCTCCTTTTTCGCCAGACTCGCGAGGGTGAGCGACGCGAGCCCGATGGCGGCGAGCGCGTCCTGCGCCGCATGCAACTGACCCTTGCCGCCGTCGATGACGCAGAGGTCAGGGAGCGGCTGCCCATCGGCAACACGTCGAGTGAAGTAGCGGGTCACGACTTCATTCATCGAGGCGAAGTCGTCATTCCCCCACTCGCCCTCCACCTTGAACTTGCGATACTCCGCGCGTTTCGGGCGACCATTTTCGAACCAGACCATACTCGCCACGGTGTCGCGGCCCTGCGCGTGCGAGATATCGAAGCAGACAAAGCTCCGCGGGACGACGGCCAGTCCGAGCTCGCGCTGCAGATCGTACACCGGATCCGTCGCGCGCTCGTCGCTCTCATCCGCCGTCAACTTCATCTCCTCCAGCAGATGGCGCGCGTTCTGCATGGCGAGATCCATCAATTCCCGCTTGGCCCCACGCTGCGGCACCAGCAGGCGCGATGACACGAGCGACGCCTGCACGAGCTCGAGTTCACCGAGCTCGAACGGCAGCAGGACCTCACGCGCACGCTCGGACTGATGCTGGTAATGCTGCAGGAGGTACGCGACGAGAATTGCGTCATCAGGCTCGCCTTCGACATTTGCCAGATAGCGATGATCCCGCGCCAGCAACTTGCCGTCGCGGATGCGCAGGATGGAGACACAGGCGTCGTCGCCGTCCCGGGCGAAACCCACCACGTCCCGGTCGCCACCTTCGACCTGCATGACGACCGTCGGCTCTTCGATCGATTCCAGCTTGAGCAGCGCATCACGCAGCTCGCCCGCCCGCTCGAACTCGAGGCGCTCGGCGGCCTGTTCCATCAGCAGACGCACCCGACGCGTCACCTCCTCTGGCTTTCCGTCCAGGAAGGTGACGACGTCGCCGATCATGCCACGATAGGCATCCAGCGACTGCAGCCCGATACACGGCGCCTTGCACCGCCCGATGTGCCAGTCCAGACAGGCGCGCTCCGGCATTTCGGCTGGCATGTCGTATCGACATGATCGGACGGTGAAGATGCGCTTGACCACGTTGAGCGCCCGACGCATGGCGCCGACGTCGGTGTACGGGCCGAAGTACCGGGCGCCATCCGACTGGAAGCGTCGTGTGACGAAAACCCGCGGATACGGCTCCTGCAGCGTGACCTTGATGTACGGATACGACTTGTCGTCGCGCAGCGCGATGTTGAATCGCGGGCGGTACTCCTTGATCAGGTTGTTTTCGAGAATCAGCGCGTGCGCTTCAGATGGCACGACGATCGTTTCGACGTCACGAATCAGGCGCACCAGATGTCGCGTCTTGACGCTCGTCTCGTGATCGCTGGCGAAGTAGCTGCGAACGCGCGAACGCAGGCTCTTGGCCTTTCCGACATACAGCACGAGCCCATCGGCGTCTTTCCAGAGATAGACGCCAGGAGAATCAGGCAGGTGCGTCAGCTTTCCAGCGACGCCATCGGGGAGCGCGAGCATCCTGAAATCTAGCCGCGAGGCCGTGCCGGGCGAGCGCAGACACGAGTGTGTCGCCCGCGACCTCGCCTGACTATTGCCGCACGCCGCGAATGCGCCGGATGCGGGTCCACACGGCGAGGGCTTCTGGGATCCGAGCCGCGAGCGTCGTGCCGCCATAGACCGCCGCGAAGACCGCCAGAATCGCCATCGCCTCGAATCGATGCGGAACACCGCGCGAGCCCAGCCACGGAACCCGAACCGCCCAGGCAACCGCGGCGGCCACCAGTGCACAGCCCCACAGCCGGAGCAGGAGCGGCAGGACATCGGGCAATGATCCGATTCGACGACGCAACCCGGCGCGCAGCAGCGCAAACTCGGTCCAACCGGCAACACCTGCGGCCAGTGTCAACCCAGCCGCACCCCACTTCGGGTCGGCGCCAACCCAGCCAGGCAGCCGCACGCCAAGCAGATATGCGAGCGCAATACCGACTCCGACACGAACGAACGCGAAGCGGAGCGGCGTCGCGGTGTCCTGCAATGCGAAGAACGCTGAGCTGTAGAGTCGCGCCAGCGTCGACGCGAGGAGCCCGAGCGACGCGCCTGCGAGAATGCCCCACAGCCAGGTGGCAGCCACGGCATCGAACAAGCCCGAGCGATACATCGCGGCGGCCAACGCGTCGCCAACCGTCAGGAACGCGGCGGCCGACGGCACAATGAAGAAGGCGATACGCCGTTGGTTTTCACCGAGTCGCAGTCGGAGCGCGGCCCCGCGCGCATCGGCGTCCCCATCCACGGAAGCCATGGCCGGAAGCGCTGCGGCCGTAATCGCCGTGCCGAACAGGGTCACGGGCAACAGTGTGATCGACTGCGCCAACCCCAGCGCCGCGACAGCTTCCGCCGAAATCACCGTCGCGAATTGCAGGTCGATGAAGCTGCTCACTTGCAGCACACCACGACTCATCAATGCCGGGCCGAAGTTCCGCACCACCGTTCGGACCGAAGGATCCTCGAGTGACGGCTGCAGCCTGATGCCTCGCACCAATTCCAGCACCGCAGGCAATTGCACCAGAAACTGCAAGGCGCTTCCCACCAGTGCGCCCCAGGCGACGAGCCGCGCTGCGTCATCCAGACTCACACGCGGCCCGAGCAGCACCGCAGCGATGATGGCGAGATTCCACATCACCGGCGAGACGTACGACAGGAAGAAGCGTCGGTGACTGTTCAAGACACCCAGGCACCACGCCGACAGCACCAACAGCCCAACGCCAGGGAACATGATGCGAACCAGCGTGGTCGTCAGCGCTCGCGTCGGTTGGCTGAAGCCCGGCGTCAGCAGCGCCACGAGTTCGGCGGACCAGATCACGCCGATCAGCACGACGACCGACGACACTAGCGCGAGCAACGTGAAGACCGCACCGGCGACGCGCACCGCCTCAGCGTCGCGTCGCTCCATGCGAAGCCGTGCATACACGGGAATGAACGACGCCGAGAGCGCCCCCTCCCCGAACAAATTCTGCAGCAGGTTGGGAATGCGCAGCGCCGCACGCAAGGCGCCTGAAGCAACCGATGTACCGAGGACGTGGGCGATGACCCCTTCGCGCACGAAACCGAGCACGCGACTGATCAGAACACCCGCAGCGACCAGTGATGCCCCGGAGCCTCGCTGCGCCTCAGCTGACGCCTCTGGCGGTTTACCCGCCGTCATGCACCAGCGTCGCCGCGTTCTCGTCGCATGCCTGCCGGAGACTGTCGAGCAATGGAGGTCCGTACCGCGCCAGCCATGGCAGTGGGTTCACCAGCCGCTCCTGCGACGCGCCGTGCGGCCACAACGTGGCTTGCGCCTGTTCCACACGTCGGAGCTGATCCCCGATTTCGCGCTTCGCAGCAGCGAGCAGACGGCGCTCGAGACGATCGGTCCGGTGCACAAACTGGGCGATGGCGCCATCCAGCGCCGGTGATGGGAGCGCGCTGTCTGCGCTCCGGATCATCCCAGCAGTGCGTTGAATCTGCACACGCAGAGCGGCAATCGCGTCCAGTGCGGCCTCCGGCGTCGCGCGGTTCGCAAGCGTCCGCACCAGTTCGCGCGGGTTGCGCATCGCCTCGACGCTCTGCCCGTGCCGACCCAGCGTCTGCTGCACTTCGGGGGGGACGATTCGGACACTGGCGCGCGGCAGCGCCAGCGGCACAGCAACACTCAACACCGTGGCCACCGCACTCACCTGTGCGAAGTACGCGAACTCACCCGGGCCTGCCATGTAGGCGACGGTGGGCAGCAGCGCGCGTTCAACGACTGGCCGCAGCAACACATTCGGCGACAGAAGATCGTCGGACACACGGGGCAGAATACTGGCGGCACCCGAGACACTGGCGCGCTCCTTGACGCCGTTCCGAACGACGAATACCAGCGATCGATCCGGCAGCAGCTCGACCTGCGGCGCGAAGCCCGCGCTGCGCAGTTCTTCCGTGCGCGTCGCGACAGCCGCATCAATCGCCCCGGCCTCGGCCAGCGCACGTCGCAAGAGCGGAGCCGATTGGTGACGGACGCTTGGATGCGCAGCGTTGAGCACGGTGATGCCAAGGGGCATCAGGATCTCGCGCATCAGTTCCACGTATGCGTTGCCAACCGTCGCGCCTTCATGATACGCCGAACACGCTGCGCGAATCATCTCAGGCCACGCCGCGCCGGCAGCAGCGCGCCGCAGCGCCGCATTGGACTCCTGCATGTTGCCGAGGAATGCATGCGACATCATCGTACCGTCAGTCGGCGCATCGACAAGTCGCAGATCGCGCAGCGATCCGGCAGACGGAATCCATGTCGTCGCGCCTTCAGCGAAGTCCGCGTCATCCGTGGCAGCCCAGAAGACTGGCGCAGCCGGAATACCCGTGAGTGCTTCAAGGCGGTCGGCCATTGAGAGCGCGCTCAGTGCCTTGACGATCGTATACATCGGACCGCCGTAGAGCCCCGGCTGCTGCCCCGTCGTCACCACCACCCCCTGCCCACCGCTCACACGTGCCAGCCGAGCCGCCGCCGCACCGGTCGGACGCATCGCCTCCCGCAACGTGTTCGCCCAGCCAAGCCCCATCATCGGCTCGCGACACACCTCAATGCGCTCACGCCAATCGCGGAGGGTCCGAGGGACATCTGCCGTCGTGCCAAAGGGCAGCGCACCGTCGCGCATTGCAGCCGCGAGCGGCCCAAGCGCAAGCGGAAGCCGTTCGACAATCGGTGCTACCGACATCGCGCTGACTCCATCCGACGCCGACTGTGCCGTGCCCACGCTGACCGACTGCAGTGCATCACACTCCCGTGCAAGCCCACGTCGAACCTCCGGACATCTTCGAAACCGATGGTGGTGCCAAGCGGCACCAGAAACGCTGAAGACCGAAGATAGCCTCCGAGGCCAGCTTCGGGCACGCACCAGCGCTACTTGTGATACGGTTCGCCGCGCAACATGGTGCCGGCGCGATAGAGCTGTTCGGTGAGCACCAGCCGCGCCATCTCGTGCGGCAGCGTCCACGGCGCGACCGCCAGGAGGCGCGTCGCCCGCGCCCGCACGGCGTCATCGAGCCCGAAGGCACCGCCGACCACGAAGGTCATGGCGCCAGCCGCATCCCGAACGCGTCCCAACCAGCTCGCGAACTCCGCGCTCGTCATCGTGGTCCCTCGCTCGTCGCAGGCCACGAGCTCCCCTCGGCCCAGGCAAGCCTCGAGCAGTCGTTCCCCCTCCATGCGCTTCGTCACTTCGGGAGTGATGCTGCGCCCACCCGCTTCCTTGACTTCGCGCACCACCAGCGGCCAGTAGCGCGCGGCACGACGCTGATACTCGGCGATCGCGCCGCCCAGGCCAGCGTCGTGCACGCGTCCGACCACCGCCAGCCTGAGCTCCACCGATCAGGCGTAGATGCCGCGCAACTTGTGCACGGTACTCACCCGACTGATGGCCAGCATGTACGCCGCCGTTCGCATGTTCACCTTGTGCTGCCGAGCCAGCGCCCGCACATCGGTGAAGCTGCGCGTCATGATTTCCTCGAGCCGCGAGTTCACCGTTTCCTCGGTCCAGTAATACCCGCCACGATTCTGGACCCACTCGAAGTACGACACCGTCACCCCGCCCGCGTTCGCGAGGATATCCGGGATCATGAAGATCCCCTTCTCTTCGAGAATCGCATCGGCCGCCGCGGTCGTGGGACCATTCGCGCCCTCGCAGATGATCTTGGCCTGCAGCCGCGCGGCGTTCTTGGAGGTGATCACGTTCTCCATTGCCGCCGGAACCAGGACATCGACGTCGAGCACGAGCAGTTCATCGTTGGTGATCGGATCACCACCGGCAAAGCCGGCCAGGTCACGGTTTCGGCGCACATACTCGATCGCCGCCGCGATGTCGACACCCTGCGGGTTGTGCACACCGCCGGTCCGATCGCTGATCGCAGTGATGCGACACCCTTCACGCTCGAGCAACATCGCCGCGGTGGATCCGACGTTGCCGAACCCCTGCACGGCCACCGTCGTGCCGCGCACCGGCATACCGAGTTCCTTGAGCGCCTCTCGCGTCACGATCATGCACCCGCGGCCCGTGGCTTCCTTTCGCCCGGCCGACCCGCCCAGCTCGAGCGGCTTACCCGTCACGACCGCCGATGCAGTGTGCCGCATGTGCATCGAGTACGTGTCCATCACCCACGCCATCACGCGCTCGTTGGTGTTCACGTCCGGCGCGGGAACGTCGGAGTCCGGGCCCAGCAGCGAGATGATGTTCGACGTGTAGCGCCGCGTCAGGCGCTCGAGCTCACCGACGCTCAGGATCGACGGGTCACAGATCACTCCACCCTTTGCGCCGCCGAACGGCAGATTCACCACCGCGCACTTCCATGTCATCCATGCCGCCAGCGCCTTCACTTCCTCGAGATTCACCTGCATGTCGAAGCGAATGCCACCCTTGGCGGGGCCGCGGGATGTGTTGTAGAGCACTCGATAGCCGGTGAAGACCTCCACGTCACCGTTGTCCATGTGGACCGGGATCGAGACGATGAGCTGCTTCTCCGGATTGCGCAGAATCTTGTAGATGCCGGGGTCGAGATCGAGCAGTTCAGCCGCGCGATCGAACCGGGACATCATGGCCTCGAACGGATTGTGCTCGTCGAGGAATCGGTCTTTGTCGGGGAGGACGATGTTCGTCGTCGGCAGCCGAAGATCGGTCGCCATAGTTCAGCTCGTCAGCGTTGGAGGTCGGGGGGAGTGCGATCTTTCCCTCGCGCTGCAAGGACCGACTGGATGGCTGCATCCAGGGCATCGGTACCGTCGCGTGGAACGACCGTTTGCGAAAGATACCACAGGGGCACCGCCGAACCCGGCCAGTTCGGGCCGAGCTTTACCGCGTCCTTCAGCGTGCACACCACACCATCGAATCCCGCCGCCGCGACCACGATACGGCGCAGGCTCGTATCGTCGAAGCGGTGATGATCTCCAAATCGCATGGGCACCGCGTTCAGTCCGAGGTGCGTCAACTGCGAGTGGAATGCCGCGGGATCGCCGATCCCGCTCACGGCGAGCACCCGGCGGCCCTGCCATTCTGCAATCGAGGCGCGACGCTGCGACCCGACTTCGACAAAGGACGCCGGAGCAAGATCCACAGTCACCACGGTCGAGTCCGTCACGGCACGTATCGCGCGTTGCGCCGCCGCGATTCTCTCGCCATTCGCCGCCTTCACCGTCAGCAGCACCACAGTCGCGCGACGCAATGCGCTGAGGGGTTCTCGGAAGGGGCCGGCAGGCAGCAACCGAACTTCGCCGGTCCAGCGATCGGCACTCACCAGAACGACATCAACCACCCGTGCTGCCCGCCGATGCTGAAAGGCATCGTCGAGAATGGCCAGATCCGCGCCGCGCAACGCCGCGCTGAGCACGCCGGCACGACGATCGGCGTTTCCATACACCGGGACGTCAGGATTGAGCAGTCGATGCACGAGCATCTCGTCGTCGCCATATCCGCGCATCACGATTGCCGGTGACGCGCCAGCGTCGGCAAACCTGCGAGCGAACCAGGCGCTCACTGGTGTCTTCCCCGTACCACCCACTGTCAGATTCCCGATCGAAATCGCAGGGATGCGCCCTGCCGCGGGCGGATCAGCATCGTAGGCCGCGTGCAACCTGTTCGCGACGGCTCCGAACACGCGGCTCAATGGCGACAATGCCACGCGTGCAATGCGCGCGGCCGACGTGTCGCCGTACCAGATCGCGTCCGCCAGATCAGCCAGCGGCACGAAGCCCCACACGGGCCATCCGGTCTGAAAAGAACGGGATTGCATCAGCAGCATCCCGCGCCGAGCTGCCGGGGACCATCGTCGGCGTGTCGAACACGATCGTCACGCGTGCGAACGGCTTGGGGATCATGAATTGATCCCAGCTCTTTAGGTACCAGGCGCGTGTCGCATGCACACCGAATGCAACCACCGGCGCGTCGGCGCGATGTGCGGCCACCAGCGCCCCTGGGGCAAACGTGCGATATGGTCCGCGCGGGCCATCCGGAGTCACGGCGACGGTGAAGCCGTCCTTGAGTGTGCGAACGAGCCCGAGCAACGCGCGGTCTGCTCCACGCGAGCTGCTGCCACGAATCAACTTGCAGCCAAGTCGCCGTGCGATCTGCGCGATCAGTTCACCATCCTTGTGCGTACTGATCAGGCACGCGATCGACTGGTACCGCATGACGTAGAGCAGTGGCAGGATCTGCCCGTGCCAGAGCAGGAGGGCAACCGGCTGCCCATCGTGTCGCAGCCGATCCACCGGACCCGCATCAAGTATTCGCACGCGCCAGGTCGCGCCCACCACGCGAATGAACCACGTGCCCACCAGTGAGAGCCATCGCGCGCGGCGAGCATCTGCTCTGGACCTCGCGTCACCGGCGGACGTGTCGTCGTTGCTCACGCCGTCATTCCGTCGATCATGTCAGCCACCCGCGCAGCCGCGCCAGGCTCACCCATGCGCCGACGCACGTCATGCAGCGCGTCGAGCATCATAGCACGCTTCTGCGACTGCTCGTCGAGCAACTCCAGCAGGGCGGGCGCCACCAACTCGGCTCGCAGTTCATCCTGAATGAACTCCGGCGCCACACGGCGCTCAGCCACGATGTTGACGAGCGCGATGTTCGGAAGGGTCACCAGCCGCTTCGCGATCGCGTAAGTCAGTGCACTGGTGCGATAGGCCACCACCAGTGGGCAGCCGAGCACCGCCGCTTCGAGTGTTGTGGTTCCGCTCTTGCACATCGCGGCTGTGGCCGCCCGCAGCACGGTGTGCGAGGCGTCACGCACCACCGGATACGGGCAGATCGCGGTGTCGATCACCACACTCGGCGGCGCACTGACGACGACTTGCACGTCTGGTCGCACCGCCGCCACCGCGCGCGCGGTCGAGACGAAATCGGCGAGGTGTCTCGTGATTTCGCCCGCGCGACTTCCCGGAAAGAGCGCCAGCACGGGTCGAGCGGGATCGAGCTGCAGTGTGGCACAGGCCGTCTCACGCGAGACCAGCTCTTGTGTCGCATCGATCAAGGGCGACCCGACGAACGTGGCATCGATCCCAGCGTCCCGCAGCAGTTTCTCCTCAAAGGGCAGAATGACCGCCGCCTTGGTCACGGTCTGACGCAGATCACGTACACGACTTTTGTGCCAGGCCCATACCTGTGGCGTGATGTAGTACAACACGGGAATCCCACGCTTCGTCGCCTCTCGTGCGACGCGCATGTTGAAGCCCGGGTAGTCGATCAGTACGACCAGTTTCACGCGCCCGGTGTCCATTCGCCGCCGCAAGGCCACCATCAGCCGCCGTAGAATCGGCAGAACGTGCCGTCGAATGAAACGAACGGCAGCGGAACGAATCTGTGTCGGGCGAAAGCCCAGTTCCAGCCGCCGCCCTTAAATTTGCCGTAGGTGTCTTCATCGACGGTCGGCGCCGGCAGCGCGGATCGGCGGGAGGGGCAGATGAAGACGGGGACGGCCGTGGTCCAGACGCGGTCGTGGTAGATGACTCCTTGATCGAGCGAAGGGAGCAAACTGTAGGCCCAGCTTCCGGTTTGATTCTTGGGGCCGAGGTTGGGATCGCCGACGCCGAACTGGTAGATGCGGTTGGTGGTGTAGTCGAGGGTTTCCGGCGTGAAGAGTTTGCCGTTCACATCGGCGATGGTCTGCTTGCCGTCCCAGCCGCCGTTGCTGGGGAAGACCTTGTGCGTCGCCAGGTAGTTCGCCATGGCGACGCCGATCTGGTGGAAATTGTTCGCGCAGGTTGTGCGGTCGGCTTCTTTGCGCATGCGCTGCACGGCGGGCACAAGCAGCGCGATCAGTATCGCGATGATCGCGATAACGACCAGCAGTTCGACGAGTGTGAACGCGGGGCGGCGGGGAGTGGGAGACATACATTCCTCGCTTTCGACTCCAGTGTACTCCTCACGCTCCGCGTGAGGATTCGTCCTCACGCGGAGCGTGAGGAGTACACTGGCCTCGGAGCCTTCGATGCGAACGCCAAGGACATTAGCCGGTCGATGAGCCAGACGATCAGAATCACTTTCACGCCGAGGATCGGCATGGCGTAACGTTCGTAGTAACTGATGCCGACATACGGCATCATGTAAAGAAGAAACACCCCAATGACGGCCCATTGCGCCGGATGGAGCGGCCGCCAGAGTGCGCCGTACGCCAGTAGGATGAGCGCTAAAAGCGGCAGCGGATGCAGCGCCCGATTGAGCCAGGTCACCCAGGGATTGTCGGCTTCGTAGCGGGTCTCGAACGTTTCGTACCAAACCATCGCACCGAAAAAGCGAGTGGCAACGCGTTCGCAGAAATCAAGCGGGTCGGCCAGGATCGAATCCCAAAAGAGCGAGCGTTTCTCGTCGAGGAACGCGATTTCGCCGAGGTCTTTGTAATCTCGCCGCGCCTTGTTCGGGGAGGAATAAGGATGCGTACTGAATGTCTTCGCTTGCAACATGCCGTGAGATTGCAGGCATTGCGACTGATAGAGTTCGTACGCGAGGTTGGACTTGATGGGGATCAAGCGGCCGAAGAGGAGGTAGTTCCGGATCGACCACGGCGCGTGAACCAGCGTGGCGAGCAGCAGCGCGACGCCGAGCGGCTTCCAGTTCCGCTGCCGAATGGCGCCGACCGCGGACGCGACCGCCCAGGCGAACCCGACGATCGGATTGATCAGCGAGAACGTGCCGCCGAGGACGCCCCAAACTGCGGCCGACATCTTCGTTCGCAAGGGAGAGAACCAGCAAAGCCCGATAACGAGGACATCCAAGGCCAGCAAGACCAGCCAGCAATCGTGCGTCACCATGAAGCACAGCTTGTACTGAGAAAGAAGCACGGCGCAATAGGCCGCGGCGGCGACGAAGGCGATGATGTCTGGATGGGCGCTCGTCTTGCGGGCCAGGGCGACAACGAGCAAGCCGGTGAACAACAGAACGTGGACTTGCAACGCGATGACGATGGTTTGCAGCGTGGCGGCGTCGCCGTCGCAGTGCCAAAGGAGGCCGGCCAGAATCGTGGGCAGAACCGGCGGCATCCAGGCGGTGGGGCCGGTCTTCACGTCGAACGGGTTCGCGTAGCCCTCGCCGGCGACGAGCGATTTGGCGATGTTGTAGTACTCGGCCCCGAGGTGGTTGTTCATGTTCGACGCCAGGCTCGCGTTGATGGCGCAGCCGTAGACGAAGCCGGCGATGAGGATGGAGGCCAGAATCGGCGCCCATTTACGCGTCGGCGGCGCGGGTGCGTCGTCGAGGAACTCGGTCATCTCGAGTTCGGGTTCCGGCGCGGGAATCGGGACCGGCACGCCGCACTGGGGGCATTTCACGCGCTTGCCGGCGAGTTGAGCCGGAACGCGCAGCCGCTTCTTGCAATCGGGGCATTGCACCGCAAGCCGCGACTTCGCGCTCGCTTCGTTCGGTAGGGTTGGCGGAATCGACATGAAAGTCTCAATCCCATTTCCAGTAACGGAGGATGCACCAAATCGCTTGCAAGCCGTCGCGCCAGCCGATCTTCTTGCCGTCCTTGTACGAACGGCCGTCGTACCGGATAGCGACTTCGCGAACGCGGCAACCGGAGCGGGCCACCTTGGCGGTCAGCTCCGGCTCGATGCCGAAGCGATTCTGCTTCAGGCTCGGGGCGATCGCCTCGATGATCTCCCTGCGAAAGACTTTGTAGCACGTTTCCATGTCGGTCAGGTGGAGCCCAGTGAAGACGTTGGACAAGCGCGTGAGCATGCGATTGCCGAGGGCATGCCAGTAGGAACGGCCGGAACCGGCGGTCGTCAGGAAACGCGAGCCGTAGACGACATCGGCCTCGTTTTGCAGGAGGGGCTGAATGAGGCGGGGATAATCGGCCGGGTCGTATTCCAAGTCGGCATCCTGGACGATGACGATGTCGCCGGTCGCCTGCCGAAACCCCGCTCTCAAAGCAGCCCCTTTGCCTGCGTTTTTGGCAAGGTAAATGATCTTCAAATCCGGTTCGCCGTCCAGCGACCGCAGCAGTTCGCGCGTGCTGTCGGTGCTGCCGTCATCGACGACGATCAGTTCCTTGTCGATGGGCACGGCCCGCACCCGGCCGAGGAGTTCCAGCAGCGTCGCTCGTTCGTTGTAAACGGGTATGACGACGGAGAGCCGGACGGTTGCGGGCATTGGGAATGCACTCTTCGTCTCAAACCGAGCCGCGACGGGAGCTCGTTCGATTGCCAGTGAATCGATCACGGGGGTTTCTCCTGAGTGTACTCCTCACGCTCTGCGTGAGGAAATGTCCTCACGCGGAGCGTGAGGAGTA
>JANNVN010000161.1:0-8872 GCA_031414435.1 Gemmatimonadaceae bacterium
AAGCAGAAGAAGGATGCCAAGCGCGATGAGCGCCTCGCCCGCAAGCGGAATGGCACTTCCGAGGATGGAGAGCCCGGCGCAGAGGACGACGTGGCAGGCGACGGTGACAGCGCGGTGGTCGGCGGCGGCGACACGGTATGATCGCGTGGCGCCGCGCCGTGCTCGCTGGGGCTTGGTGTGGTGCTGTGCTGGTCGCCCCGGCCGCTGCGGCGGCCCAGCGAGCGTCGGCGACGCCGAAGGGGATCTACTATCCCGAGTCAGGAGACGCGTGGGAGCGACGGGCTGCCTCGCAGGTGGGGATGGACTCCACGCGTCTGGCCGCGGCCATTGCGTTCGCGATCGCCAGCGAGTCGAAGAATCCGCGGAGTATGGAGGAGAATCACTACCGGACCTTCGGCCGTGAACCGTACGGCGGTGCGGTGGGCCCCTTTGTCGATCGCGGCGCCGCGACCGGTGTAATCCTGCGTCACGGCTACATCGTCGCTGAGTGGGGCGAGCCGCATCGTGTTGAAATGACGCACAGTGTGACGAAGAGCCTTCTCTCGTCCGTCGTCGGCGTCGCGTATGATCGGCGCCTGATCCGGAGTCTGAATGATTCGGTCTTCCGTGCAGTCGGTCCGGTGGCGGCCTTGCCGGGTGGTCCGGGCACGTCAGCGATTTCGATGCTTGACCTTTTTGCAACGCCGCACAATCGCACCATTACCTGGGATCACTTGCTGCGGCAGGTGAGTGATTGGGAGGGAACGTTGTGGGGCAAGCCGGAGTGGGCCGACCGACCTTCCGGCGCGCCGGACACGTGGCGGACACGGGCGAGAGCGGTGCCAGGCAGCGCCTACGAGTACAACGACGTTCGCGTGAATGCGCTGGCGTTGTCCGCGCTCGAGGTGTGGCGCAGGCCGCTGCCCGGTGTACTCCGCGAGTTCATCATGGAGCCCATCGGCGCGTCCACAACCTGGCAATGGCTGGGCTACGAGACATCGTGGGTGGTACTCGATGGCCAGGCGGTGCAGTCGGTGTCAGGTGGCGGACACTGGGGTGGCGGGTTGTTCATCAACGCGCGGGACATGGCGCGCTTCGGCTACCTCACACTGCGCCGCGGCAAGTGGAAGGATCGTCAACTCCTCTCCGAGGAATGGATTCGCCTCGCGACGACACCAACGCCGGTGCAGCCGACCTACGGCTTCATGAACTGGTTCCTGAACACCGACCGCAAGTTCATGCCTTCAGCGCCTGCGTCGGTGTTCATACATGTCGGGAACGGCACCAACGTGATCATCGTCGATCCCGAGCACGATCTGGTGGCCGTGGTGCGCTGGATCGAGAACAATGCCGCGATCGATGGTTTCATTCAGCGGCTGCTGGCAGCTGTGCCGGCACGCTGACGAATGCTCGCCCGGGTGCAGGCGACGTTGGCGCGTCAGCCGTTCATGACGACACTCGGCGTGACGCTGGAGCGCGTGACTGCGGGAGAAGTCGAACTTCGCATGCCCTGCGCGGTGACGCTGACGCAGCACACAGGTGCGCTGCACGCCGGAGCGATCACGGCCATCGTTGATTCCGCCTGTGCTGCCGCGTCGGTCACCCACGCGGCGGCGGATTGTGACATTGTCAGTGTCGAGTTCAAACTGAACCTTCTGGCGCCGGCTGTTGGCGACTATGTCAAGGCGATCGGCCGGGTTGTCCGCGCAGGCCGGACCTTGACGGTGTGCAGCGGTGAGGTGTGGGCCGTCTCCGGCGAGACTGCGACGCTCGTCGCCGTGATGCAGGCAACCATGATGGCACTACCCGTCTCAGCCAGTTGACTTCCGGTCGGAATCGCGGGTTAGTCAATTCCAACCGAAGATGGGTCGACCCAATGACTTGCTTCCTCTCACTGGTAAGAGTTAGTCTGAAGGTGTGAACATTGCAGCCGCGCCCTCTCCCTGTATTGCGTTCTCGGTCGACGCCGTGGCCCGTCGTCGGGTTGCGACGTTCACAGGGCCGATCGGCGATCGAGAGCTTTTCGATGCGTATTCGACGCTGGTCAACGAACCCACGTACGATCCCTCGCTCGACGATCTGATCGATCTGCGAGCTGTGACGCACATGGGCGTGACCGGGGCCGGGCTCCACCGACTGATCGCGATGTACGATCAGCGAGACTCCGCCGGACACTCGACGCGCGCGGCGATCGTTGCCCCAACGGATGTGCTCTACGGTGTTGCGCGCATGTTCCAGACCTTGCGCGGTGATGAAACTCCGGATGAAATCGAGGTGTTCCGCTCGATCGACGACGCGGTCAGGTGGCTCGAGGGCCGCGACAGTCAGGCCTGACTGCGGTCGTGCAGGTGTCCGCGCCAGTCCGTGCCTGCGTCAGACGCGAGCGCGTTCCTGCCGGCGAAAATGACGCGAGGCGAGCGTGAGTGCGGTCGCCTGGAGCACCGCGCAAAAGTAGAACGGCGCGCCGATCCGCCAGTCGCCGCGCGGATAGTGCGATACCATACCGAGGAGCGGCGCGCCGAAGACCGGTGCCACGACCGCCATCAGGCTGTTCAGTGATGCCACGGCGCCGAGGGTCTGTCCCTGCGTGCTCTGATCCGCAGCCGACGAGATGAGGCTTTGTATCGATGCACCGACCGTAAAGCCGAGCACGTTCACGAACACGACTGCGTACATCATCCAGCCGTCGGTCGCGAGACCGTACAGAATGTTGGCGAGCGTCGCCGAGACGAGGCCCCACACCACCAGCCGCTGGGCGCTGAAGGCCTTCAGCATGCGACCGAGCAGGAAGCCCTGCACGATCACGGATGCCACGCCGACAGCCGCCAGTGACCACCCGTTCTCGAGCGGTCCCCACCCGAACTTGAACGTCGTGTACAGGACCCAGGATGAGAAGAGCACATACTGGGCGAGCACGCTGCACGCGACCACCGCGATCAGCGGGCCGACGCTGCCGAGATTCGTCAGCGTGGCGAAGGACGCGAACGGGCTCGTCCTGCGCCAGTCGATGGCGCGCCGATGCTCTGGCGCCAACGACTCCGGCAGCACGAAGTACCCGTAGAGCAGGTTCAGGATCGAGAGGCCGCCGGCGACGAAGAACGGCAAGCGGAGGTTGACCGCGCCAAGCAGACCTCCCGCCACCGGTCCGATGATGAAGCCGACACCGAACATGGCGCCCAGCATCCCGAACCGTTTGGCCCGATCGTCAGGCGCCGTGATGTCGGCAACGTACGCGTTGCAGACGGCCGCATTCGCCTGCATCGCGCCGCCGATGAGGCGGGCGACAATCAACATCCACAAGGCAGTCGCCAGCGCGGTCGCGAAGAAGGTCAGTGCCAGACCACAGAACCCGATCAGAAGGACAGGGCGTCGACCGTAGCGATCGGACATCGCACCGATCACCGGGGCGCCAAAGAAATTTGCGAAGCCGAAGGCGGTGCTGACCGCGCCATACCACCACGCCTGTTCACTCTGGGATGTGGTGAAACTGCCCACGATCGATGGCAGGACCGGGACGATCAGGCCGATCGCGGCCATGTCGATCAGCACTGTCAGCATGATGAACGGCATCGCGGCCTGACGGCCAGCCCCTGCAGGCGACGGCGCGACGCTGGCGGCCGGCGGGCGCTGGATGTCGGTCATGACCGGAGCGAGCGAAAGGAGCGGATCTGCATCAATGCAGGCTAGCGCACCCAGACCAAAGATCGAAGCCCACCCCGTCGCTTCCGTGTCGGATCCGGCGGACCACGTCACTCACGGACGGTGGCTCGTTCGAGTGCGTGAACGCATCTTCCACGCTTGCCGTATTCCATCGGCACCCTGCGCTCCGATCGTCCCCCTCGCCCCAAACGCCGATGCTCCGTCGCTCCGGTCTCTCCCTCGTCGCCCTTTTTGTTGCCGCTGGGACGGCGGCTGCGCAGGAGACGCTGCTGCTCCGACAGCCCAGCGTCAGTGAACGCCATATCGCATTCGCGTACGCCAGCAACATCTGGATCGTCGATCGGACGGGCGGTCAGGCGCGTCGCTTGACGTCCTTCCAGGGACAGGCTGCACAGCCCAAGCTCTCGCCGGATGGCCGTGTCGTCGCGTTCACGGGCACGTACGCCGGAAACGCCGATGTGTACACCGTGCCGGTGGAAGGCGGTGAGCCACGGCGACTGACCTGGCATCCCGGTGCCGACCTGGTCACCGGCTGGACGCCCGACGGCAAGCGGGTCGTCTTCGCCAGTGGACGGCAATCAAGCGCGCCGGCCGCTACGCTGCGCTTCTGGACGATTGGCGTCGAGGGCGGTGCGGAGGAGGCGATGCCGATGCCACGCGCGTTCCAAGGCCACATCAATGCGGCTAACACGCACATCGCCTATCGCATGGCGAGTTCGTGGGACGACGAGCGGCGCAACTATCGCGGCGGCCAGAACAAGCCGATCTGGGTCCTCGATCTCAAATCGTTTGCGCTCGACACGATTCCGCGGCCGCTGAATTCGAAGGAGTTGGACCCGGCCTGGGTCGGCAACGATGTCTACTTCATTTCTGATCGCGACGGCGTGCAGAACATCTGGAAGTACGACGGGCGCTCGAAGGCCGTGACGCAGATGACGCGATTTGCGGACTTTGATGTCAAGACGATGGATGCGGGTGCGGGAGTAGTCGTGTTCGAGCAGGCAGGGCGTCTGCATCTGCTCGATCCACAAACGAGTCGCGCCACACCTGTCTCGATCACGGTCCGCGGCGACTTTCCGTGGATGATGCCGCAATGGAAGGACGTCAGCCCGCGTATCTCGGCGCTGGCGTTGTCGCCGACGGGCAAGCGTGCACTGGTCGAAGCCCGAGGTGAAATCTTTACGATTCCCGCCGAAAAGGGTGATGTGCGCAACCTCACGCACTCGAGCGGCAGCGCCGAGCGTGCACCGGGATGGTCGCCGGACGGGCGGTCGGTGAGCTGGTTCAGCGATGCATCAGGTGAGTACCAACTGATGATCGCCGCGCAGGACGGGCAGGGGACCCCGCGCGCCATTGGGCTGCCGGGGATGAGCTTCCCGTACACGCCTTCCTGGTCGCCCGACTCGCGGAAGATCCTGTTCACCGACGTCGCGCTCAAACTCTGGGTCGTGGACGTCGCGACCGGGGCCGTGCGAAAGTTCGATGGTGATCAGTTCATGGTTCCGCAACGGACGATGGATCCGGTCTGGAGCCCCGACTCGCGGTGGATTGCGTTTGCGAAACGGCTGCCGAGCTACTACCACGTCATTCAGGTCGTGAACGTCGAGACGGGTGAAAGCAAGCAGTTGACCGATGGACTCGCCGATGCGACGTCGCCAGCGTGGGATGCCAGCGGCAAGTACCTCTGGTTTCTGGCCAGCACGGACTTCGCCCTGCGTTCACAGTGGCTGGACATGACATCGTACGAGCGTCCCCGCACGAACGCATTGTACGTCGCAGTCTTGAAGGCGGGTGACCCAACGCCGTACACGCCGGAGAGCGACGACGAGTCAGCGGTCGCAACAACACCAGCGCCGACACCAGCGCCGACACCGACCGCTGCCGTCGCGGACGCCGGGTCTCGCCCCACGGTGACGCCGGCCGCCACGACGCCTTCGCCACGCCCGCCCGCCGTCACGATCGATTTTGATGGCATTGCCCGCCGGATCCTCGCGGTGCCTGGAGTGGCCAGCCGCGACTACGCGCTGCTCAAGAGCGGCGCCGCAGGGACGGTGTTCTTCTGGGAGACCGTGGAAGCCACCGGACCGGCCGAGCAGAACACACCGGGCGGACCGCTGTATCGCTACACGCTCAAGGACCGCAAGGCGATTCCGTTCGCGAACGGCGTTGCCGCTTACACCGTGAGCGCCGACGGCAAGAAACTGCTGTACCGGACCGGTGGCGCGCAGGCAGCACTGTTTCTGGTCGATGCCGCGGGCACAGCGGCACCTGCCGCCAACACGGGTCGACTCGCAGCGCAGTTGCGGATGTGGTGGGACCCGAAACTCGAGTACGCACAGATCTTCGAGGAAGCGCGGCGCAAGGTGCGTGACTACTTCTACGTGCCGAATCTGCACGGCACCGACTGGCCCAAGGTCGTGGCACAGTATCGTCAGTTCGTACCGTTTGTGGCACATCGCGCCGATCTGAACTACCTCCTCGACTGGATGGGAAGTGAGCTCGCCATTGGGCACTCGTACGTCAACGGCGGCGACTTCCCTGATGTCCCGGCCGCCTCGGGCGGTCTGCTCGGCGCTGACATGGCAGTTGCCAACGGTCGGTATCAGTTCACGCGGATCTACGACGCCGAGAGCTGGAATCCCGAACTGCGCGCGCCACTCGCCGCGCCCGGCATCGACGTCCGCGCGGGCGAGTACCTGCTGGCGGTGAATGGCGAGGAGCTGCGCGCCGCGGACAATGTCTTCCGGCTGCTCGATGGCACGGCCAACCGGCAGATCGTCATCACGGTCAACTCGAGGCCCACGATGGACGGCGCGCGGCGTTACACCGTCGTGCCGGTTGGTAATGATCAAGGATTGCGCACGCGCTTCTGGGTCGAGAACAATCGTCGCATCGTCGATTCACTCTCGGCGGGCAAGCTGGCGTATGTGCATCTCCCGAACACCGGGCAAGGTGGCTACACGCAGTTCAATCGTTACTACTTCGCGCAGCAGAACAAGCAGGGCGCAGTCGTCGATGAACGCTACAATGGCGGCGGGTCTGCGGCCGACTACATCATCGAGCTGCTCAGCCGCGACTTCGATGGCTACTTCAACAACCCCGTTGGCGATCGCACACCCTTCGCGAGCCCCTCAGCCGGCATCTGGGGCCCGAAGGTCATGATCATCAACGAAATGGCTGGATCAGGTGGCGACCTGATGCCGTACATGTTCCGTCGCCGGAAGATCGGCCCCCTGATCGGGACCCGGACCTGGGGCGGCCTGGTGGCCACGTCGGATCAGGCGCCGTTTGTTGATGGAGGAGGGTTGGTCGCGCCACGCCTCGGGTTCTTTGATCGCGACGGGAAGTGGGCCGTCGAAAACGATGGAGTTGCGCCGGACATCGATGTCGAGAATTTCCCGCGTGAGGTCATCGCTGGCCGCGATCCACAGCTCGAGCGTGCCGTGCAGGAGGCGCTGCGGCTGCTGGCGGAAAACCCTGTTCGGCTGATGAAGGAACCCCCTGGTCCGACATGGGGGAAGCGGAAGCCCTAGTGGCGTGTCGCTGAAGTTCCGGAAGCAGTCGCCAGTCGGCGCATCCCGGCTGGCCGCGTTGCAAATCCTCGCAATACCGCTGGTATTGCTGCGGTTTTCGCCTTGCCATCCGGGCGCCCCACCTGGCTTGGTGCTCTCCGACCTTCAGCGACAAGACACTAGTCTGCACCCTTCAGCGCACGACCTCGCGTCGTGGGGACGTGCGCTGAACGGTTCGACTCACGAACGTCGTTCGTAGCGTACCTGCACCAGCCCCGTCGGGTGGCTCTCTGCACCCGTCAACATCCAGAGGCTGCCTGGTACCCCGCGAGTGAACAGCGGTCGGCCTGAACCAAGCAACACGGGCACGATCGACAGCGTCATGTCATCCACGAGCCCCTCATCAAGCCCTTGGCGGATGGTGGCGCCACCATCGAGGTACACGCGCTGCACTCCTTCGCTGCCAAGTCGGTCCATCAGCGGGCCGAGCGCGCCCGCGTAGGCGGTTTCGCCAAAGGTCGACGCCAGCACGCGATTCGTGAGGACGATGACCCGCTTCCCCTCGAATGGCCACGCATCGAAAGTCAGCACCGCGTCATATGTTCCGCGTCCCAGAAGGACGGTGTCGACGGTCGACATGAATCCGCTGTATCCGTAGTCGTTCCCGCCGGCGTCCTGCACTTCGGCGAGCCAATCCAGGTCGCCGTCATCCCGGGCGATGAAACCGTCCAGACTGATCGCGATGTAAACGGATACTCGTGGGCGCACACCCGCTCCTCGTCGGCGAAGGAATTGAAATGACGGCGCCCGCTTCGCGCGTCGGTCGTCGTCCGAACGCCACAGCGCCGGTCTCAGCCAGCGTTTGCGGTACCGCCATCTCGTACCCACGGAAAGCTACGCACCGGACACCGTCGACCGGCGGTGCTCCGCGCCCGGGCCCTGAAGCGCCGCCGCGTGCGAGGAGTCGGTCGGCACCGCTTCCGCTCGCCAGGGTTCGGCCTTGAGCAAATAGGCAATTAGCGTTCCTCTTCCCTCATTTCCGACGCTCCAGAGCCGCCCATGCCAACAAGTCGCGAATTTCGCCTTGCCTCACGCCCGAATGGGCTGCCGGCCGCGGACAATTTTTCCCTCATCACGACGGAGATCGGTGAGCCGTCAGAAGGCCAGGTGCTCGTGAAGAACGAGGTCCTCTCCGTCGATCCGTACATGCGTGGACGAATGAACGACGTGAAGTCGTATGTGCCACCATTTCAGATCGGCGCGGCCCTCGAAGGCGGAGCGGTCGGGCGCGTCGTGGAATCACGTGCACCGGGATTTGCCGTTGGTGATCGCGTGCTCTCGATGATGGGATGGCGAGAGTACTTCGTGGCGGATCACCGACAGCTGCGAAAGCTCGATCCGCAAGTCGAACCGGTTTCTGCGTGGCTCGGCGTACTCGGGGTGACCGGCATGACGGCGTGGGCCGGGCTCCAACTCGTCGACGTCAAGGCAGGCGACCGGGTATTCATCTCCGGCGCCGCAGGCGGCGTCGGCGTGATCGCCGGCCAGTTGGCGAAGCTGCGCGGCTGCACCGTCATCGGCAGTGCGGGTTCGGCCGACAAGGTCCGGATGCTCACCGGTGAACTCGGGTTCGACGCAGCCTTCAACTATCGAGACGGCGATGTCTACCGCCAGCTGAAGGCGGCGGCGCCCGACGGCATCGATGTGTACTTCGACAACGT
>JANNVN010000162.1:0-19267 GCA_031414435.1 Gemmatimonadaceae bacterium
AAGTCCTCGCGCAGCGCGGACTCGACGAGCGCCCACTCTGCCGCGCTGAACTGCGAGTTCCGGCGCGATCGGCGTCGGCGCTCGTTGGTGTAGGACTGGGCGCGCGAGGGTACATACGCGCGCCCGTTGCAGCGCCACACGGTCCGGCGCAGTTCCCGGCTGATCGTACTCAGGTGCCGAGCGAGGGCCCGCGCCATCTCGGCCTGGCTGTACCCTTGTTGGCGCAGGACGGAGAGCGCGTACCTTTCTTCCGAGGTGATCTGGGTGTACGGCGTCATGGCAACCATTCTCTTGGCGGAGGATGGAAGCCAAGCGTACCCCAGGTCGCCTCACTCGGCCGACCCGGCGTTGGACTTAGTATGTGACTTCGCCCTATGTGTCTCAACAGCTGGTCGCAGCGAAGCAGAACCCAGTCCCCTTCTGACTGGTGTCGCCGTAGTGTCGTCGGTCTCAATTGCTGATCAACTCCTTCTGAACTGACCCCGTGATGGTATCACAAAGGAAACCGTCCGAACTGGGCCGCTTCGTACGAGCTCGCCGAAAAGAGCTTGGCATCTCCATTCGCGAGTTTGCTGCGAAGATTGAGAAGTCGCCAACATTCGTCGTGCTGCTGGAGACTGAACCGAGCCCTCCATCGACGACGGACGCTTTACTACAGTCGCTAGCAATCGGGCTAGGCGTCTCGGAAGACAGAATCTTCGGTCTCGTGCGCAAGGTACCAGATGTCGCTCTTCCGAACTCTGAGGAGGAGGTGGCGCTATTTCGCCGGGTACAGCGAATGACCGATGACGAGAAAGCGAAGCTTTTGAGAAACCTGATCCGTAAGCAGGGTGATTCTTGAAGGTTCCATTTCTGACTGAGACTGGTATCGCGCGCGCTGCAGAGGACTTGTTGGACCGAGCCCTCGGTGAGAGGGCGAGCATGCTGCCAATCGATCTCGAAGCGATTGTCTACGATCATCTTTGCGAAGACGAAGGACTCGTATTTATCGAGGATCAGGTTCTGGGTACGGACGGCCTTCACGAAGTGCTGGGACGCACCGAACTTCTGTCTGGCCGAATCCTTGTGTGCGCCGCACTGAAAGCGAGGGACTATCGGCGCTTTCGCTTCACCGTCGCTCACGAGTTAGGCCACTGGGTCCTGCATCGGCCGCTCGCCCTAGTCGATCGTGAGCATCCGGAGCTTTTCGCAACGAACACGATCTTCGTCTCCACCGACTCCGCACGCGGGAGTGCGGTGCACAGCATCACACCAGCGGAACGGCAGGCGAACTTGTTCGCAAGTCATCTGCTGATTCCAGGTCGCTACATGCGGCGTGAATATGCGGCCAGATTCGGCGCCGCTCCATCCGTTCGTCCGGGTGGTTGCTCGCTCCGCGAGCACTCTCGTGACACTGCTCGTGCGCGCGTCGCCGGGCTGCTTTCTCTCGCGGACGTGTTCCAAGCCTCCGTCGAAGCAACGGCAATCGCGCTCGAACAGATGAGCCTGGTAATCTCGGAGCCCGTTCTTCTCTGAGGCTTGTCCATCGTGGCCGTGCAGTGTACACTGTTCACTGTACACTAAACCACGGAGGTGGTATGGCTCGGCAGGCAGGGACAAGCCGGACGGGGAGTAGTTTCAGCGGCGCAGATGTTCTCGCGGTGTGGCAGAAGGCGACAGTCGTGCCAGGCTATGACGCGTCAGAGTGGCGAAAGGACCGCTGCGGAGCCTTTATCTCGCGGCTTCAGTACGGCAACACCCAGTCACAGCACGGCTGGGAAATCGATCACATCCGGCCTGTGGCCAAGGGCGGAGATGACGCCCACATCAACCTGCAACCGCTTCAGTGGCAGAACAATCGCACGAAGGGTGACAACTACCCTCAGTGGTCATGCCAAGTGAGCGCTGCGTAATCGGGCAGCGCGCATTCAAAAAGCGTGGGATCAAATCAACGAGAATGGGGCGCCAATGCGAATCAATTTCGCACATGTACGAGTGCGAGGAGTCAACGGTAGCTTAATCGATGTTGCGGTCTTCGATGCCCGCTCGCGCTCCGGCACGAACGCGGACAACGCGTCACTCTTGGGCACACTGACAGCGAGAGCCCGCGCTTCAAGGCTTAAGGTCGATCAGTCTGCGCTCGCGTACTCCGAGGGAGGTCAAGTGAAGTACTACGGCACACCGGCCCTCGTCAAGTATCTTGCACAGAGCGGAATTCCTTCATGGACCAACTCAATCGCAGTGTAGTTGGCAAGCAAGCGGCACACCGCGCATGGCCACAGCTGTGGTCTGTTCTGCGCCCAGACGTGGTCCAACAGGTTGCTGAAAAAGTGGTTACGTGACTTTTATATCAATATGCATCGAATACGCCTCGCCCCACAGTTGACCTAGGATCGACGATCGACGTGCCGGTCATGATTTTCCCTTCGGCGGGGAATGGCAAAACCGGGAGTTCGACCGGGTGCCGCGACTTTTTCAGCAACCTGCTAAGATCTGCATTTGCCCCTCGGTGGACACCCAAATCCGGCCACCAGTGGACACCTGAAAACCGGCCACCACGGCTAGCACGCTGAGGCGTTGACGGCGGGACGACCTGTAGGGGTCGTTCGGCCATGAGCAACCTCTTGGCCAAGACCAAACAGCAGCAGATCGAGGGCCTGGGGCGCCTCGGGTGGTCCCTCCGGAAGATCGAGGCGGCGACGGGTGTCCGCCGTGAGACGATCAGTGCGTATCTCATGGCCGCCGGGATTCCGGTGCGCCGCCGAGGCGGACGGGTGGCCGATTGGCCGCCGCCAAATCCGGCCACCACGGCGGGGGTGTCCACCGACGCGTCGCCGTCCGATTCGGTGATCGCCACCGCTCCCGTGCCAAGCCGGGCGCCGACCGCCAGCGCGTGCGAGCCCTATCGCGAGCTGATTGTCGAGGCGCTCGGCCGGGGGCGGAATGCGATGGCGATCTGGCAGGACCTGGTCGATGGCCACGGCTTCACCGGCCGCTACGCGAGCGTGCGGCGCTTCGTGCGCGCGCAGCGCGCCACGGCCCCGCCCGAGCCGTCGGGCATCATCACGACCGCGCCAGGCGAGGAAGCCCAAGTCGACTATGGCGAGGGCCCGATGGTCCGGCATCCGGACCACGGGCGCTACGGGCGCACGCGTCTCTTCGTGCTCACGCTCGGCTGCTCGCGCAAATCGGTGCGGCTGCTGACGTGGCGCTCCAGCAGTCAGCGCTGGGCCGAGCTGCACGAGGAGGCCTTTCGACGGCTCGGCGGGTCGACGCGCCTCGTCGTCCTCGACAATCTGCGTGAGGGTGTGCTGCAGCCCGACGTCTACGACCCGACAATCAATCCGCTGTATCGCGATGTGCTCGCGCATTACGGCGTCGTCGCGCTCCCGTGCCGTGTGCGTGATCCGGATCGCAAAGGCAAAGTGGAATCGGGCATCGGCCACACGCAGCAGACGCCCCTGCGCGGCATGCGCTTCGACACCATCGCGGCGGCGCAAGCCTACCTCGATCAGTGGGAGACGCGCTGGGCCGACACGCGGATTCACGGCACCACGAAGCGCCAGGTCAGTGCGATGTTTGCCGAGGAGCAGCCGCTGCTCCAGCCGCTCCCGCTGGAGCCCTTTCGCTACTACCGCTACGGTACGCGCAGTGTGCACCTCGACGGCTGCGTCGAAGTCGAGGCCGCGTACTACAGCGTGCCACCGGGCTGGATCAGCCAGCGTGTCAGCGTGCAGTGGAATGACCTGCATGTGCGTGTCCTCGATCCGCGCAGCGGGCAGCTCCTGCGCGAGCACCTGCGCACCCGCCGTGGGCATCATCGCGTCGAGGACGCGGATCGGCCGACACGCACGCCGGCGAAAACGCTGGCCCTGCTCGACATCGCGCGCACCGCAGGCCCGTCCATCGGCGCGCTGTGTGACCATCTCCACCGCACCGAGGGCGTGCTGGCGCCACGGCGCATCCTCGGTGTGCTCGCGCTCGCGCGAAAACACGGCCCGGCGCTGACCGACGAGGCGGCGCACTTTGCGCTGGAGGCGGGCGCCCCGTCGTATCGCTTTCTCCGGCGCTACCTCGAGCGCGTCAAAGCGCCGGCGGTCGCGCTCACGCAGATCGACCCCCTCATCCGTCAACTCACTCTCTACCGCGATCTGATTGATCGCCGAGGCGCCACGGCATGAATCTCACCGAACTCGATCACGCGCTCCGCAAACTCCGGCTCTCCGGCATGGCCGACGTCCTCGACGCCCGGCTCCGCCATGCGCAAGCGGAACGGCTCCCGCCGCTCGACTTCATCGCGCTGCTCGTCAGCGATGAGCTACAACGCCGGCAGGATCGGCTCCTCGAACGGCGACGCATGCAGGCCCGCTTCCGCGATCCCGCACGCTCGCTCGACACCTTCGATTTCACCTTCAACAAGAAACTGAATCGCGCCCTCGTCTTCGAGCTCGCGACGTGTCGCTTCATCACGCAACGCGAAGACCTGCTGCTCATCGGGCCACCCGGCACGGGGAAGAGTCACTTATCACAAGCGCTCGGACAGGCCGCGATTCAGCAGGGCCATCGGGTGCTCTATCGCGAGGCGCACGTCCTGCTCGAGGAGCTCACCGACGCCACCCTGGACGGCACGCGCAAGGACGTGATCGCGGACCTCAGCGCCGTCCCGCTCCTGATCATCGACGATCTCGGCATGCGAAAACTGCCCGCCACCGCCGCCGAAGACCTGCTGGAAGTGATCATGCGCCGCTATGAACGCGCGTCCACGATCCTCACCTCGAAGCGCCCCGTGGACGACTGGGGCAAACTGCTCGGCGACACCGCGGCCGTGACCGCGCTCCTCGACCGGCTGCTCCATCACGCCCACGTCCTCACTTGCGGACCACGCAGCTGGCGGACCAAACTCCAGCCGTCGGCCGAGACCTCGGCCGCCTCCGCACGCTAACCCAGTCGCAGCGCGCCGGTCTGGTGGCCGGTTTTGAAGTGTCGATCAGTGGCCGGATTTGAGGTGTCCACCGAGGTTTGCCAGCCGGAGTGCCTCCAGTTCCGGTGAGCAGGAGTATCTTCCGCGCGGGCACTCCGCAGGCAATGCTGGTGTTAGCTGGCTGTGGCTCGCGCGGCACCGATGGCACCATCTCAGTGGAAGCGCAATGAGTGCCTCGTACTATGGCGCGACACTTCGGGGCGTGCGGCGCAGCGCCGCTGCGCGCGCACGGCTATCCGCGGCGCGAACCCGATTGTGGCGTCGGTCTATGTGGAGGAGCGCAATCCGCGTCGGTCTGCAGCCCGTCAGACCAGAGGCCGCACGTAAGCTTCCCCGTCAAGCACACAGCTGAAAGTGAGACAGGTCAGCTGAGGTAGCTCTCGGCAGGAAGGTGAGGGGCGGGACGTCGCCGAGAGAGTCATGCGTCCGCTCCGTATTGTACCGCTGGCGCCAGGCTTCGCTCAGGTCGCGCACTTCCTCGAGGGTCGTGAAGACCCACGCGTTGAGGATCTCGGTGCGATAGGTGCGATTGAACCGCTCGATGTAGGCATTCTGATTAGGCTTGCCCGGCTGGATGAACACGAGCGTGATGCCGTGCCGTTCGCACCACACCCGCAGCGTTTCCGCGACGAATTCCGGCCCGTTGTCGCAGCGAATCCGGCGAGGCGCGCCATGGATCGCCACGAGTTGGTCCAGCACTGTCACCACACGTTCGCTTGGCAGCGACACATCGACTTCGATGGCCAATGCCTCACGATTGCCTTCGTCGATCACGTTGAAGATGCGATATCGCCGGGCGCTGTAGAGCGTGTCTCCCATGAAGTCCATCGCCCACGTGTCATTCAACTGCGCGACGGCCTGCAACGGCACCTTCACGCGGGTGGGCACGCGCTTCTTCGTGCGCCGCACCTGATTGAGCTTTAGCGCGCGGTACACGCGATAGATCCGCTTGGGGTTCCAGCGATGCCCGAGAGCGCGCAGGCGATTTCGGCACTTCCAGAAGCCCCACCGGCCCTCCTGCGCGATCAAGTGCGTCAACGCCGCGATGATCGGCGCATCGGCATCCTCCGGTCGCACGGGCGGGCGGTAGTGCGCGGTCCGCGAGAGTCCGGCGATCTGGGAGGCCGACACGACCGACCGGTCATGCTCCTCCACCAGAATCGCCACGACAGCCCGTCGCACGGACCGCCCTACAGTTTTCGGCTGAGCACATCCTTGATCGCGGCGTTCTCGAGCGCCATGTCAGCGTACATCCGTTTCAGCCGGGCATTCTCCTGCTCCAGCGCCTTCAACCGCTGCAGTTCCGGCACGCCGGCACTGCCGTACTTCGACTTCCACAGGTAGAACGTCGGCCGACTGATGCCGAGCTTGCGCAGGATCTCCGCGACTGGCACGCCGGCCTCGCCCTCCCGCAGGATGGCCACGATCTGGGCTTCAGAGAACTTCGACTTCCGCATCGGACGCTCCGGAAAAAACCGACCGGAAGTCTGACTTTGGCTGTGTCCGTGCAGGGGAAGCTTACGCGCAGAGTCAACGATGCTACGCGCGCAGGTTTGGGCAATTCGTGCCGAGAAATTCTGCGGTCGGCGTGTCTCGCATCAGAGGCACGGGGACAATGATCACACGAATCTACACGCCCTGCGGGAACCCTGTCGCTACATGGATTCCCGCAGTCAAACTTAACATGCCATCATGAACTCGAAGCCTATGGGCTCCACGCAAGGACAAACCGCGACCGGCGAGTCAAACGGCTGACCGCTTCCACCTTCGCGCAGCTCTCCTCCGCTGGCCGGGGCTATGCGTATTCACGCCAGAAGATGTCAGTGATCAGAAAGAGCGTGTCCAAAACATCTACGTCCAGGCACATGCAGTCGCCAACTGAGACGGGATCCGTCAACTCGAACCCGTCCGTCATCTGATATGCGGACCTCGTATCCCGGTGATCGAAGAGCGCGAGAAGTTCCCACACTCGCCGCCTGTCTGTGAAGTGCAACGCCTTGAGCTTCCGCCAAGCCTCTGGCGAAAAAATCACCCACTGTCTACGCTCGCCGCCGCCCCTATTGTCGTCACTCATGGCGTTGCCCCTCCTCAGCATATCGTGGAAACCTCGCTAGCCTGCCTCTTCATGGTCCGGGCTGTTCTGATCTTTGCGGAGCTTTGGACTGGCCCCAGCATTTCGCGATCCTGAACCCCCGCGCTTCGGCCGCATGACAGCGACAACCTTGCCGTGCTTTACAATTGAAAAAGACTCGCCGAGAAGATGAATTCGTGCCAAATAGTCTGGCAGGTTGGATCGAAGTTCCGAGACTGAGATTTCTTCTTCGGGAACGGTCATGATGCCTCCAAGACAGGCATCGCTCGCTTCTCGCATTGGATGGAGGATGCCTCGAAAAACTGGAAAACTGGTCCGGCGAACAAGCCGGCGGTGGGGTTGATCGTGTCGAGTCTACAAACGCCGCCGTTGCCCCTATCCCGCGTTTCGCTTCAGACAAATGCACGTACCTTCACTTTCGATCGGCTGCCAATGCCTCGCTCTCTTCATGATGTGGTCCTCGGTGTGGGGAAGGGAAAAGCAACTTCGAACAACTGAGTTTAGGGTTGCATCAGGTACAGTTTTTGTCAATACCCGATTTTGAGAATGTGAGATTGTCGCCGCTACAGCTAAGCCCGCCAGCCCTTTGTCGCCAACGAGCGCCACTCCAGCGCAGCTAGTCAGAGTCGCCGATACTGGTGCCGACTGCTGAAAAGCAAAGCGTCTTGGGGACGTGAGTCCTCAGTTACTGCAGACGAGTATGCAAGGGTTTCACCAGTATGCGTGGTCACTCAGATCGTCGGTCCGCATACCACGCGCGAGACGTAGGCTGGGTGATTTGACATCGTTCGATCGTTCGTGAAGGGATGCCGCGTCCGATCGCCGATTCGTCGCCAGCTAACCCGTGTTGCTGCTGGCACTGCGGTCGGATTGATTTTGGCTGGCGCAACTTCAGGAAGCCGCAATGCAGCAGAACGCATTTTCGTTGAGGTTGTAGAATAAGGGTGTTCTCGGCGCGCCGACTCTACGGCTGGACGCGCCGACGATGGTGTTCCGTGACCGTGAAAGCTTCGCCGGTGTTTTTGGTCGACTATTTGTCCGACTTCACGGGATGTAACGCGCCCTCCGGTCTGCGCGTCTGGCGTCGCCCTGCGCCGCGCACCCGTGGTGGGCACGTTTCTCGATATTGTGGACGAGACAGAGCAATTGCCATTGCGCGTCGACTTTGGCGCGACCGCGCAGGGTGAAGCGGGTCAGCCGCTTGTTGTGCCGCAGATTCGCGAAGACGGGTTCGACCGTTGCGAAGCGGCGCCCATACCGCGCCCGTCCGTCCGGCGTATCGATCCGCGCCCGCATCCGCGCCCGCATCCGCGTCGAGGCCGTGACGGGGGTCGGCCGTGCGCCGACGCGGCCCCGCATGAACGCCACGTTCCGCACCCGCGTCGTGGCTGGGGTGCGGAGACACTGCGCGCGGAGCGCGCAGCCCACGCAATCGCGTATCGTGCCGCGGAATTGTTCGGAGATATTCCCGTTCACGATCACCGACTGGCCTTTGCGGTACAGCGATTTCCCCGCCGGGCACACACAGGTGCGCGCCACAGGATCATACGTAGAGTCGTGTGGTGTGAAATGCGTCGGGGCCGATGCGCGGGCGCGCGGACGCGCCTTGTCGTGCAGCGGATCGGGCGCCTGCTGATGGCGCGCCTGGGTGGCAAACCGCTCGTCGCGTTGCCGCATCGCGGCATCGGCAATCAACGCGTCGATCCCGCGATCCTCGAGTGCGGTGCGATTCACGGTGCTGAGGTAGCCGGCGTCGGCGGTGAGCAGCGACGTCGGCGCGAGGCACGGGGTCAGCGCGTCGACCACCGGCAGCAAGAGCTCGTGCTCCGATCCGGTGCCATGCGCCTGCGCCACGACGATGATCTGAACGCGATCATCGACCGCCGCAACACCAGTGTATCCCTGCATGACCCCTTTGCCGGTCGCCATTTTCGCACTGTCGTTGTCCGTGCGGTTGCTCTGGCGCACGCCACCGGACGGGCCGCGGCGGTCGTCCGGATGCGCGTCCAGCCACGTGCGGAGGTCGGCGGCATCGTCCTGCAATCACGCGACGCGCTCACGGGCCTTCGCGTCGAGCGTCGGCTCCGTCGGCAGCGCATCGGTCTCGCGATGCCGCTGCACGAGCGCCTGCGCCGCCGCTTCCAACTTCTCGGCCTGCCGGACGAAGTCGGCCCGCGTACCGCTGCGCTGTTTCGAGGCGTCGCTGGGCAGTTGCACGCCATCAATCGCAAACATCGCGCGGCCAATCAACCCCTGGCGATCGCAGATCGCGAGCACCGCGGCGAAGACGTGCGCGATCTCGTCCCCGAGCGTGCTCACAAAGTGCGCGATGGTGGTGAAATGCGGGGCCTGATCTCCGCACAGCGCGATGAACGTCACGTGCTCCGTGCAGGCCCGGGCGATCGCCCGGCTGCTCACGATCCCGCGGGCGTACGCAAACAGCACGACCTTCAGGAGGAGGGCGGGCGGCTAGGCGGGCGCCCCGGTCGCATCGTTCCGGAACCGGGCATCGAAGCGCGACAGGTCGAGCTCGTGCTCGAGGAGATGGTCGAGGGCGTGCTCGAACGTCCCGGGCAGCAGCTGCCGGGCCAGGTCCACGGGCAGGAACTTGGGATTCGTGTCGATATACTTGTAACGGGCCATGCGGGGCTCGACGGCGAAGGGTCCACAGCACAGATTCGAGGCACGGAGCTGTCGAAAGTACGTGCAAGAATCAGGCGCGGCGCCGACCTTTTTCTACAGCTTCGTTAGGCAGCGAGGCAGTTCGTAGTTCTTAATCTCGTGTGATTTGACTGGTTGCGTACAACCCGAGTGTCAATGCTCAGCTATGTGATTGCCGCCAGCGCGGCTCTGGACAGCCTTGCCCAAACCGCATCGGCTGACGGGCAGATTGGGGCGGCGAAAATCGCTATCGTGGGTGTCCTATTCACCGCAATCCTTGGGGCTTGGGGAGTTTACCATCGCGCAAGGCTCGACAGGCAACTTGCGACACTCAAATCCGATCACGAGGTACGACTTCTTAAGCTCGAGGACGTGCAGGCGCGCGCGCGCCTTGACGCTGAGGTTCGAGCAAAGCTTAACGAAGAGAACTGGAAACGGATGCTGGAGGAGTTCCGAGAACTGAAAAACATTGCGGCAGAGCTCATTGATACATTGATTGCAATCTGCGCTTTCGGGCACGAGCAAGATGACGAACACGTGCTCCATCAAACGATGGCGGTGGTGAAACTACATCGCGAGTTCCGCGACAAGATGAAGCCGCTATTCGGAGAGATAAGGAGCGCCGATTATGATCGGCTTGAGGCGTTCCATCGCTATCAGGTAAAGGTTTTGCTCGATATCGGGCGCACGAAAGCAGACCGCATAGCAAAACGCTCAGAGATGGAGGTGCACGCTGATGAGCTTCGCAGAAAGAAGGATCTTCTCGAGGCTTTTGTATCAGCGTTTCTGCAGCCTCGTGCAGACTCGCTGCGCGTAAGTTAAGACGACAAAACTGAGACCTGACGAGATAGCTGTCTTGCAGATGTTCGTTCGGATTTCAAATTTTGCCCAACGAGTGGCTCATGCTGGCAAAGTGGTCGCCGGTCTCGTGCGATGTGAGTTTCGTGTGGCCACTTTGCAGCATAGCCTTGGCGTTGAGGCTGTAGAAAAAGTCCGCGGGTGTCGTTCCGGTCGCGAATTGAACGTGTAGCAGGATACTAAAATGATTCGCCACGCGTCGATCGTCGATCCTGGGGCATTTGTGCCGCTCGAGTTTCAAGCGTCAGCGGGCGTTGTTGTCGCTGGAGGCTTTTCCTACATCCTCGTTAGGCAGCTAACCAACATTCTCGTAGGACGATGCCTGCGTCGGCTTCGGAAAGCCACCTATGTCAAACCTTGAGCAGATCCTACTCGGCGTCCACGGGACAATCGTTTCCGTGTTCCTGTTTGTCATTTCTTACAGACAGACAGTGGGTGCGCGGAAGCAGCGCGCAAGAAATGCTGCGGACTCGCTTGTCAGGACGATGCTACGGCGCGTGGTACAGGAAGATGCGGTGCCTCGGATTGATGATATTGAGGCTCTGCGTCGCGGTCTCGCAAGAGACTTCGAAGTTAAGCTCGACGAAGTAATCTCGTCTGACGCGGTGCTGACGACACTCTTCACACGGATTTCGGACTCCGACTTTATACCGCGCACCGACAGAGACGCTTTGCTTGAGCGCGTGCGCGAGGCAGGTCGACGGCAGCGAATTCAGTCGGGTGGCGAGGCAAGTGGGCGGTCGGGTACCGGCCGCGCGATGGCCGCGTTTACAGGATTGCTTGCGCTTGTGGCATCGGTCGCAGGCGCATTTATCTCCGGAATTCCGTTTTTAACGTCGCTCGGGTCGATATTCACCGCAGAGACACTCTCCGTTTTTGCGACGAGCATCGCAGCGATAGCTGGTGTAGCGGCGGTCCGCGTTGTTAGACAAGGATCTGAGCGTGATGTTCAAGATTCATGGCTCGCTGCAAGGAAATTTGAATGGACAGTAGCTGATGTTTTTCTCAGCAATGGCCATGAGATTACTCACAACACTGGACGTAGCGACTACGACTTTTCCGCAGACGTTGGCGGCCGTAAGCTTCTTGTTGAAGTGAAGGCATGGACTCGGCCTCAACCGAAGACAGTTTTCAAGCAGAGAAGCGCTGTTCTCTAGGCGGCTGTCGCTGCGGAAGGCGCGACAGCTGCATGGCTCATCTACCGAGATGGGTACAAGATTCCAGATGCGATTGATCTCGGCAGCAATGTTGAGTTCATGAGCCTGTCGACCCTGCGGCAAAGATTGGCAGATCGAAAGGGACCAAAGCTTCATTCTGCCTAACCCTGTCGAGAAGGCGTGGTGTTGCCTTTGGCGTGAACAGCCGGGAACATGATTGAAACGTTGGTCCGGCAACATGCTTTACACGTGGGTCAGCTTTGGATGATGTAATCGCGTTCATCGAACGTGGCCAGCAGGACCGTGTGGAAGTAGATCGACCAGAGGCCATCGTCGGTCTCTTCCATGCCGATGCGCTGGTTGGTCAGCGCGTTCGCGAGGTACACGAGCCGCTTGCCGAAGCGGAACGTGCCAGCCGTCGTAATCGTCTTCACCACGAAGTGGCCAGGATACTCTGGTGTGGGGATGCGCGTCGGATAGGGCCTCGGCGAGGTGGTGTAGCGCGAGGCCGGTGGCCGTTGTCCCAAGGCTTCGTGCAGGCGCTCGTCGTTGTACTCGCGGCGGAACGCATCGAAGTTGCGCTGCTGCGCCGTGCAGATCTGCCGGACCGGTTTGATCGCCTGGCGCTGGAGCGTGCGATGCATCCGCTCGTGCGCCCCGTTCTCCTGCGGCGACGACGGGCGGATGCGCTGATGCGCGATGCCCAGTTGCATCCAGTAGACGTTCAGGAACGAGAGGCCATGGATCGCCGCGGTCGCGAACGGGACGCCATGGTCGGTGCGGATCGCGCGCGGCAGGCCATACGCGCGGAAGGCGCGCTCGAAGATCGGCTTCGCGAGCTCGCATTTGGTAGACCGCAATCCGTGACACGTGAGCAAGTAGCGCGAGGCCAGATCGGCGACCGTCAGCGGATAACAGTACGCGTGATCGCCGGTGCGGAACTGGGCCTTGAAATCGGCGGTCCAGAGATCGTTCGGGGCGTCGGCGACGGCGGGGATCACGCCGGGGTGCGTCGTCGGGCGGCGCGTGCGACGGCGTTGCACCAGGCCACGCCGCGCCAAGAGATCGGCGACGGTGCTCGGGGCGGGCCACTCGCGGATACGCGGATGCTTCGCCTGCAGCACCGCCAGTAGCTTGCGGGCGCCCCAGAAGGGATGAGCTTCCCGGGTGGTGACCAGCAGCTCTGTGACCGTGGTGGAGAGCGTGTGCGGGCACGTATGCGGCGCCCGGCTCCGGTCGCCGAGCCCACGCCCGCCCTCCTCTTGGTAGCGCGCGATCCCTTTGTAGCCGGTGCGGCGACTCACCCCATCGCGGGCGCAGACCTCCGCCATCGTGAAGCGATCACTCAGGGCGTCCTGCACGAACTTCAAGCGTTCGTTCATGGGGTCCGGCTCCAACCAGGGCATCGCGACCTCGCGGAAAAGAGTGTCGCAGTGCAGTGTAGAAGGAGTGTAAACCATGTTGCCGGACTGCTCCGTAAACCATGTACCCGGGCTATGCCTTCGCCGCGCCTAACCCGGGTTACTGCTGACAATGCGACCGAGCGTCTGTGATCAGAAGCAGTTTCGTGCGGTCGCACTGCAGCAGAACCCTGTGTCATTATGACGACGGAGCCGGCATTGGACCCGCAGACGAGCGCTCTGAGGCTAACGGTCAATCGAGATGCGCTGCGGCGAGATTGCTCTATGCGCAGCTTCGACTGTTCTCGCATCTCGGCGTCCGCGCTGAAGGCGCGGATGTCGCGCCCTCGCGCGAGGATGACTTGACCCTATCCGGTGCTGCCGCCATTGTGGAGTCGGCGACATTGAACGGTTCACGGCCGGCCACCAGACGATACAGCGTAGCGTCCAGCGAAGGCCTAGCATTCCACACGGGGGATGTTGAGTGTCAATTATGAGCGAAGTAGATAGGATCCGAGCATTCATTCGCCGATACGCGGGTGCAGAACTACTCAGCACCAGTGCAGAGCTCGTCGACTTTTCGGACGATCTCTACAATGTTACGGGAAGCACCGAAGATCTCAGGGCAGTGGAGGGTCATCGAGGGGTGTCTTGGAAGGGACTCTTGAGCCGATTTGGCGACTTCGCTTCGGCAAGCTGCTATGTGACTAGCCCAGGACCTGAGGAGCCCTCCAGCCACCCGCAGTTTGCGGTCGGCGGTCATATGACACCGAACCGCTCCGGACGGGTTGTAGCAGGCGGCATCTCTTACCTGATGCCGCTCTGCAAGTGGCACAACAGCACGGCGCGTGACGGGGTTGCCTTCGAGCACGGTGAGACCCGCATGCTGATGCTGATGGGGTTTATGGAAGGTGATACGGCCGTCACCTTCGCGCTGAGGCTGCCGGGCGACGACGCTCGCAGCCTTCTTTACATCGACCCGCATCGCGCAACTTGGGAATCGAGGCCGCTCAGTGAGTCGGAATGGTCCATCGCGAGAGGTGCGCAGCCTTTAGCGAAGTCAACTGGTCGCGATGCGCAGGAGTACGCAGTCTTTGAGCGGCAGGGCAACCGATTCCGGATTGTCGACACAAACGTCGTCGCGCCATAGGCTTGGCGCGTCGGTCTCGCTGCTTTCATGACTCGAGAGCCGCACCGCGGTCGCCAGATGGCACAGAGTGACGCCGCGACCTAGTGAATCGTTGCAGCTGACGAGGGCGCACAACGCTCCTCGCGGCAGCACGGATCCCGTTCGCGCCCACGCAGCTGAACTATGGCGTTATGTCTCATCGGTCTTGCTCCGTGTCAAAGCATCTCCAATGAACCCCATCTCGTCGCAATGCTGAACCCGATTCCTTAGCCCGCTATCGCTCGTATGCCAAAATCATATGACCAAGTCGTTGGACCTGCGATGCTAGTCGCGACGCCGGGAGAGCTGACACCGGAGATGCTTTCGGCGCTGTGGCGAGTGTTTTCTGCCGTGGATACAACGTGGGGTCTAGGTGGTATCGCACCCGCGCTGCGGAGCCAGTGGCAAGAGCTCCTCGTTTCTCGCATTGAGGCTCAGCCAAGCTACTTCGGAGAGTTCGAAAACGCCGTACTGGTTGTAGACGAGCTGGTCTCAGAGTTCCCGGATCGATGGAGTGAGTTTCTATTCTTCGAGACTGTCGTTGTAGACGAAACCAGGGTTAGCACTCGCCTACAGCACGCCAAGTACTTCGTGTTCAACGACTTCCTCCGAGCGTTCGTGATGCTCGGCGGTTTCGCGAGCTTCGGTGGCAAGAACTATACCGGCTACATGGGAGGTTCGCGCTTTCGCGACGTTCCACCAGTCAGAACGGGAGCACTCTAGTGAAGGAATCATATGAGTACGTGATCGTTGGCAGTGGCCTCGCGGCAACTCTCGTCACCGAGGCGTTGCTAACTGCGGACCCGTCTTCTTCTCTGTTAGTCCTTGAGGCTGGCGATCGGATTCGCATGAGAGATCGGAGCTCATGGTGGGATCTGGCGATGCGAGGCAAGACGCCATACTCGCAAACGTACGACGTTGAGACTGGCGATACCGCCGAGAGCTTCTCAAAGGGCGGCACGACATGGGGATTCAAGGAATCGAGAGTGCGTGCCTTCGGAGGCTCCACGATGCACTGGGGTGGCTGGTCGCTTCGATTTCAGGTTGAGGACTTCGAGTGTTTCACGCGTACGGGAAGGGGAGCTGATTGGCCCTTCGGCTACTCGACGCTTGAGCCTTGGTACGAAAAGGCTGAAGAAGTGCTCGCCGTCGGGGGGGCGTTCAAAGATCTTGACTGCCCGCCGCGGCGTGGCGACTTCCCTCTTCCCGAGTTTCCATGGACTGCGCACGAGTCGGAGTTGGCCACCGCCTTCGAGAACGCCGGACTGAATCCGGGCCACATGCCAATAGCGCGGTTTCACCGTTGCATGACGACAGGGACGTGTAAGTACTGTCCGATAGGTTCACGCTATACGGCCCAAGAGCACTTCGAGAAGATAGTCAGCAGAGGCTATCCCTCGCTAACTGTTAAGACAAACGCACCGGTTGTCCGGCTTGAGGCAGACGAAAGCCGAGTGAATGGAGTCGTTTACCTACTAGGAAACACTGAGGTAGAGGCGACTGCAGAGAACGTGGTCGTTTGCGCCGGCGCAATCGAGTCGCCGAAACTTCTTCTTCGATCGAGGTCGTCCGCTTGGCCACATGGTGTAGGGAACAACCGCGACCAAATTGGACGTTATCTGGTCACGCATTCTATGCTACGGGTGAAGGGCAGAGCACCCACGAATCCTGGGCGGTGGTTTCAGGAGTATGACTTTCCGACCCTAATGTCAAGGAGCTGGGACTCAGAAGCGCGGCAAAGGCGTGGCAAAGTCTTCGTGTTCAACAATCGCACTCTTCCTAGGGTAGATCTTGGAGCGGCAATGGTGGCCGGCAGACGGCGAAGCGAAGTTGACGCCGTCGCGGCCGGTCCACGCCAGGCGGGGCTAGACGCGTTCATCGAAGAGTTCGGTCACTGGGACAACCGCGTCACACTTGGTACAAATGCAGGTGGATTCGGGCTGCCGTCGACTGACGTCCACTTCACTCGGTCTGCAGATATGGAGCCGACGAGCCGCATCGTACTTGATGCGATGGGCAAGATGTTGACTTCGTGCGGCTACGAGGTCGGCGACGCAGACAAGACGCTGGAGTTGCCTCGAGGTGACCACTCCTCTGGTACCTGTCGTATGGGCGTCACCGAGGCCGAGAGCGTAACCGATGCGAACCTGCGTGTTCATGGTCTCGACAACTTGTTCGTTTGCTCAAATGCTGTGTTTCCGACAGCTGGCGCAGTAAACCCAACACTCACTCTGGCCGCGCTTTCGCTCCGACTCGGCGCCCATTTGTCGGCTGGAGGCGAAGAATGAAGAGCTTTGAGCAGCTTTCGGCCGCCATGAAGCAAAGGATGGGGCATTCCGCGCGAGGAGTTGTGCTCGAACCGAACAGCGACAGTCTTCGCGAGATCGCGAAGACGACACTGCGGGACATCGGACGCGACGCTGCCACACGGGCTCGTCACACCTCTAGCGGGCTGCGGAGTCTGGATCAAGGCGAGACGCTTCCCAGTTTTGCATCACGACCAAGTGCATTCGGAGCAGACAATCGCGCTTTCAATTTGGCAGAGAGAGTTTCAGCCTCTGGGGGTGAGTCCTCAACGCTGCCCTCGGAGGCAAGTCTCGGGCTTGATGACCCGTCGGAGCGAGCCTTTGTTGCCCCTCCTGATCCGGCGGATCTTGAACTACTACGAGAGGCGCTCGCGACAGCAGCAGCACTAGAGTTCGCGACGATTCCGCCGTATCTGGTAGCTCTTTGGTCAGTCATCGATCAGAAGCATGCCGTTGCCAGATCGATTCGCGCGATCGTACACGAGGAGATGCTCCATTTGGTGCTCGTGAACAACATACTCGTCGGCGTCGGTGGAACCCCCGTACTGACTGGCGAGAGTGTTCCCGTCTATCCAAGCAGGCTGCCAGGCGGAGTGCGCCCTGAGCTGTTGATCCGCTTGGAAGGATTGACAGACGAAGGGCTCGACACGTTTCTGGAGATCGAACGACCGAGAGTCCGAGTGCCGGTTGAAGGCATCGAGTCTTCTGCAGATACTCCCGGTGACGACCAGACGATCGGCGAATTCTATCTTGCGCTCCGTGAGTTTATCCACAGGATGCGTCCAGCATTCTCAACGCAGAAGCAGATTGCCGGGCCGCTCGCGCCAATGGTGATCGCAAGCCTGAGCGATGTAGATAGCGCATTTGCAATGATCACTGATCAGGGCGAGGGTTCGACCGGTACGCCGGTCGAGGGCAAAAGTAGCGATCTTGCCCACTACTACCGGTTCCTCGAGCTCAAACTTGAACGGAGGCTGATTTGGGTCGACGGACGCCTATTGCTGGGCGACCGTGTGCGCCGTCCATCGACGTATCCTGTCGCAGAACCGCCGCGGGGTGGGTACGCAGATGGCGTGGCGCCGCGAATCAGTCAACTGGCGGCCGATTTCAATCGTTGCTATTCGAGCATGGTTCAGGCCTTGGAAGGCGCGTGGGGAGAAGGCGGTCATGTCGCCTTTCTTCGCGCAATGGAGATGATGTTCAGCCTGCGCCCGTTAGCGCAGGAGATGATGCGAACACCGGGACCGGATGGGCGCGGCCACGCGCCAGAGTTTCGCTATGTTCCATAGGCGGTAGTTGGCGGCCGGCCTCCCGACAAGATGCGAAGACGTCGCTGCGTAGCGTGAGGATCAGGCATATGTCACCCGGGTCATCGAACCATGGGCACAGCACTCATCTCGCCGTGTGGGACGGGAACCAACTAGTGCGAGACCGTCGGATGCTGTCGTAGGGGTTGAGGCATAACAAGGACATGAGCCTGACGGAGTGCCAGAAGTCTTGGTGCGCGGTAGAATCATCATGCGGGCACTCCGCAGGCTATGCCTGGTGCTGGAGGGCTCAACGGTCACGTTTAACCGGGACAGTGTCGCAGATTGTGGTGTGGTGACGAGATCATCTTCCTTGGAGGCAATCGTGCGGAACTGGCTGAGCGATTTGCGAATCGGTGTGATTGCAGGAATGAGCGCCGGAGCGATCCTTCTGGCCGCGCCCAGCGTGCGGAATCTGGTGCGCCCGAGTTCGGCAGACCCCAGCGTGGGCTCCGCGTCGTGGACGCCTCCGTTAGTCGATTCGATTCAAGCCGCCAGTGTGGCGCTCGCGCGGGGTGGTTCCGCGTTCATTGCCGTGGCGATCGGCGATTCCTTGCAGTTCCCTGGCATCGCACCAGCGGCGATCGACGGTGCTGCGCACGAGCGCGTTCGCATGTATTCGCCACAGTCGACGGGGCTCCGAGGTGCACGTTGGGCGGCATTCGAGCCGCGTGTGGTGCCGTATGCAGCCGCGTACAATGCGGTCGTGCAGGTGGCCCGCACGAGTGCGCGCGCGCGCTCGTAGGACACCCGGGTGTGTGTCGGCTGAGTTGGGAGACGGTCAGTGCGCGATCGCCCTCTGACCCGCGTTGCTGCTGCATTGCGACCGGCGGTCGGTGAGCTGGCGAAGCTTTGGTGTGGTCGCATTGCAGCAGAGACGCGCCTGCGCCAGTGCCAACGCGTAGGCCGCACTGGGTGTAGATCGACTGTCGGCGACGTCGATCCCAGCATCGCATTGGAGGTTTCGTGCACCAGTACTTCGGCATCTGGAGTGATTTCGGCTTCGTCCTCGTCGGTCTGAGCACTCTTGTGCTCTCGATCGGTTCTGTCTGGCTGCGACTGAAGCGGCTGTCTACCGGCGATCGTGACCGCGTCGACCACTCCGCGCGTGACCGGCTTGAGCGAATCGAGCAGATAGTTGAAGCATCGGCGCTGGAGATCGAGCGGATAGCGGAGACTCAGCGATTCACCACCAAGCTGCTTGCCGAGCGTGGCACCCCCCGGTGGCCACCTCAAACTCCCCCACCCGTGGCCACCCCAAACTCCCCCAACGGCCGTGCGCGGGACAGGGTGAGGCTACGGGCCTTTCGGGTGTTTCGCAAGCCGCGCCGCGGCTTCCTTCAGCCGCCAGCTTTTGC
>JANNVN010000163.1:0-9668 GCA_031414435.1 Gemmatimonadaceae bacterium
TCGTTCGCCGGGGCGGTGCAGAGTGGTCGCAGGTCGACACCATCCACCGGGTAGCACACCGGTGTCACGAACAGCAGCGAGTCGGATGGCGTGAAACGGTCCACCAGCGTCGACAGCTCAGGCAGCGTGAGAATTTCCTCGACGTCCGAGTACGCCGCGCGAAGACGCGCGACGTAGGCCGGGTCGATCTCGAAGTCTGTCAGGACCATCGGCCGATGCCCGGTCACGCGCTGCACGCTGCGCATGACTTCGCGCATCAGGATATCGTCGGCGGTCGGCACCAGCAGCAGCGAACCGTTGTCGTGGGCGTACTGCGCATACGACGGTCGGATATCGAGCAGGATGGGAATAACGCTCATTTCGCCCTGAACATGTTTTGTGCGGCGGGCATGAGTTGTTCGACTCGCTCACGCGGGGCGCTGGACGCCAGCTTCCGAAGACTCGGCGGGAGCTCGGGGGCGAGCGCGGCATCAACCGTGCCGATGGCGCCCTTGAGCTCGGGGGCCGCCGGCATTGCGGCAGCAGACTGTTCCGGCACTTGCGTCACGCCACGTACGCGATCGCCTGCGACGACGACGCAGCGGTCGGCGATGACCGACGAGTCGACGATCGCGGCCTCGCCGACGAAGCAGTCGTCCCAGATGAAGGAACGAGAGACGAGCGCACCCGCGGCAATGATCGTTCGCTCACCGATCGACGCGGGGCCCACGATGACGGCGTCCGCTTCAACGCGCGCGCCTTCCGCCAGGAGCACCGGTCCGACCAGACGCGCGGACGGGTGCACGAAGGCCGACGGGTGATGCATTCCCTCACCGTCGCGCACATAGTGCGGCAGGAGTGCCGGTCGCTCGATGGAACGCGAGACCAGCCATCGGCTGACCGCCGCGTAGCTCGAGTAGTCGAGCACCTTGGCCGACAGCCCATGCACTTCATGCATCGCGACATGCTCACCGGCAGCACTGAGTCGACCCAGCAACCCTTCCTTGATGTCCTGATAGCCGTGTGCAGGCACACTTTCGAGGGCGCTCCGCTCGAAGACGTAGATGCCGGCGGGCTGTCGGCGGACGCCACTGGTCATGCCACGCCGGCGGCGGTCGAACTCCACGACGACAGTCGCTGCGGCCCCGGAACGTCGATGCGCCTCGAGCATGGCGCCGAAGTCCAGCGTCGGCACCAGCGTACCCTCGATGACCACGAAGGTCTTCGCAGTGGCCTCCGAGGTCATGGCCACAGCATCGCGCGCGCACCCTGCCGGCCCGCGGGGCTCCGCGTCCTCGTAGTAGTCGAGAGCAATCTCCATCGCGTCGCCGTCGCCGAGGACAGAACGCAGCAGCGTCGTTGCGCTGTTGGCGCAGAGCACCGCCGATCCGATCCCGGCGTCGCGAAGCCACTGGATCGGATACTTGATCAGCGGCGTGTGCGCCACCGGCAGGAGCGGACCACGCAGTACGCGCTCGAAAACGCCGTCCCCCCAGTGATGCGTACCGGCGAGCACAATGCCGCACACGTCAGCCGATTCCCACACAGCCTGCGCCCACCCAGTTCGCGACGCGTCCGAAGGCGGAGGCGTCGAGCCGGCAAAGGGGTCAAGTGGCAGGAAAGGCACGGGCGCTACCTTCAGCACGGGAAAAACTGGATCAGGTAAGTGCAGTCACGCATGACGCCGGCATGCCGTCGTCAAATGCGCACCACGCCACGAACACATAGCGACACCGCGTCGCAGCGAAATGACTGGTGTGTACACGCTTCGTAACTGTCACGCGCGCGTACCGGCCGAGGGTCTCCGATCTCATTGCACAATATAGTTGAAGATCTCCGATGGCAGTCCGCGCGGCAGGTGCAGATCGCCGCGGTGGCAACACCCAGTTAAACGCATGCATGCGCTCCGGAAGCTCAGAGTTTCGGCCTGGTCTTTCACCGCCGATGGATGCACGCTGTGGTTGGGCACGCTCCGTTCGGTGATCATACCGGAGGATCGACGTGAAATCAATCAGAAATTGGCGCCGAAAGCTGCACGAATCTGTTTCGATCGCGTCACACACCTTGTACGTCCAGCGCCTGGCATGGTGGTACGCCACGTCGCAGGGGACGGAGCCCACGTGCCAGTTCTCTTTGCGTAATGCATTGCCAGTGAAGCAGTTATAGAGAATTCGCTGGCGCGGAGACGCTCGCGGGTAGCCGGAAACTCCGACCGTGTCCCGGCGTGTATCGGCCGAATACGGAGTTCGCACCCAAACAGTAGTGCGCAGAGTCGGAGTGTCATGCGCACTTCCACGCGCCGATTTCCGACGGATAAAACGGATCAACTGCGGATCCACTGAGGTGGGCGTCGTGCGTGAGCTGGTCGCTCCGGCCGGAATCCGAACGTGGGATCTGGGGGGGCGGTGGCCGAGGGGGGAGGGCCAACCGGGGCGTCGGCGCGAGGAGGTCGGGCGGCCCCAGATATCGGCAGCCCATCTCGCGGCCCGGCTTGCTCCGAGGAGCGGGGCACCCCATTCGGGCTCAGCCGGACAAAGCTGTCGGCCGTCCCGAGTCGGCATGCCGCGAATGAGTATACGAACGGCATTCTCAGCCGGACAAAGCTGCAGGCGGTCCCGAGGCGGCATGCTACGAATCGGTATGTGGACGGCATTCGCGGTTCACATCCGCTCGGGGGCGATTTCGCGCCTCACGCCTCAGCGAGACACGCGAGGCTCGCGCATGCACACGAGCGAGCCCGTCAGCACCACGCGCGTGCTGCTGAGCACCTACGCACCTGCCAGCGCCGCCGCGCCCTGGGGGCGTCGCTGCAGGCCGAGCACGTCGGTGATACCACGATCGAACCTCGCCGTGGCGAAACGCTGTGCGTTGCTCCGGCAGGCCTCTGCGGTGATGTCCGACTCGTGCGCGTAGAAGTCGTCCAGTGCGCGCACCACGGCATTCGGCGTCTGTGCTCCGAAAAAGACCCCGGTCGGCGTCTCGTGCTCCAATCCGCGAATCGTCTCGGTCGCCGCCCCGCGTCCAAACGCGATCACGGGCGTGCCGCAGGACTGCGCCTCGAGCGGCGTGATGCCGAAGTCCTCTTCCGCCGCGAAGAGAAATGCCCGAGCCGACTGCAGATGACTGCGAAGTTCGGGCAACGGCAACCGGCCGGTGAAATGCACATTTGGCGGCGCCCCGGCCGCGATCGACGCGCGACCAGGTCCGTCGCCAATCACGATCAGGCGTTCGTTCGGGCGCAAGCGGAACGCTTCGACCAGCAGGTCGATGCGCTTGTACTGGACGATCCGGCCCGCGGTGACGAAGTTCGTGGCGCGTGGTGCAGCGTTGAGCGTGAACACGTCCGTGTTGACTGGTGGATGCACCACGACGCTCTCCCGACCGTAGCAGCGCTTGATGCGTGCCGAGATATAGGAAGAATTAGCTATGAATTCGGTGACCCCGTCCGCGCTGCGCCGGTCCCAGTTGCGAAGCTGCGCCAGCACCTGACGGGCGGCCCACGCTTTCGGGCCGCGAAACCCGCTCGTATCGAGGTACGAATTCTCGAGATCCCATGCATATCGCATCGGCGTGTGGCAGTAGCACACGTGCCGCGTGCCCTTCGGAACCGTGATCCCCTTGGCAACCGCATGTGAGCTCGAGACGATCAGATCATAGCCGCGGAAATCCCATGCCTTGATCGCCATGGGCATCAGCGGCAGCAGCATCCGGTAGTTGTCAGCCAGCCGGGGCACGTGCTGCAGCATCGTGGTCCGTGGCGTCCGGCCCACCAGCCCGTCCCGGTACTCTGCCGGGAGCGTATCGATCGTCGAATAGAGATCCGCGTTCGGCATCAGCGTCAGCAGACGCTGCAGCACCAGTTCCGCCCCGGCCCACGTCGTCAGCCAGTCATGGATGATCGCAACGCGCATCAGGCGAGCCACCGGTCGAGGTGCGTGAGAACGAGACTGGCGGTGTAACGCGGGTCGATGGTCATGTCTGCAAAGATCAGTGACGGCAGGCCGTCGGGAAAGGCGACGATGCCGGACGCTGCCGGATTGTTGAGCACAACGGTGGGTCGGCCGTAGCCAATCGCGAGATGCGCAACCATCGACTCGACCCCGATCGCGGCACGAGACTGCCCCGTGAGCGCGACCAGTTCGTCGAAACTTGTTGTACCCATCGCGTCATGCAGGCGCGCGGACGGCACGAGCGACCGCAGGGATGCGAAACGGTCTCTGTCACTCGTATTGCCAACGAGGAGAATCGGCGCGCGTTCCGCGAGCATTGGCAGCAACGATTGCCAGAGCGACAGCGGCGCTTCCTTGGCCCGGCTGCGACTGCCAGGCTGCACGATGATCGGTGCATCGGACGCCAGCGGCATCGGCGACGGCAGCACAGGCCCATTGTATGTCGCTGGTGGCAACTCGAGCACATCGAGCGAGTGCAACCAATTCTGCCCAAGCGAGGCATCAGCACGATACGGAATCAGGGCGTGATACTGCCAACTGCGCCCGCGCAGCCCGAATCCGATCCGCATCGTCGCACCGGACTCGATCGCCAGATCGATCGTACTCGGCGACGTGCATCGCACGTCGAGATACACTGCGGGTCTCAGGGCTCGAATCGCGGCACCCGCCGACGCGCGCGTGTCATGCTCAGTGCGGAATCGTTGGGGCCACGACGTGTCCGACGGCTGCAGCCAGGCGGCGTCGTACGTTACCAGGTCGTGGACGTAGTCGTTCGCGACCAGCCACGCGGCGACATCGCGCGCCCACGAGCCATGCACCAGCACGAGTCTCGCGGAAGGCAACCGGTCACGCAGCGCGCGGAAAAGCGCCGTCGCCTGCAGTAAATCACCGGAGTGATCCGGCTTGGCGATCACGATCGTCGCCGTGGTCAGGTCGGGAATCGCCCGCGGCCCTGCCGGCCGACTCAGCATGCGACGCCCCTGATCGACGAGCGCGAGACCGGTCACGAGTGGCGCGGGATACCAGGTGGGCAGCAGGTACGGGCGGCCCAGAATCTCGACCAATTGAGGGCGGCTCATTCCACCCACGCGCCTAGCGGCACTCCGGCGAAGCTGAAAGGATGAGCTCGGTCTGGTCTGTACATCTGAGAAAACTACTGCGTCAGGGAACTCGCATCCATGGTGAGGCGCAACAGGAGCCTCCATCCCGCGAAGGTCAGCGGGGCGAGAGGAGCGGCGGCGCGATGGATCGCGTGCGTGCGTCATGCTCCTCACGGAGTCTGACGCCCACGGCAAGACCACAGAACGCCCAGATGAAGAGGACGGTGATGCTGGGAAACGTGAACAGTCCCAGCGCCACGCCGGCGAGTCCGGCGCGAAACGCCACGCCCTCGTGGCCCGTGGCCTTCCCCCACACTCGCCGTGCGAAGGTGAGGATGAACAGCGCGCCGATGATGCCAGTCTCGGCCACAATTTCAATCCACGGACTGTTTGCAATCGGCTTCACCGGCCGGAAGCGATCGAAGAAGTCCGTGAGCTGGTACGGCCGGTAGTTGTACCCGTAGTGCGACAGGCCGACACCCATGACTGGATGTTCCGCCGACATCCGGAGCCCAGCGACCGCGAGATCAACGCGGTCGAGTTTCGATCCGAACTCTTCGGTTGAGAGCTTGGCGACGAAGAACTCCGATATGTACCCGGTTGCACCGAGTACACCGACGACGAGTGCGGTCAACGCTACGAAAAGCGCAAATGTATACACCGTGCTGCGTGGATCGCGGTCCTGACCGCCGCCGCCAAGTGAATAGATGCAGCCAAAGAGGGCGAGCGCGACCACGTTTGCGGTCGAGAAGGTGATGAAGACAGTGACCGCGAGGAACGCCGCCACCCATCGCCAGCGCATCCAGAGTGCCACGGCGAGCGACGTGAGCAGATACATCGCGAAGTAGTTGCCTTCTTCGAACGTGCCGCCTCGGAAGAGCTCTCGCCCGGCGATGTTGATGATCTGCGGACTCACCATGCCCGGGAGCAATGGTGCCGGGAGGCCAAAGACTGATGAGAGCAGCAGCAACCAGCCGTAGATCGCAGCGCCAACGGCACCGATGCACCACCAGCGGCCGACGCGTCGACCATCTTCGTACGCGGCTGTTGCCACCAGCGCAAACGCGAACAACGCGAGCAGCCAGTAGCCGATCTTGATGATGCCATCACCCACCGGCCCGATGCGCGCCTCGAATCCTTCCGTGGTGAACGACGCGAGCGGGAAGGCGAGCCTGAGGCAGAGCACGAACGCCGCCCAGGTCAGGAATGCGAAGATCGGACGAGCAAACCGAGCGATGCCAGGGACCAGGACGAGGCGCCCCTCCCAAAACATCGTCGCGGCGCAGACGCACAGCACCAGCTCATAGATCTTGAGCGGAAACACGACTCGCAGCGTCATCGCGTACGTCAACGGCAGTGACGCGACGACGACGAGTGTCGCAAAGTGCCGGACCGAGGTTGTGTCCCTCACCCCTGTTGCCGGCAGTACCGAGAGCGCGTGCACGGCGCTCGTCAGGACACAACGCGAATGGCGGTGTCCGGCATTCCCCGTTGCGGGCTGGGCGCCGCATCAGGTCGATCCGACAGGGCCGCCAGGACAACACTCACCAAACCGAGAATCAGCCCGGCCGCACAAGCGAGCCCGCCCCAGAGCAGCGGGCGCTGAAGGGGGCGGTCAGGTGGGGTGGCGACGTCAACGACGGTGAGCAGCGGCGTGTCCCGCACTTCGGCGACGCGGCTCTCCTCGAACGTCTTCGTCAGCCCAATCAGGATGCCTTCCTTGACGCGCACTACCCGATCGAGCTGCTCAAACATCGCCATCAGCCGCGGCGACTCGTAATAGTTGCGGTTCGCATCGAGGAACGCCTGCTTGCTGCGTTCCGCCGAGTCGAGCTCGGCGGCGGCTGTGCCGAGTCGTACTTCCGCGAAGCGTCGCTGCTCGGTCGAGGAGCGTTGGCGACGCTCGAGGTTGAATCGATTGAGGAGTTCCAGCATCCGATTCGCGACCGCTGCGGAGAGGACCGGGTCCCTGAGAGTGACACTCAGATTCACGATGCTGCTCTTGCGACTGATCAGCACCAGCACGCGACGTTTGAACTTGCGCAAGCCATTTCCAAAGCGGCGTTCCGGTGTGGGCCCGCTGACATCGATCAGCTCGAGCAGCGGTTTCGCGACGCCGGGCGCTTCCGGATCAGGGAAACGCGTCTTGAGTGTCTCGGTGAGCAGCTCCGTGCTGGTGAGGACATCCGCGAAGAATTCCGTCGACGGCCCATCCTTGAGCTTCGCGAGCGCACTGGCGCCGCCGGCCTCACCGAGGAGGGACCCAAGTCCCCCGATCGCACCGAGGATGCTGGTGTTGTTTGACCCGAGCGCCTGTTCTGGCACGAAGCTGGTGGTCGCAGTCCAGGTTTTTGGCCAGACGAACGCGGCGCCCGCACCGAGCCCCGTAGCCAACAGCGGTACGAGCAGCACCCAACGCCAGCGCCGCGCGACGCCACGGCGCAGCTCGACGATCGAGAACTCTTCGACCGGCAGGGGGCCGTGACCCGTTGAGGCGGTAGGCAGTTCAGGCGTCACGAAGGGGAAGACGATTGGGAATCGGAACTCGGCACCGGTCGCGGCGCCGGGAGGCCGCCGCCGACGACCAGACGGGCGACAGCCGCGGCCCGCTTGGGATCGCCACGACGAAGCCGGTTGAGCGCTGCCCCGAACAAACTCGAATATACGGCGGGCAACCGATTCGGGAAAAACCGGCGGGAGATGCGGAGGCGTGCCGAGATTCCGCTGAGATCCGCAAGCTCGCTGCGATTCGCCGCATGCGCCGCTCCGGCGCCGATGGTCAACCCTTCCCGGTGCCAGACGACGCCATCAGCGATCAGCTCGGTGCTCCACCGGTCAGCGGCGCGACAGGACCAGTCGAGCTCTTCTCCGTAGAGAAAACCCTCCTCGGACAAAAGGCCGACGTCACGCAGGGCCGACGTGCGAAGAACCCACGACGCGCCATACACGTACCCTGGCAGACGAGGCACCCGAGTCAGCGGTTGAAAGACGCTGGCGCCATCGTGGACGCGATGACTGGTTGCGAACCAGGCGTTCCATCGGCACCAGCCGATCGACTGTACGATGGTTGGTCGGTCATAGTAGCAGACCGTCATCCCGAACTGGCCGACGGAGCCGGGCGCCTCGTCGATGGCTTGTCGAACGGCGGTGACGGTTGTCTTGCCGACCACCGTGTCATTGTTGAGCAGCCAGACGGCGTCAACCGCAGGATCGTTCAGTGCGACGCGTATGCCATGGTTCATTCCCGCGCCGAAGCCATCATTCGCGCCGGTCACGAGCAGGGTCCAGGTGGTGTGTCCCGGCGAGCCGTGTGGTGACGGCGACTGCACATCCCATGTGGCGCCTGCACCGACCAGCGGCCACCAGTTCGACGCGACCGTGTCATGAACCGGGCGGGGAGTCGCGCTGTGCTCGCCGCGCATCCACCGCTGCAGCTCCAACACGCTGTCGTCTGAGGACGCGTTGTCGACGACGATCACGCGCGCGCTGCCCGCAGTGACCGCTGGAACAAGGCTTTGCAGACACGCGATCGTGTCGCGCCACCGGCCATGCTGCAGAATGATGATTGCGAGCATGCGGTCAGGCCCGCCCGTCGATTCGCTCAAGGACGATGCGTTCCGCTGCGGTGCGCCGCGTCCAGAGCAGCGCCGGTATCGTGCACACCAGCGCGATGGCGCAGATCAGGATGGCGCGGTCGGTTTCGGCGGTCACGGTACCCAGCCATGCCGCCGCAGCGACCATGGCGACGCCCACGAGATTCATCGCCAGCGATGAGGCGGGGAGCGGGGCGACCAGCTGCGCGCGCCACGCCATCAGGCCTGCGTCGATGACGGTCCGGCCGGTCCAAGCCGCTGCTGCACCAATGATGCCCCACCGGTGAATCGCGAACCACAATAGCACGCCGAATGGCACGATCTCGAGGAGGTGCAGCGTAGCGGTCCATCGGGCACGCCCGCTGGCCTGCAGCAGTGTGAACGGCACCGCCGCGATGCAGTTCGCTGCAACGCCGATCGACAGAATCCGGAGTACCGCCACGCTCTCGCCGCGGTATTCGATGCCACCAACCATGCCAAGGAGCCACGGTGCAAGAAGGCACGTCACGGCGCAGATCGGCACGACGATCAGCGTCAGCAGACGGACACTGGCGCGGTGCAGCGGAATCAGATGCTCCGGTTTTGCAGTTGCTGCACGCGTGATCGCCGGGAAGAGCACCATGGTCAGCGCACCCGGCACGATAAAGAGCCTCGTGACGGCCTCCCACGGTACGGCGTACATGGCGACCGCACTGACCGAGATCATCGACGCGATCACAAATCGATCGGCGACGGTCATCAACGGACTGAGCACATTGCTCACGGTGGTCCACGCGCCGAGGCGCAGCAGCGGCCGCAGGTGCGCGCGCGATCCGGCGTGCTGTGGATCCGCGCGCAGGCTCGCGCCGGCAAGCCGCTGATAGCGCCAGAGTGCCCAGACTCGTACGCAGGCGATGGTGATCGCGATCACGGTCAACGACGCCGTGAAGGGCAGCAGCAGCAGGGGCACGCCGAAGGTGGCCACGCTGACGGGAAGCCGAACGAGGTTCACGTCACGGAACCGCAGGCGCGCTTCGAGCACGGCCCGCGGGACACTGGCAGCGGTG
>JANNVN010000164.1:0-3417 GCA_031414435.1 Gemmatimonadaceae bacterium
CTACGCTCCACCTATCGTGGGCCCACCGCACGCCGCCTCGGTCTCCCCTGATCGCAGCAGGGGCGTACGGTGACGGTGTTCTCATTGGGCCTGAATGATGATATCCGTGACACTCGCTGTGGGGCATGAGACGGCCGTGCGGTGCCAGCGGAGTTGTGGCGCGGTGCGCGCGACGATGCCGGCACTTGCCGTCGTCGCGAACGCACAGCCGAAGCGCGGGCGTGGCACTGGCGTTCGTCACGTTGAAGAATCCGATCGCGAGAGTGTCACTGGCGTCATCGAACGAGCGCGATGAGTGCACTGTCACCGAATTACACCGAATTACGTCGTGCTCGTTCAGGCGGTCACTTTCGCGCCGCGCACCGGAACTGGGTCTCGTCGTCCTGGCGCTTTGCGCTTGGCGGCTGGCACCCCACTCCGCAGCATCGGTGTCACCGCTTTCGCTTGGCGCTTGGTCGGCGTGGGGCGAGGTGCCGAACCGGCATCAGCGGGGGGCATGAACCGCACGATGACCTGTTCACCGACGGCCGCCGCGATGCGGTTGAGCACCGAGATGGAGTGTCCCGTGTACTGGGCGTCCTCCATCCGTGCGATGGCCGACTGCGACGAGTTGATCAACTTCGCTAACGCGCGCTGGCTCAGGCCATGGCGCTCTCGCAGTGCGTAGATCTGCTCCGCGAGGAGGATGGAGTTGGTTGCCGCAGCGACTCGTGCATCCCAACCCTCGGTATCCCCGAACAGGCGATCAAACACCGCGTCCGCATCATTCCGGGGCGCTTCGCTCTGCTTCCGTGATGCCATCGTATTCCTTCAGGGGATCAGGGTGGACTGTTACGGTGGTGCGGTGTGGGCAGCGGGGTCGGCCTCATACGCGCGACGACGCGCCACCGCACGGTCAATCTCAGGTGTCGGTACGGCGCCCTCTTTCGTGCAACCGCCAGCCAAGACCGCCACGCCGGCGCCCGCGAAGAAGTAGAGAATGCGGAAGTTCACCGTCCGTACCGACGTCCGCAGTTCGTGAATGCCATCGCGGAGCGGCGCCGACGTCGGGCGCTCCAACGTATGACCTTCCGTGGCGAGTCGTCGCACCAGCGCCTGCAGCTTCGCCGCAGCCTGCAGATTCTGCGACTTGCTGTGCCTCGTGAGCGTCGCCAGCCAGTCGTCGAAGGGGACAACCCCCGCGCGTTCCTGGTCTCGGATGATGGCGCACGGAGGCATGGACGATCATGGAAGGAGTGTATCTCAAATATGAGGTCACCGCAAGGGTGTCCTTCGGAACACGGTAGCAGACGGGGCTATGCGGCGCGAAGCATAGCCCCGCAGTTCGGACCGCATCACTCCAGCCGCAGCTCCGCCGTGTGCGCGACGAGCACCGCCTGTGCCTTGGCGGCCGTGAGCCGTTGAACCCACTCGTCAATGATGTGCCACGCACGTGAGGTACCGGTCCAGGTACTTGGTCGCGACGCCCCGAAACCGAGCGATCCACATTTTCAGGCGGCCTTGATAGCTGTTCACCGTCTGGACGTGGTAACTACCCACTTGCGCTGGTTGCGGGTCGTCACGATGGCGACATGCTTCACACCGAGCGACTGCGCTGCCGGCCGCATCGCGGAGGAGCCATCGTCTTGGCGGACGCACGACGTCGTGCCGCCCGCATGACCTGCGGCCTGACGACCACAGGCCGCAAGTCGGTCAGCGCTGCGTGTCGTCGCGTCCGATCGGTGGGCCGAGCCTCGGTGTCAGCAGTCGCAGGCTGTCGGCAGAGATGCGTCTCCGCAGCGCACGAAGGGTCGTCTCATCGAATTGGCATCCTTCCTGGCGCTGGCTCACCGGGGACATGCCAATCTGCGGATCGCCGCGCCGCCAGACGCTGAAGTGCAGATGATACTCGTCCACACCGGGCTTGCCGCGCTGCGTCGGTCCGTGGCGAGGGACCGACGCGGAGAGCCCGACTGCGGCGACACTGTCCGACCACCTGGCCTTGAACATCACGTGCAGCGCCGTTCCTCGATAGCCGATCACGGAGTCACGCTCGCAGAGCTCCGGCGCAGGCAGCGACCGGAGCGACTGCTGGATCAGTCGAAACGCATGCAGGAACTTCCGCTCGTCTGCCGTGCTCAGGTCAACCGACACGGCCGCGAGTGTCGGGTCCGGAGTGGCCTGCGTGGTGACGTCGGAGTTCACCGTGACCACGACCTCGACGTTGTCGGCCCGGGGGAACGTCGTCCACACCTGGTGCTCGAAACTCGCCATCGTCGGACGCAGCCCCATCGCACGCGCCCTGACGGTGTCGAGTCTCATGCCGAGCCGGACGTCATGCCATGGCAAGCCCAGAGCACGATGCAGATGCGGCAGGACGGAGTCGGTCATTACGGCGGATCCCTGCGCGCGCGCACTCGCGACGCCACACCAGGCGTGGCACAACACGAGAACGAGTGCGCGCGCGACACATTGCATCACACGAGCTCAGAAGAGAGTGCCGAAGTCGCCATCGCCGGTGCCAGGTGGAATCAGGTCCTGAAATCGCTGCTCGAAGTGATTGCCGGCAGCACGTCCGCATTCATCATACTGTTGCCCAACCTCGACGCCTAGGGATGCAAGGTTGGCGAGTTCGTTCGAAATCCTTCGATCGCCCATGACGTTTGCCTGCCGCGCCGCCCACGCAGCCATGGTCCGTCGCGCGTGGTCAGCGAGCTCGCCAATCGGCCAGGTCGGGTCGAGTCGCGCATAGCCGGCAATCAGATTGCATCCGGTGGTGAAGGCGTCGACGCGCAGGCGCTGCATCTCGTTCAGTTCACCGTCCACTGATCGAAAGCGTTTCACCATTTGTGTCGGGAGCCGTTCGTGCTGGGCGGCAGTCCGTGCCCTGGTGTACACCTCTGCAACCTTGTTGAATGTCTGAGCCACCCGAAAGGAGCGCATGACAACATCCGCGAAGCTCATCGGGGTCAGCAGGTCTGCCAGCTTGTCCAGCGACACGCGCTCGGCCTCGGTCAACTGATTCCACAGCGCCGTGTCCACGCCCGCTCTCAGGGGCAACGGTTCAGCACTCGCTTCCGGCTCAACCGGCCCTTGCACCTCGAACGTTCGGTCGGTGCCGAACGAACACTCATTCAGCACGTTCCGGTCGTAGGTGTACACGTTGGTCACGCCCCCATACGTGCTGTGATCGCCGTAGCCGCGGTACGGGCGCTGGACCGGCGATCCATACACGACCACACGCTCGAGCTGCGGAATGCGATCAGGGACGGAAAACGGCCGCGCGGACAGCTGCCCCCATCCGCCGTTGCAGTTGTTGCTGGTCTGCGGCGGGCCGAACGGCAGACTGAGGATGTCGGCGCTCACGCCGGTCGGGCCGGTCGGCGACAGGGTGCCGTCGGCACACCCGGCAGCGCTGAGCAGCAGCAATGCCGTGGA